>JAWWPF010000316.1:0-3623 GCA_033850795.1 Nocardioidaceae bacterium | reverse complement strand
GGCAAGGGCGGCAAGGACGACGCCCTCCTGATGTGACCGGTCCGCATCCAGAAGGTCGTCACCGGCCAGGCGTGCGGCGCTGCGTCTGACGCGGGCGGACACATGCTCCTCGATGGATCCTCGATCGGCTCGAAGCCGCACAACCGTGACCCGAGCCGCTGGAACCGCCGCCCTCAGGGTGGCCCGGTCCCCGACGGAGAGGTGCCCGCTCACCACGAGCAGCCCAGCGCCAAGCTCCGCCAGCAGGCCGTGCAGGACCGCAAGCTGAACGATCGCCAGGGTCGCGTCGGACGACACCCGACCGTCCCGGCTCCAGGAGAACCCCAGCTGCTGCAGGTCCACGAAGCCCGTCCTCCGGCCGGCGCGCCACCGGCGCGTGGCCAGCCCGAACCCGATGGTCGAGGAACCCGCCGCCCGCGGGCCGGTGAGGACGAGGACCTCCATGTGGGCATCGGAGGTGACCATCCGACGCGGCGCGTCCGGCGACGTTCGGGGCTCCCCCGTGTAGGCCCGCAGGCGCTCGACTGTGTCCGTCAGGGACAGCCCGGCGGTCGTGATCAGGCCGTCGACGAATGCCGCGTTCCGCAGCAGCGCGTCCTCCGCCACCGCCTCCTCGGCCTCATGATGGTCCGGGCCCCGGGCGAGGATCCGCTGGCGGAGCGTCGTGGGGTCCGGCGAGAGTAGGACCATCGTGAGATCCACGTCCGGCGGCAGAGCCGTCCTCGCCCCGGTGTGCACGTCCACAACGCCGGAGACGATGAGCGTCCGGGCTCCGGCGGCCAGGTAGCCCGGCACCAAGGCCGCGAGCGCTGTTGCCTTCAGCGCGTGCCGCTCGGGATCCCCGTCGACCGCTGGGTACAGCATGCCCAGCTGGTCGATGTCGGCGTAGGCGACTCGATGGCCCGCTGCGGCGAGCTCCTCGAACAGCGACCAGGCAGCGGTCGACTTGCCGGCTCCTGGGGCGCCACAGACCCAGAGGATGTGCAGGCGCGGTCCGGGCACGCGCAGAACGATAAGGGGCGGTTCCGCGCCGATCCACCGGCCGATGGTCACAGTTCGGGAACGGCCAGGGTTCGCCGTGAACCGATCGAGCCGACAGACCGTACTCGATAACAAGCCTGAAAAAGACGGGCTCAACACGGTTAGGCGGCACTCTCATGCTCAAGATTCGTGTAGTCCAGACCTCGGTGCTGGCAGCAGCGCTGCTCTCCATGGCCGCCTGCGGCGGAGGGAACTCCTCGAGCAGCTCGCCGAAGCCGAAAGCGTCTTCTGCCAGCTCTCCCTCCGCGAGTCCCTCGTCCGCCAGCCCCTCGGCGGCCTCCGGCTCGGGCGCCGCCCAGATCAAGGTCGCGTCCACGAGCACAGGGTCGGTGCTGACCGACAGCAAGGGACGCGTCCTCTACATGTTCAACCCGGACAACCGGGGCGCCAGCGTCTGCTACGGCGGGTGCGCAGCTGCCTGGCCGCCGGCCCTGACCACCGGAAAGCCCACGGCCGGAAGCGGCGCTGACGCCTCGCTGCTCGGGACCACCAAGCGCAAGGACGGGAAGACCCAGGTCACCTACAACAAGTACCCGCTGTACACGTTCGCCTTCGACGCGAAGCCCGGGGACACCAACGGCCAGGCCGTCCAGAGCATCTGGTGGGTCATGAACCCGGCCGGTGTGCCCCAGGAGAAGCCGGCGAAGGTCGCGGTGGCCGCCAAGCCCTCGGTGGGCAAGGTTCTCGTGGACGGGCGCGGCCAGACGCTCTACATGTTCAGCAAGGACAAGAACGGCAAGAGCGCATGCACCGGGGCCTGCCTGAAGGCCTGGGTCCCCATGCACACCTTCGGAGCCCCCACCGCCGCGGCCGGCGCGAAGGCCAGTCTGCTCGGCAAGAGCAGCCCCTTCCCTGGCGTCACCCAGGTCACCTACAAGGGTCACCCGCTGTACTTCTTCCTTGGGGACCAGACCCCGGCTGACACCAAGGGCCAAGGCTTCGCGGGGCTGTGGCACACCGTCCAAGCCTCGGGTGCTGCCAACACCAAGTCCTCGTAGATCGCCCCTGACGGAAGAAAGCCGTGGACCTCACGGTTGCGCCGGTATGACGACACTTGTTGATCGCACCATCGCGGCGCTCCGGGCCAACCACGACACCCTCGCCGCACTGGTACCGACCCTGTCCGAGCAACAGCTGGCCGGCCCCAGCGGCGCGACGGAGTGGACTGTCGCGCAGGTGCTCTCGCATCTCGGCAGCGGCGCCGAGATCTCGCGCAAGCCGATCGCGGCCGCGGCTGGCGAGCAGGTCGACGCGGAGGAGAACCAGGCGATCTGGGCTCGGTGGAACGCCCTGCGCCCGGCCGAACAGGCGGCCGGGTACGTCACCCACGACGCGGCCTACCTGGACACGGTCGAGGCGCTCAGCGACGAGCAGCGCCCGAGCCTGATCATCGACCTGGGGTTCCTGCCCCAGCCCGTGCCGCTGGTGGTCGCGCTCGGCATGCGGCTCAACGAGGTGGCGAACCACGCTTGGGACGTGCGCGTGGGGGTGGACCCGTCCGCGACCGTCGACACGGAGTCGGCCGAGCTGCTCGTCGAGCTGTTCAGTGGACCACTGGCTTTCCTGCTGGGCTTCTCCGCCCACGCCGACCAGATCGACCGGGAGGTCCGTCTGGCGATCCCGCGCGGGGGTATCGAGATCACCGACACGGTGACCGTGACCGGCGCGGTCGACGAGCCGACGGCGACGTTCGAGGGTCCGGCGGAGGCTGTGGTGCGGCTGCTGAGCGGGCGGCTCCGTGCTGAGCACGCCGCCGGCGTACGCGTTTCCGGCAACGTCACGCTGGACGAGCTGCAGCAGGTGTTCCCCGGGTACTAGGCCGAGGACAGCTGCTGCCGGAAACGGCGGCGGTCGCTGGGAGGAGCGAAGACTCACCATGGGGCAGGATGACCTGATGACGGCGTACTGGATCAGCATCTACAAGGAGATCCTCGACGAGGGCAAGCTCGCGGCCTATGCCGAGCTGGCCGGCCCCGCCATCCGTGGCGCAGGTGGGACCTACCTGGCCAGAGGGCTGCCTGAGCAGACCTACGAATCCGGTGAGGAAACCCGGACGGTGGTCATCGAGTTCGAGTCGGTCGAGGCCGCTGTTGCTGCGCACGAGAGTCCCGCCTACCAGGACGCGCTCGCTGCTCTGGATGGCGGGGCCGTGCGCGACACGCGCATCGTCCCCGGAGCCGAGTGACCTTCGTCGATGCGTGACTCGTGCTGCCCGGACTGCGCACCCGCGAGGCGCTGACCCGCGTTCGGCGTACTGGAGCGAACTGCCAGAGGAGGTCCGCGGCCAGGTCCCCCTGAGGTGGATCAGGCCGGCTCCGGCACACCGCCGGGGTCGCCGCCGGGATCGTCAGGAGTCGGTTCGATCGGCGCGGGAGGCAGGGGCTCCGGAGCGTCGGGAAGCAGCTCGCCCGGATCGTCCGGCACGGGCGCATCGGGATCGATGATCGGGTCCGGCTCCGGCAGTGGCGCAACCATCGGACCAGTCAACCAGCAAGACGTTGCCACAGGCCAGTACGGCGAGCCCGCACATCACATGGTGCCCCCGGCAGGATTCGAACCTGCGACGCACGGTTTAGGAAACC
>JAWWPF010000304.1:0-9269 GCA_033850795.1 Nocardioidaceae bacterium | reverse complement strand
AGACCGTCGACCTGCTGCTGCGCGTCTTCCCCGTACGCACCTGCTCCGCCGGGGTGTTCAAGCGCTCCGAGCAGATCGGCCGGCCCTGCCTGCTCGGCTACATCGGCAAGTGCTCCGCGCCCTGCGTCGGCCGGGTCACCCCCGAGGAGCACCGTCGGATCGTCGACGACTTCTGCGACTTCATGGCCGGCCAGACTGCCGCCTTCGTGAAGCGGCTCGAGAAGGAGATGTACGCCGCGTCTGCGGCCACCGACTACGAGCGCGCCGCCCGGCTCCGCGACGACATCGGTGCCCTCAACCGCGCCACCGAGAAGCAGCAGGTGGTCCTCGGGGACGGGACGGACGCCGACGTGGTGGCACTGTCCGAGGACCCGCTCGAGGTCGCCGTGCAGATCTTCTACGTGCGGGGCGGACGGATCCGAGGTCAGCGGGGCTGGGTCGCCGACAAGGTGGATGACGCGGACACCGCCGGGCTCGTCGAGCGCTTCCTCCTCCAGCTGTACGACGGTGAGCTCGGCGACTCCATCCCCCGGGAGGTGCTCGTCCCGGCGCTCCCCGAGGACACCGCCGTGCTCGAGCAGTGGCTCAGCGAGCTGCGGGGGTCGAAGGTGGCCCTGCGGGTCCCACAGCGCGGCGACAAGAAGGCGCTCCAGGAGACCGTGGCCCGCAACGCCCTGCAGGCGCTGGCGCTGCACAAGACCAAGCGGGCCAGCGACCTCACCACCCGCAACCGGGCGCTCGAGGAGATCCAGGTCGCCCTCGGGCTGCCGTCGGCGCCGCTGCGCATCGAGTGCTACGACATCTCGAACCTGCAGGGCACCGAGGTGGTCGCCTCGATGGTGGTGTTCGAGGACGGCCTTGCCCGCAAGGGGGAGTACCGCCGCTTCGTGATCAAGGGCGTGGAGGGGCAGAACGACGTCGCCTCGATGCACGAGGTGATCACCCGGCGGTTCCGGCGGCTGCTGGACGAGCGCGCGGACACCGGCGAGGTGACCGGCGACGAGCAGGTGTCCGAGGAGAACGACGGGCCGATGCTGGTCGACCCGGACACCGGGCGGCCCCGCAAGTTCGCCTACGTCCCGGGCCTCGTCGTCGTCGACGGTGGGCCCCCGCAGGTGGCGGCTGCGCAGCGTGCGCTCGACGAGCTCGGGATCGATGACGTGCCGGTGTGTGGGCTGGCCAAGCGGCTGGAGGAGGTCTGGCTCCCCTCGCAGGAGGACCCGGTGATCCTGCCGCGCACCAGCGAGGGCCTCTACCTGCTGCAGCGCATCCGCGACGAGGCGCACCGCTTCGCGATCACCCACCACCGGTCCCGCCGGTCCAAGAGCATGGTGGAGAGCCTGCTCGACGACGTGCCGGGCTTGGGGGAGGTGCGCCGCAAGAGCCTCCTCAAGCGGTTCGGCTCGCTGAAGAGGCTGCGCGCCGCGACGGTGGAGGAGATCGCCGAGGTGCCGGGGATCGGGCTGCGGACCGCCGAGGCCATCGTGGACGCGCTCGGTCGCGAGACCCGCCGGCCGGTCGGTGTGAACACTGCCACCGGAGAGATCGAGGAGGCGTGATGAGCACGCCGGAGGACTCCGCGCCGCCGGAGCAGCACGGGGGCCACCGCGGCGAGGTGGTGGTCGTCACCGGGATGACCGGCGCCGGCCGGAGCACCGCCGCCAAGGAGCTCGAGGACCTCGGCTTCTACGTCGTGGACAACCTGCCGCCCCAGCTGGTCGCGGACGTGGTGCGCCTCGTCGACGAGACGCACGGTCCGATGCAGCCGGTCGCGGTCGTGGTGGACGTCCGGTCGGGTGCCTTCTTCACCGGCCTCCATGAGGTGCTCTCCCGCGGCAGCACCGGGCGGCGCACCACGCTGCTGTTCCTGGAGGCGAACGACGAGGTGCTGGTCCGCCGGCAGGAGGCGGCCCGCCGCCCGCACCCGCTGCAGGAGGGCGGCCGGCTGCTCGACGGACTGCGTCGCGAGCGCACCGCGCTCGACGACCTGCGCGGGGACGCGGACCTGGTGATCGACACCAGCAGTCTCAACGTGCACCAGCTCACCGACAAGGTGGCCGAGGCCTTCGGCACGGAGAAGACCACCTCCCTGAAGGCGACGATCGTCAGCTTCGGGTTCAAGTACGGCATCCCGGTGGATGCGGACCTCCTGGCCGACATGCGCTTCCTGCCCAACCCGCACTGGGTTCCCGAGCTGCGGCCGCTGTCGGGGAGGGACGAGGAGGTCGCCGCGTACGTGAAGGGCCGGCCCGAGGCGCAGATGTTCCTGGAGCAGTACATCCCGGTGCTGCGCACGGTCAGCGCCGGGTACCTCCGCGAGGGCAAGCGGTTCATGACCGTGGCCGTGGGCTGCACCGGCGGGAAGCACCGCAGCGTCGCCATGGCCGAGGAGATCGCCGCCCGGCTGCGGGCCGAGGGACTGGACGCGCGTCCGGTGCACCGTGACCTCGGACGCGAGTGACGTGCGGGTCGTGGCCCTCGGCGGGGGCCACGGCCTCGCCGCGTCCCTGAGTGCGCTGCGGCGGGTCGTGGAGCACCTGACCGCGGTGGTCACCGTCGCCGACAACGGCGGGTCCTCCGGCCGGCTGCGTCGCGAGTTCGGGGTGCTGCCGCCCGGCGACCTGCGGCAGGCGCTGTCCGCGCTGTGCGGCGACGACGACTGGGGCCGCACCTGGGCCCGGGTCCTGCAGCACCGGTTCGCCAGCGAGGGCGAGATGGACAACCACGCGCTCGGCAACCTGCTCATCGTCACGCTGTGGGAGCTGCTCGGCGACCACGTCGGCGGGCTGGACTGGGTGGGCCGGCTGCTCGGCGCCCACGGGAGGGTCCTCCCCATGGCGGTGACCCCGCTCGACATCACCGCGGCGGTCCGCGGCGTCGACCCCGCCGACCCGGAGACCCTGACCACCGTGCGGGGACAGGTCGAGGTCGCGTCGACGCGAGGTCAGGTGACCGCCGTACACCTCGTCCCGGCGGACCCGCCGGCCTGTCCCGAGGCGCTCGACGCGGTCCGCTCCGCCGACTGGCTCGTCCTCGGACCCGGGTCCTGGTTCACCAGCGTGCTGCCGCACCTGCTGGTGCCCGAGCTCCGCAAGGCGCTCGTGGAGTCGCCGGCCCGCCGCGCGGTGGTGCTCAACCTGGAGCCCCAGGCAGGGGAGACCGACGGCTTCTCCCCCGAGCGGCACCTGGAGGTCCTCGTCGCACACGCCCCTGACCTGCGGCTCGACGTCGTCCTCGCCGACCGGGCGGCGACCCCGGACGGCCTGGGGCTGTCCCGGGCGGCCGGGTCCCTGGGCGCCGAGCTGGTGGTCGCGGACCTCGCGATGGAGGACGGTTCGCCGCGCCACGATCCGGTCAAGCTGGGCCAAGCTTATGCAGGTTTCCTCAACGGGGCATAAGGTTGGCGGCGGCCCCGCCTCCTGGGGCAGCCGACGAACGGCTGCAGGCAGGGCTGAATCTCGGAAGGTGGAGACGTGGCAGGATCGGGCGCATGGCTATGACGGCGCAGGTGAAGGCGGAGCTGGCCAGCACACACGTGACCAAGACCTGTTGTCGGAAGTCCGAGGTCTCCTCGATGCTCCGCTTCGCGGGCGGGCTGCACATCGTGAGCGGACGCATCGTCGTGGAGGCCGAGCTCGACACCGGCGCCGCGGCCCGGCGCCTGCGGCGTGACATCGCGGAGGTCTACGGACATCCCTCCGACGTCGCGATGGTCTCCGGCAACGGGATCCGCAAGGGCAGCCGCTACGTCGTCCGGGTGGTCCGCGACGGCGAGGCACTGGCCCGCCAGACCGGCCTCCTCGACGGGCGCGGACGCCCGGTCCGCGGGCTTCCGCCGCAGGTCGTCTCGGGCGCCGGCTGCGACGCGGTCGCTGCCTGGCGCGGTGCCTTCCTGGCACACGGGTCCTTGACCGAGCCCGGCCGGTCCTCGGCGCTCGAGGTCACCTGTCCCGGTCCCGAGGCGGCGCTGGCGCTCGTGGGTGCAGCCCGCCGCCTCGGCATCTCGGCCAAGGCGCGTGAGGTGCGCGGCGTGGACCGCGTGGTGATCCGCGACGGCGACGCCATCGGCCAGCTGCTGACCCGCCTCGGGGCGCACGAGTCCCTGATGGCCTGGGAGGAGCGCCGGATGCGGCGCGAGGTGCGGGCCACCGCGAACCGGCTGGCCAACTTCGACGACGCGAACCTGCGGCGATCCGCGCGGGCCGCCGTGGCCGCCGGCGCGCGCGTCGAGCGGGCCCTGGAGATCCTTGCCGACGAGGTCCCCGACCACCTGAAGATGGCCGGTGACCTGCGGCTCGAGCACAAGCAGGCCTCGCTCGAGGAGCTCGGGCAGCTGCACGTCCCGCCGCTGACCAAGGACGCGATCGCCGGCCGGATCCGGCGGCTGCTGGCGATGGCCGACAAGCGCGCGCAGGAGCTCGGCATCGACGACACCGAGGCCAGCCTGACCCCGGAGATGCTCGTCGACGAGGCCTGAGCGGGTCCTCGACCAGCCCCCGGGTACACAGGGCGGACGCGCCCTCCGGGTCCGTCGCAGCCCCCGGTATGGTCGACCGCGAGTGGTGCCCCGGCACCGCCGCGACCTGTGAGGCGGACCTCTGGTGGCCGCTCACTCCGCTGACTGCGCAAGGAGATACGTGCCATGACCGTTCGTGTGGGCATCAACGGGTTCGGCCGGATCGGCCGCAACTTCTTCCGGGCCGTGCAGGCCCTGAACTCGACCGGGGACGCCGACATCGAGGTCGTGGCCGCCAACGACCTCGGCGACCTCAAGACCATGGCGCAGCTGCTGAAGTACGACTCGATCCTGGGCAGGTTCCCCTCCGAGGTCACCGTGGTCGACGACGGGATCCGGTACGGCGACCGGACCCTGAAGATCCTGGCGGAGCGGGACCCCGCGCAGCTCCCGTGGAAGGACCTCGGCGTGGACGTCGTCGTGGAGTCCACCGGCTTCTTCACCGACGCCGAGAAGGCCAAGGCGCACATCGAGGGCGGCGCGCAGAAGGTGATCATCTCGGCGCCGGCCAAGAACGAGGACGTCACCATCGTGATGGGCGTCAACCACAAGACGTACGACGCGGCCGCGCACCACATCATCTCCAACGCCTCCTGCACCACGAACTGCCTGGGGCCGATGGCGAAGGTCCTCCACGAGGAGTTCGGGATCGTCAAGGGCCTGATGACGACGATCCACGCCTACACCCAGGACCAGAACCTGCAGGACGCCCCGCACAAGGACCTGCGCCGGGCGCGGGCCGCGGCGCTCAACATCGTGCCGACCTCGACGGGTGCGGCCAAGGCCATCGGGCTGGTGATGCCGGAGCTGAAGGGCAAGCTGGACGGCTACGCGCTGCGGGTGCCGGTGCCCACCGGCTCCGCGACCGACCTGAGCTTCGAGGCCGGCCGGGAGACCTCGGTCGAGGAGGTCAACGCCGCGTTCAAGGCCGCCGCCGACGGCGAGCTGAAGGGGTTCTTGAAGTACACCGAGGACCCGATCGTCTCCACCGACATCGTGACCGACCCGCACTCGTGCATCTTCGACTCGGGGCTCACCAAGGTCATCGGCAACCAGGTCAAGGTCGTCGGCTGGTACGACAACGAGTGGGGCTACTCGAACCGGCTCGCGGACCTGATCACCTTCGTCGGCGAGAGCCTCTGACCCGGTGGCCGAGCCCAGTGACGAGCCCAGTGACGAGCCCAGCGACGAGCCCAGTGACGAGCCCGCCGACCGGCCTGACGACCAGATCGCCCGGCTCGGCGACCTCACGGGCAGGCGGGTCCTGGTCCGCTCGGACCTGAACGTGCCCCTCGAGGCCGACCGCATCACCGACGACGGCCGGATCCGGGCCAGCGTCCCGACGATCCGGAGGCTGGCCGACGCCGGCGCGCGCGTCGTGGTCACCGCGCACCTCGGCCGTCCCAAGGGCGCGCCGGACCCGCAGTACTCGCTGCGACCGGTGGCCGCCCGCCTCGGGGAGCTGCTCGGCCAGGAGGTGGCGTTCGCGGAGGACACCGTGGGGGAGTCGGCGCACCGGGTGGTCGACGCCCTGGCCGACGGCCAGGTGGCGGTGCTGGAGAACGTGCGCTTCAACGAGGGCGAGACGAGCAAGGACGACGCTGTCCGGGGCGCCTTCGCCGACCAGCTCGCGGAGCTCGCGGACGTGTTCGTGAGCGACGGGTTCGGGGTCGTGCACCGCAAGCAGGCCTCCGTGTACGACGTCGCGCAGCGGCTGCCGCACGCGATGGGCGGCCTGGTGGCCACCGAGATCCAGGTCCTGCGCCGGCTCACGGAGAACCCGGACCGGCCCTACGTCGTCGTCCTCGGCGGCTCCAAGGTCTCCGACAAGCTCGGGGTCATCGACAACCTCCTGGGCAAGGCCGACCGGCTGCTGATCGGCGGCGGGATGGTGTTCACCTTCCTGGCGGCCCAGGGCCACGAGGTGGGCAAGAGCCTCCTCGAGGAGGACCAGCTCGAGACCTGCCGCGGCTACCTGCGGCGTGCCGAGGAGTCCGGGGTGCAGATCCTGCTCCCGACCGACGTGGTCGTCGCGGCCACGTTCAAGGCGGACGCCGAGCCGAGCGTCGTACCCGCCGACCGGATGCCGGCGGACCAGATCGGGCTCGACATCGGACCGGACTCGGCTCGGGCGTTCGCCGCGGCCCTCGCCGATGCCCGCACCGTCTTCTGGAACGGGCCGATGGGGGTCTTCGAGTTCGACGCCTTCGCCAACGGGACGCGGGCGGTGGCCGAGGCGCTCACCGGGATCGACGGGCTCTCGGTCGTCGGCGGCGGTGACTCGGCGGCGGCCGTCCGGAAGCTCGGCTTCGACGAGTCGGCCTTCGGTCACATCTCGACCGGCGGCGGAGCGAGCCTGGAGTACCTCGAGGGCAAGCCGCTTCCCGGCATCGACGTGCTCGACGACTGACCCCACCCTCCCCGACAGACAGGCACGACCCGATGGCCAAGCAGAGCCGCGTCCCGCTGATGGCGGGCAACTGGAAGATGAACGTCAACCACCAGGAGGCCGTCGTCCTCGTCCAGAAGCTGGCCTGGACGCTGAACGACAAGAAGCACGACTACGGACGGGCCGAGGTGGTCGTCCTGCCGCCCTTCACCGACCTGCGGAGCGTGCAGACCCTGGTCGACGGGGACCGGCTCGGGATCCGGTACGGCGCACAGGACGTGTCCACCCACGACAACGGCGCCTACACCGGCGAGATCTCCGCCACGATGCTCGCCAAGCTCGGGTGCTCCTACGTCGTGGCGGGGCACTCCGAGCGACGCCAGCACCACGGCGAGAGCGACGAGACCGTCAGCGCCAAGGCCACCAAGGCCCTCGAAGCAGGCATGACCCCGATCGTCTGCGTCGGCGAAGGGCTCGTCGTCCGCAACGAGGGCAGGCACGTGGAGCACTGCGTCCAGCAGCTCGAGGGGTCCCTCCAGGGGCTGGACGCTGGGCAGGTCGCCGGCCTCGTCGTCGCCTACGAGCCGGTCTGGGCGATCGGGACCGGGGAGGTGGCCACGCCCGAGGACGCGCAGGAGGTCTGCTCCGGAGTGCGGGACCGGGTGGCGCGCGTCTGGGGCGCGGATGCGGCCGCCGCCGTGCGTGTGCTCTACGGCGGCTCGGTGAAGGCGGCCAACGTGGCCGGGATCATGCAGCAGCCCGATGTGGACGGCTGCCTGGTCGGAGGAGCGAGCCTGGACGTGGACGAGTTCGGCGGCATCTGCCGGTTCTACGACATGCCGCTCATCTCATAGCCGTTTCGTGAGTTAGGATTCCGTACCGTGGTTGTCGCCTTCACCGTGCTGCTCGTCCTGACCAGCCTGCTTCTGATCCTGCTCGTCCTCCTGCACAAGGGCAGGGGCGGCGGGCTCTCCGACATGTTCGGCGGCGGCGTCTCCAGCGGTCTCGGTGGTTCGTCGGTGGCCGAGCGCAACCTCGACCGGATCACGATCGGCGCCGGCGTGATCTGGTTCGCGTGCATCGTCGCTCTGGGTCTGCTGCTCAAGGCCGGAGGCTGAGGGCCGGCGCCTCGCCGGTCCCCGGTTCACCCCAAGCAACGTCTCGACAGGAGCACACAGCGTGGCAGGTGGAGGCAACGCGATCCGCGGTAGCCGGGTCGGTGCAGGGCCGATGGGGGAGGCCGAGCGAGGGGACGCGGCCCCACGTCAGACCGTGGTGTACTTCTGTGCGCACGCCCACGAGTCGGTCGTGACCTTCGCGGTCGAGGCGCAGATCCCGGAGTCCTGGGACTGTCCCAGGTGCGGTCTGCCGGCCAGCCTCGACGCGGACAACCCACCGCCGGCGCCCAAGATCGAGCCGTACAAGACCCACCTGGCCTACGTGAAGGAGCGGCGCTCCGACCAGGAGGCCGAGGACATCCTCGACGAGGCGATCAAGGCGCTGCGGGACCGCCGCAAGCGCGGCGACGTCGTCTTCTGACCTGATCCGCCCGATGAGCCGGCTGGTCTACTCCGCGATCACCTCGCTCGACGGCTTCGTCGCGGACGAGGACGGGACCTTCGACTGGGCGGCTCCCGACGAGGAGGTGCACCGCTTCGTCAACGAGCTGGAGCGTCGCGTCGCGACCTACCTCTACGGACGACGGATGTACGAGGTGATGGCGTTCTGGGAGGACCCGGCGCTCTCCGACGACCCCGAGCCGGTGACGCGGGACTACGCCCGGATCTGGCAGGCCGCCGAGAAGGTCGTGTTCTCGAGAACCCTGACCGGCGTGCCCACCGCGCGGACCCGGCTGGAGCGGGACTTCGACCCCGAAGCCGTCCGCCGTCTGAAGACGGAGGCGGCAGGCCCCATCTCCGTGGGCGGACCCGAGCTGGCCGCCGAGGCGATCCGCGCGGGGCTGGTCGACGAGTGGCACCAGCTGGTGACGCCCGTCGTGGTGGGCGCAGGTCGGCACTGGCTGCCCCGAGGGGTCCGGCTGGACCTCGAGCTGCTCGAAGAGCGGCGGTTCGCCGGCGGCGTCGTCCACCTGCGCTACCGCCGACGCTGAGGGCTGGAGCTCCGGCCGGGCCCGTGCCATCATGCCGACGGGCCCGACGGGCCCGACGGGCCCGAGGAGGCCCGCCATGAGCGACGACATCTGGCCCGACCATCCATGCGCGCTTCAGCGTCCACCGGTTCTCCGACCGACAGGTGGCGCTGGAGAGCGCCGGCGGCCCGGAGGCCACCTGGCTCGGTGAGGCGTTCGTGCACGGCGAGGACATCCGGCGCCCGCTCGGTATCCACCACGCCTACCCGAGCTCG
>JAWWPF010000280.1:0-17213 GCA_033850795.1 Nocardioidaceae bacterium | reverse complement strand
AGGTGGTCTCCGACGAGCTGAACGAGGTCGCCAAGACCTACGGCACCCCTCGCCGGACCGTCCTGCTGGAGTCCGCGGGCCAGCCGGTCTCGGCGGCCGTGGCGCTCGAGGTGGCGGACGACCCGTGCCTGGTCCTCCTCTCCAGCAGCGGGCTGCTCGCCCGCAGCGCGGGCACCGAGGCACCCGGCACCGGCGGCCCGCGCACCAAGCACGACGTCGTGGTGTCCGCGGTGCGCGCGACGGCCCGCGGCCAGGTCGGTGCGGTCACGAACCTCGGCCGGCTCGTGCGGCTCGACGTGCTCGACCTCCCCACGCTTCCGGTCACCGCCAACCACCCCCAGCTGCAGGGTGGGGCACCGGTCACGGAGTTCCTGCCCCTCGAGGGCGGGGAGCGGGTCCTCGCGCTGACGTCCCTCGACCAGGACAGCACCGGGCTGGCGCTGGGCACCCGGGCCGGAGTGGTCAAGCGGGTCAACCCGGAGCTGCTCGCCAACCGGGACTCCTGGGAGGTGGTCCGGCTCGCCGATGGCGACGAGGTGGTCGGGGCGGTGGAGCTGCACGGCGGCGAGGAGGAGCTGGTCTTCATCACCTCGGACGCGCAGCTGCTGCACTTCCCTGCGGGCGCTGTGCGCCCGCAGGGCCGGTCCGGAGGCGGGATCGCCGGCGTGCGCCTGAGCCCCAGGCAACGCGTGGTGTTCTTCGGCGCCTTCGCACCGGACGAGACGGCGGTCGTGGTGACGTCCTCGGGCGCCGCCAGTGCGCTGCCCGGCACGGAACCCGGCTCGGTGAAGGTCACCCCGTTCGAGGAGTACCCGGCGAAGGGCCGCGGCACGGGCGGAGTGCGCTGCCACCGGTTCCTCAAGGGCGAGGACACCCTGGTGCTGGCGTGGGCAGGGCGGGGTCCGGCCCGGGCGGCAGCGGCGAGCGGCGCGCCCGTGGAGCTGCCCGCCGCCGAGGGCCGCCGGGACGGGTCCGGGGTTCCGGGGTCCCAGCCGGTCGCGGCCGCCGCGGGTCCGGTCGACACGCTCGTCCCCGCCTGAGCGGCTTCGTGGCCCCCAGCCGCGTGCCGCATGCGAGGCTTGCCGCATGAGGAGCCTCCACCGCCGCCGCGCCCTGGGTCCGCTCGCCCTGGCCCTCGCGGTCTCCGCCCTCGCGGGCTGCGGGTCCCACGACAGACCCGGGGAGAGCCCGCAGCGGACCCTGGCCGCCGCGAAGGAGAACCTCGACGCCACCAAGGGGGTGCACATCGGGCTGTCCACGCCCAAGCTCCCGACCGGCGTCAGCGGGCTGCTCGACGCCGACGGGATCGGGACGCACGCGCCGGCGTTCAGCGGCGCGATCAAGGTGTCCTCGAGCGGGATCACCGCGGACGCCTCGGTCGTCGCCGTCGAGCACACCGTCTACGCGAAGCTGCCGTTCACCTCGAAGTTCGTGAGGATCGACCCGGCTGACTACGGCGCTCCGGACCCCGCTTCGCTGATGGCCGCCCGCGGCGGCCTGTCGTCGCTACTGACCTCCGCCACGCAGGTCAAGGACAGCGGCAAGGTCCGCGCGGGCTCCGCGGTGCTCACCAGCTACACCGCCACCGTGCCCGGCAAGGCGGTCTCCGCGGTGATCCCCAGCGCCACGTCCACCGCCGGCTTCCGGGCCACGTTCACCGTCGACGACAGCCACCGCCTGGCGAAGGCGGTGCTGACCGGGCCGTTCTACCCGCACGCCAAGGACGTGACCTACACGATCACCTTCGACAAGTACGGCACCACGAAGCGGATCGTCGCCCCATGACCGCCGGCCGGCGATGAGCCCGGTGAGCTGCTCCCGGTGAACGGCCGCAGGCTCCTGTGGCTGGCGTCGTCGGCGGTCGGGTTCGCGGCGGCGGACACCTACGTCGTGGTGGTGGCGCTGCCGGACATGATGACCGGCGTCGGGCTCGCCGTCGACGAGCTGCAGCGCGCGGCACCGATCGTGTCGGGGTTCCTGCTGGGCTACGTCGCGGTGCTGCCCCTGATCGGCCGGATCGCCGACCTCCGCGGCCGGGTCCCCGTGCTGGTGGCAGCGCTGGTGGTCTTCGCCCTCGGCTCGCTGGTCACGGCAGCCGCCTACGACCTCCCGAGCATGGTCACCGGGCGGTTCCTCCAGGGCCTCGGCGCCGGCGGCCTGGTGCCCGCGACGCTGGCGTTGGTCGCCGACCGGTACCCGCCCGGCCGGCGCGGCGTCCCGCTCGGCATCGTCGGTGCGGTCCAGGAGATCGGCAGCGTGCTCGGTCCGCTGTACGGCGCCGTGGTGCTCGCCGTGTCCGCATGGCAGGCGATCTTCGCGGTGAACCGCGTCGTGGGGCTGGTGCTGGCCGCCGCGCTGCACTCCTCGGGCGCCCGGGCTGCCACCGAGGCCGATGCTCGGGGCCGGACCGGTGCCGGCGCTCGGGGCCGGACCGACGTCCCCGGCGCCGCATGCCTGGCCGGTGCCGTGGTGGGCCTGGTCCTCATCATGGTGCAGCCTGCCCGGCTGACCACCGACGTCACGCTGGGGCTGGCGTTCGTGCCCGTGGCCGGGCAGTCGCGCTGGTGGGCGCCGGTGGGGCTTGCGGCGATCGCGTTCTTCCTCGCCTTCGTGGTCCGGTGCCTGCGGGCGGCGCGCCCCGTGGTGGACCTGCGTGGCTGGTCGTCTGCGGTCGGCCACGCCGACCTGCGGGGCGCGACCCTGCTGGCCCTCGCGCTCGCGGGCGTGGTTCTCGCCTTCGCGGGTGCCGACCCGGAGGTCGCCGTGCTCCCGCCGGCCGGCCCGTGGCTGCTGCTCGCCTCGGCCGGCTGCCTCGTCCTCCTGCTGCGCCACCTGCGCCGGGCCACCGAGCCACTGGTCCCCCGGGGCGCGCTGGCGGCCCGGTCCGCCTGGGGCGCGCTGGCGGTGAGCTTCTTCGTCGGCGCAGCGCTGGTGGCGGCCCTGGTCGACATCCCGATCTTCGCGCGGGTCACCGTCGACGCGGCCTCGCAGCTCGATGCGGCGCTCGTGCTGGTGCGGTTCCTCGTCGCGGTGCCCCTCGGTGCACTCGCCGGCGGCTACCTGACGGGTCGGGCCCCGGCCGGTGCCGTGGCCGCCGGAGGCATGCTGTTGGCGTTCGTGGGCTTCGTCGCGATGTCGCACTGGGGGCTGACGAGCCTGGAGCACCCCCTGGCGACAGTGCCACTGGTCGTCGGGGGGCTGGGCTTCGGCGTCGCACTGACCCCGGTCAACGCCGCGCTCCTCGCCGCCACCCGCAGCGACGTCCACGGCGTCGCCAGCGCGCTCCTCGTGGTGGCCCGGATGGTCGGCATGCTGGTCGGCATCTCGGCGCTCACCACGATCGGGCTGCGCCGCTACTACGCGGTTCAGGCCGAGCTCCCGCTCCCGGGCGACGTGTGCTCCTCGGGGACCCAGTGCGCGGCCTACACCCGGCTGCTCAAGGAGGCCGGCCTCGCGCAGCTCCACACGGTCTTCGTCGGCGCCGCGGGGTGCGCGCTGGTGGCCGCCGTACTGTCCGTGCTGCTCCTGCGTGCCGGGACGGTGACGGCCACCTCGCACCGATCCGGTACCTTGCGCCAGTGACCGATCCCTTCGAGGACCTCCTGGCGGCGAACCGCCGGTTCGCCGAGACCTTCGCACTGAGCGGCTTCGACGGCGTGGCGCACCGCGGCGTCGCGCTGGTGACCTGCATGGACTCGCGCATCGACCCGCTCGGGATGCTGGGCCTCGCCCCCGGCGACGCCAAGATCTTCCGCAACCCCGGCGGCCGGGTCACCCAGGCCGCCCTGGAGGCACTCGTCCTCGGTGTGCACCTGCTCAACGTGCGCCGGATCCTGGTCGTCCCGCACACCCGGTGCGCGATGGCCAGCGCCACGCTCGAGGAGCTCCGCGAACGGGTCGGTCGGTCCGCCGGTCAGGACGCGTCGTGGCAGACCTTCGGGGTGGTCGAGGACCAGGAGTCCGCTCTCGAGGACGACGTGCGGATCGTGCGGGCGCACCCCCTGATCCCGGAGTGGGTCGAGGTCGGCGGGTTCCTGTACGACGTCGACACCGGCCTGCTCGACCGGCGCGTCTGAGCCCCAGGGCAGGCATGGGTCTGGTGTCGGGTCACGTGTCGGGTCAGGTGTCTATCGCGTCCGCGTCCACCTCGTAGGCGCCCTGCACGATGAAGTCCTTGCGCGGCGCGACGTCGGAGCCCATCAACAGCTCGAAGACCCGCAGGGCCGCGTCGGCGTCGTCGACGGTGATCCGGCGCAGGGTGCGGTGCCGAGGGTCCATGGTCGTCTCCGCGAGCTGGTCGGCGTCCATCTCACCGAGGCCCTTGTAGCGCTGCACGGGGTCCTTCCAGCGGACCCCCTTCTTGGTCAGCTCCGCGAGCCTGCGCTGCAGCTCGACGTCGGAGTACGTGTAGACGTACTTGTCCATCCCCTTCTTGGGGTTCGCCAGCTCGATGCGGTGCAGCGGGGGGACCGCGCTGAACACGCGTCCCTGGGTGATCAGCTCGGGCATGTACTTGAAGAACAAGGTGGCCAGCAGGCAGCGGATGTGCGCCCCGTCGGAGTCGGCGTCGGCCATGAAGATGATGCGCCCGTAGCGGCGAGCATCGATGTCGAAGGTCCGCCCGGAACCGGCCCCGACGACCTGGATTATCGAGGCGCACTCGGCGTTCTTCAGCATGTCGCCGACCGAGGCCTTCTGGACGTTCAGGATCTTGCCGCGGATCGGCAGCAGCGCCTGGAACTCGGAGTTGCGGGCCAGCTTGGCGGTGCCGAGCGCCGAGTCGCCCTCCACGATGAACAGCTCGCTGCGCTCCATGTCGTTCGAGCGGCAGTCGGCGAGCTTGGCGGGCAGCGCGCTGGACTCCAGGGCGTTCTTGCGGCGCTGGGTCTCGCGGTGGGTGCGCGCCGCGATCCTGGCCCGCGAGGCGTTGGCGACCTTCTCGAGGACCACCTTGGCCTGGGCCTTCTCGGGCCGCTTGGTGGAGGTCAGGAAGTCCTTGAGCCGGGCGGCGACGATCTTGCGGACGACGGTGCGGGCGGCGGGTGTGCCCAGCACCTCCTTGGTCTGGCCCTCGAACTGCGGTTCGGCCAGCCGGACGGTGACGACCGCGGTGAGGCCTTCGAGGACGTCGTCCTTGACGATGTCGGGCTCGTTGACCTTCAGCTGCTTGGTGGAGCGGAGCACGTCGTTGAAGGTGCGGGTGACGGCCTGCTCGAACCCCGCCACGTGCGTGCCGCCCTTGGGAGTGGCGATGACGTTGACGAAGGAGCGCAGCTCGGTCTCGTAGCCGGTCCCCCAGCGCAGCGCGACGTCGACGACCAGGTCCCGCTCGACGTCCTGCGGGGTCATGTGGCCGTGGTCGTCGAGCAGCGGGACGGTCTCGGTGAAGCTGTCGTGCCCCCCCAGGCGCAGGATGTCGCTGACCGGCTCGTCCGTGGCGAGGAAGTCGCAGAACTCGGCGATGCCGCCGTCGTGACGGAACCTCTCCTCGACGGTCTCCGCGCTCCGCTGGTCGCGGAGGACGAGCTCGAGGCCGGGCACGATGAAGGAGGTCTGGCGGGCCCGGGTGACCAGCTCGTCGAAGTTGAAGGTGGCGTCCTTGGTGAAGATCTGGCGGTCCGGCCAGAACCGCACGCGCGTGCCGCTCAGGCCCTTCTTGACCCGGGCCCCCTTGCGGGTCAGCCCCGAGGTCTCGGTGAACGCCGCCGCCGGGCCCTCCCCCGCGAAGACCCCAGGAACCCCCCGCCGGAAGGACATCCCCTGGAGGGCCGGGGGCCGCTCGACGTCGACGTCGAGCCGGGCGGAGAGCGCGTTGACCACCGAGGCGCCCACCCCGTGCAGCCCGCCGGTGGCCACGTAGGACCCGCCGCCGAACTTGCCGCCGGCGTGCAGCTTGGTGAAGATCACCTCCACGCCCGGGAGCCCGGTCTTGGGCTCGCGGTCCACGGGGATCCCTCGCCCGTCGTCGTGCACCTCGACGGAGCCGTCAGCGTGCAGCGTCACCTCGATCCGGTGCGCAGCACCCGCGAGCGCCTCGTCGACACCGTTGTCGATGATCTCCCAGACGCAGTGCATCAAGCCGCGGGTGTCGGTCGACCCGATGTACATGCCCGGCCGCTTCCGGACCGCCTCGAGGCCCTCGAGGACCAGGAGATGGCGGGCGTTGTACGAGCTGTCGATGGCGCTTCCTCCGGAAGTGCGGGCTGGCACGGGTCTCCTGCCTGGGGGGCCTGGTGGGGGGGTGGTGCTCCTCTTCGAGGAATCTACCGCGACACGCCCGAGGCGCCTGATCGCCACGCCTACCCCGGAACCGGCGGTCCACAGGCCAGCATGGTGCACGTGGGACCGACCGGGCATTTCGTCACGATGTGGCAACGAGTCGTTTCAAGTCTTGTGGATTGGCAACGACACGGGTCGAGCCGCGTCACACTGGGAACAGAACGTCGATGAGGTTGTTGCAGGTTGTGGCATCCGGGCGGGTATGCGGCACGGATGCTGTGGGAGAGGTCACCGCCGGCGCGGGAGAAACCGACCACGGGCGGGAAGCGTCAGGCGGGAACGAGCGTTGATCCTGGTGAGACGGGACGCGGGTGGTTGGTCCACCCCGTTACGTTGAGCAGGACACCAAGGAAGGAAACGAGGCCTCAGATGACAACTGCAGTTGCCCCTACTAATCCGTTGACAGCTCTCGACCGCTGCGACCGGTGCGGTGCCCAGGCCTACCTCCGTGTCGAGCTGGCGGGCGGCGGTGACCTGCTCTTCTGCGCTCACCACGCTCGTGAGCACGGCGACAAGCTCCGCGAGATCGCGGTGAACGTCCACGACGAGACCGGCAAGCTGGCCGACACCCCGAGCGCCGAACCCCAGGGTGATCGCTGAACGGCGACCCCCAGACGACGCAGAGCAGGCCCCGGGCGCGAGCCCGGGGCCTGCTGCGTCTCGCGACCCGCTGGTCGACCCGTCGAGACGTTGGCAGGTCGAGCCCGTCCCTGGCGGCTCGTGACAGGCTGACCCCATGGCGGAGACGGACCTGATCGTCGGACTTGCGGTGCTGGTCGGACTGGTCGGCATCGTGGTGCCGGTGCTGCCCGGCTCCGTGCTGATCCTCGCCGCGGTCGTGGTCTGGGCGGCCGTGGCGGCCTCCCCGTCCGGGTGGCTGGTGTGCGGGCTCGCCGCGGCCCTGCTGGTCGTGGGTGGCGTGGTGAAGTACGTCGTACCGGGACGTCGGCTGAAGGCCGGCGGCGTCCCGAACCGGACCCTGACGGCGGGCGGGCTGCTCGGCATCGTCGGCTTCTTCGTGATCCCGGTGGTGGGCCTGCTCGTCGGGTTCGTCGCGGGGGTCTACCTCTCGGAGCTGCAGCGTGTCGGCCGGGCTCGGGCGTGGTCCTCCACGAGGGCCGCGCTCAGCGCGGCAGGGCTCTCGCTGCTCATCGAGCTCGCCGCGGGCCTCCTCGCGGCGCTGGTCTGGCTGGTCGGGGCCGTGGCCGTCTGAGATGGCCTCCTGACATGGCAATCGTCCTGGCGCTCTGCTCGGCACTCGCCTACGGGCTCACCGACTTCGTCGGCGGGGTCCTGTCCCGTCGCACCTCCGCCTGGTCGGTCGCGGTCGTGGCGCAGCTCTCCTGCGCCGCGTGCACGGCCGTGGTGGCGGCGCTGACCCGAGGCGACCCGACCCCGGCGGACCTGGGGTGGGCGGTGCTGGCCGGCGTCGGCAGCGGTGCGGGCACCGGCTTCCTCTACCGAGGCTTCGCCTCGGGCAGGATGAGCGTCGTCGCTCCGGTCTCCGCCGTGGGCGCCGCACTGGTTCCGGTGCTCGTCGGGGCCGTCTCCGGGGAGCGCCTCTCCCTGTGGGTGTGGCTCGGCGTGGTCGCCGCCCTGCCAGCCATCTGGCTCGTCTCGAGCGCGCCGTCCGCCGACGCACGGGCCGGGCGCGGAGCGCTCGGGCCGGGCCTCCTCGACGGTGTGCTCGCGGGCCTCGGGTTCGGGGTGCTCTTCGCGGCCCTCGGGCAGGTGCCGGCGAGTGCCGGCTGGTGGCCGCTGGTCCTGTCCCAGGCGGTCAGCGTCCCGTCGGTGGTCCTGCTCGCCGTGTTTCTCGGGGCCCGGTGGCGGCCTCGCGGGCGGACGGTGCGGCTGGCGCTGCTGGCCGGCCCCCTGGCGGCCAGCGCAACCGGGTGCTTCCTCCTGGCGACGCAGCAGGGCTTCCTCACGGTCGCCGGCGTGCTCGCCTCGCTCTACCCGGCCAGCACGGTGCTGCTCGCGGCCGCGGTGCTGCACGAGAAAGTGCACAGAGCCCAAGGCGTCGGCCTCGGGCTCTGTGCACTTGCGGTGGTGCTGGTGGCAGCCGGATAGCCGCCTGCGCTGGTACGACGCCAGAAAGGGATCCTCGTCGTCGTACGCGCGGTCGGCGCGCTGCCTCAGAGCCGCTTGGCGGTGTTCCTCCCGGTCAGCGTGGAGGCGATGACGACCAGCACGGCCGCCACCACGATGGCCACGATCCACCGCGTCCAGTCGATGCCGTTGCTTCCGTTGCCGCCGAAGGCCGAGTAGATGAACCAGCCGATGATGACCCCGCCGATGCCGCACAGGATCGTGAGCCAGAGCGGGATGTTGTCCTTGTCGCCCGGAGCGACGAACTTCCCGAGCAGGCCGATGATGATGCCGGCAATGATGACGCCGATGATTTCCACGGTGTGCCCCTTCGATGTGTTGACGCGTCGCCGTTCGCGACGGGGCAGTGGTACCCACATCTCCGAACCCTCAATCCAAACTTGAGGGCCGGGCACAGCCAGGTGGCTCAGCCGCGGCGGACCCGCGGCGTCCAGGCGGTGAAGTCCGCGGTGTCGCTGAGCGCGTCGTCCAGGTGCAGGACCAGCTGATCGGGCTCCAGGTCGCCGGACTGCACGGCCTTCGGGTCGAAGGTCAGGGTCGCGGCACCCATCTTGATCTGCACCCACCGCGGGCTGCTCAGGCAGCGCAGACCGATGCTGACCCGGGCGAAGTTCCTGCGGTAGTCGAGCTCGTGCCCGATGCGGCAGGCCCGCGCCCCCCTCCCGGTCAGGAGGGTGTCATGTCCTGCGTAGTGGCCCGGCGAGGTCGCCACGTCGTACTCGTACCTGCGGTTCTCGTTCGTCCGGACCATCCCGGTGAACAGGACCAGCGTGTTGCGAGCGGGCCGAAGGTCGACGAAGTCGGCCCGCAGGACCAAGTGACCCTTGCGGTAGTGGAGGAAGACGTCCTTGATGTCGGCGTTGTCCGTGGTGGGATCCGGCACCACGGTCTCGTTCTCGTCGACGAGGTCGACCTTGACCACGTCGTGCGTGGAGTCGGCGAACCGGAGCTCCGCTCCCTGCGCGGCGGTGGGCAGGAGGAGTGGCGCCAGGGCCAGCGTCGTGGACACGGTCGCCAGCGCGCGGATGCGGACGCGAAGGTTCAGCACAGGGATCCCCGTTCGGAAAGAATGTCCGCGGAATGGGACATAACACCCAAAGGGTACGATCCACTCGGATGCCGTGGACGGGATCCGAGCAACTGGTCTGCGGGCCTCCGACTCAGATCTTCGGGTGCCGCCACCAGTCCCACGCGAGCGTGCTCACCGTAGCCGTCCCGATCAGGATCCCAAGCGCTAGCGAAAGCATGAGTGGGTCATGCCCCGTCGGCGTGTCCCTGACTCAGGACCGGAGGCAAAGATTCCGGGATCTCGGGCGAGCACGGATCGACTCGGCCGGTCTCGGTCACGAGCGCGCGTAGGTTGCCGTCCGCCCCCGGCACGGGTAGTCGCCGCTCGGCGGATCAGGCGGGGCCGCTTGAAAGCTCGGGTTCAAGCCGCGTCAGCAGCTCATGCGCAACCAGCGTCTCGAGCAGCTCCGGGCGCTGCGGCAGTCGCCCGTTCGTCCGGACGAAGTCGGATACCACGCGAGCCAACTCCGGTTCCGCCCACGACTGCGACAGCAGTTCCAGGTCGAAGGTATTCACAACGGCCCCCTTCCGGCTGCTCCCCCGCAGCCTGAGGGGTGAAGGCTACACAGTCCCCGAAGGTCTCGTAAACACATTCGCGGCTGGTTGCGGCACCCGCACCACAACCCGGACAGGCCATTGCCGCGAACGGCAAGGTCACGGTAACCGTTGTTGCGGTGGGGGCCGCGGACGGACAGGACCAGCCGATGCATGAGCCACCGAATGGCCGCCGGCAAGAGGAGTTCTCCCTGCACACCGATCGTCCCCTCACGCCGCTCGCGGACAAGCTGCAACAGCACGGAGCAGCAGTCGTCTTCACCAAGCTCGCCAGCGAACCCGACAGGATGACCGCCTACGTCCAGATGCCCGCCGATCCCCAGGAGGCGGAGGAGTGCCGCGAGATCATCGCGGACTGGAACGCCTGACAGAACCGCTCCGCGTGCCAAGCGCACGCCAGTGGTGTCCTCACACCAGACCAGACCCTCGCAGGTCAGGTGCGCATGGTCACATCCACGTGCGGCTAGTCCACCGCTGTCCCGGCGCATGCCCCCCGGCCTGGGCACGGGGCGACTGAGTTGCAGGCGCCCGGGGGTCGCCCCTTGGCAGGAGGGGGCGAATGGCGTCGATTGCTCGAGGGCCGTCCTGGCTCGGAGAGCAATCACTGACTTCGTGTCGGCGCGGCCCGGCAACCCGTCGAGGGACCGTCACAGGGTTCCTCCGAGGTGAGCCGTAGAGGGTCCTCAGGCTGCGCCAGTCAATCCCCGCGGTTGGTGTCGCCGTGTGACTCGCAGCGGCCGTCCCGCTCAAGCCCCCCGCCCATCCCCTCGCGACGGGGCGGGCGGGGCGGTCCCTGTTGACCGGTCTCCTAGCGGTTCACGGCAGCAGCCGAAGACCTCCGTCCGGCCACCGGAAACGCGCTCAGCGAGCGACGCCCTCAGTCGAGGTAGTCGCGGAGGACCTGCGAGCGCGACGGGTGCCGCAGCTTCGACATGGTCTTCGACTCGATCTGCCGGATCCGCTCGCGGGTGACGCCGTACACCTTGCCGATCTCGTCGAGCGTCTTCGGCTGGCCGTCGGTAAGCCCGAAGCGCATCGAGACCACGCCCGCCTCGCGCTCGGAGAGGGTGTCCAGCACCGCGTGCAGCTGCTCCTGCAGGAGCGTGAACGACACCGCGTCCGCGGGGACGATCGCCTCGGAGTCCTCGATCAGGTCGCCGAACTCGGAGTCCCCGTCCTCACCGAGGGGGGTGTGCAGGGAGATCGGCTCGCGGCCGTACTTCTGGACCTCGATGACCTTCTCCGGGGTCATGTCGAGCTCCTTGGCGAGCTCCTCGGGGGTCGGCTCGCGGCCGAGGTCCTGCAGCATCTGCCGCTGCACCCGGGCCAGCTTGTTGATGACCTCCACCATGTGCACCGGGATCCGGATGGTGCGGGCCTGGTCGGCCATGGCGCGGGTGATCGCCTGGCGGATCCACCAGGTGGCGTACGTCGAGAATTTGTAGCCCTTGGTGTAGTCGAACTTCTCCACCGCGCGAATCAGGCCCAGGTTGCCCTCCTGGATCAGGTCCAGGAAGAGCATGCCGCGACCCGTGTAGCGCTTGGCGAGCGAGACGACGAGCCGCAGGTTGGCCTCGAGCAGGTGGTTCTTGGCCCGCCGACCGTCCTCGGCGATCCACTCCAGCTCCTCGAGCGTCTTGGCGGGGATCTTCCCGCCCTTGGCGAGCTTCTCGTCGGAGAACAGGCCGGCCTCGATCCGCTTCGCGAGCTCGACCTCCATCTCCGCGTTCAGGAGGGGGACCTTGCCGATCTGCTTCAGGTAGTCCTTGACCGGGTCGGCAGTCGCACCCGCGACCATCACCTGCTGCACCGGCTCGTCGGACTCGTCGGCGGAGGAGACGACGAAGCCCTTGCTCTCGTCCTCCTCCTCCTTCAGCGTCGGGTCCGTGGCGAGGTCCTTCTCGAAGACCTCGTCGGGGACGTCCGGGAGCACCTTCGTGCCGTCGGCACCGACCGCGGGCGATCCGGAGCCGTTCGGGTCGACATCGGCCAGGTCCGCTGCTGACGGCTCGCCGGCCCCGTCCTTGTCGGTACTGTCCGGGGCAGCACCGTTCTGCGCCGGCCCGTCAGCGACGGCACCGTTCGCAGCGGCCTTCTTCGCGGGGGCCTTCTTGGCGGCGGCCTTCTTCGCGGTCGCCTTGACCGTGGTGCGCGCGCTGGAGGCGGCCGCAGCGACGAGCTTGGGCTGCAGCTGCTGGGCCGACTGCTCGGCGTCCTCGGCTGAGACCACGACGGAGACCCCTTCCTCACTCAGGTGCCGGAGCACCGCCTTGAGGTGCTGCGGAGACGTCGCAGCGACGGCTGTTGCGGTGCGTAACGCGTCTGCGGAGACCTGTCCGGTGAGGCGACCTGCCTCGACGAGCGCGACGATGTCGGGATGTGCCAGGACATCTGCGGAAAGCTTGCGGGACGAGCTCGAGGACACGAACTACCTCTCGTACAGCGGTTGCGGGGCGCGGCAGGGCCCGTTCACGTCAAGAGCCGCTCGTCCATTGTGACACGGGGCCCTTTGAATCCAAGTCTGGACCGGCTGTGTCAGTCCTCTTCGGCCTTCACCGCGAGGACAGGACAGGGTGCGTCCAGAAGCACCCGCTGGGCGTTGCTGCCCAGGATCAGCTTGCCGACCGGCGACCGTCGACGCAGCCCGATCACGATGAACTCGGCGCCCACCTCGGTGGCCACGTTGACCAGGTCGTCTGCGGGGTCCATGCCGCGCACCAGCTGGCGGATCTCGTGCTCGACACCGGCGCGGCGCAGCTCCTCGCGGATCTGCTCGAGGTCCTCCTCGGTCTCCACGGCGTCGTCGCGGTCGAACTCGCGACCGCCGCGGTGCGAGTTGACCACGACGAGACGGGCGTCACGCAGCTGTGCCTCTTCGGCCGCTCGTCGCAGGGCAGCATGGCCCTCGGGCTTGGGCACGTAGCCGACGACGATGGTCCCCATTGACCGTCCTCCTACAGGACTCGGTGTGAGCGAGCGCGCGGGCCGCGTGGGCCGCACGGCGACGCTATCGCAGGCCGAGGAGTTGCGCCCCTGTGGACGGCGGCCGACGCCTTGGCCGCCGGACGGGCATGCTGTCGCGATGTACGTCTCCGTCCGGGTGGACGCCCGGCGGCGGTGGGCGCTGCGCGAGGAGGTGGGCCGCCTTCGAGCCAGGGAGAGCCGTCGGGTCTTCGACCCGTCCGTGCACGTCGGGATCCTCGGCGGCGGGCGGGCGGGCTTCGTGCTGCGCGCGAAGGACAGTCCGGCCCTCGACACGGCGCTGCGCATCGAGGTCGCCTGCCGGCTCCTGGTGGACAGCCCGCCGCAGTGGCGCACCGCCTGGCTGGTCCGCGGGGGGACGCCCGAGAGCCACGACCTCGACCTGCAGTGGCTCTCCGCGGCCCGGATGGGCTTCGGCATCCACGACCGGGTGCTGGACGGATGCTTCGTGGTCACCCGGACCGGCTGGCGCGACGTCGTCACCGGAGAGCGGCGGGAGTGGACCCGGCTCCGCCTGCAGGGCCGTTAGCGCCAGGTGTGCACCGGGTCGTTGGTGTGCATGTGCTCGCGGTACTCGTTCAGCGTGCTGCGCAGCGCGCCGAGCCGGTCCCCGGCGTTGCCCGTGAGCCTGGCATGGAACTTGTCCGCGAACCACGAGGCGCCGTTCTGCCCCACCAGGCTGCGCTGCTCCACGATGTCGAGGAGCCGGTCCCGCTCCTCGGGGCGCACGCCCCACGCGTCCAGGCCCGCCCTGGCCATCGGGAGGAGGCGGCGTACGACGAGCTCGGCGGCCGGCACCTGGCCCAGTCCGGGCCAGTACACGTTGGCCTCGATGCCGCGCAGCGCGGCCACGTGGAAGTTCTCCTCGGCGGCGCTGAAGGACATCTGGGACCACAACGGCCGCTCGTGCTCGGCAAGGGTGCGGACCAGCCCGAAGTAGAAGGCGGCGTTCGCCATCGTGTCGACGACGGTGGGGCCCGAGGGCAGGACCCGGTTCTCGACCCGCACATGGGGCGTGCCGTCGACGATGTCGTACACCGGTCGGTTCCAGCGATAGATCGTGCCGTTGTGCAGCCGGAGCTCCGCGAGGGCGGGCGTGGTGCCCGACTCGAGGGCCTCGAGGGGGTCCTCGTCGTCGATCACCGGGAGCAGGGCCGGGAAGTAGCGGACGTTCTCCTCGAAGAGGTCGAAGATCGAGTTGATCCAGCGCTCCCCGAACCAGACGCGGGGCCGCACTCCCTGGGCCTTGAGCTCCTCGCTGCGGGTGTCGGTCGCCTGCTCGAACAGGGGGATCCGGGTCTCCCGCCACAGCTCCCGCCCGAGGAGGAACGGCGAGTTGGCGCCCAGCGCCAGCTGCACGCCGGCGACCGCCTGGGACGCGTTCCAGTACGCCGGGAAGTCCTCGGGGCTCACCTGGATGTGCAGCTGGGTGCTGGTGCACGCCGCCTCCGGCACGATGGAGTCGGTCGTGGTCGATAGCCGTTCGGGTCCGGCGATGTCGATGACGATGTCCTCGCCCCGCGCCGCGAGGATCTGGTCGCCGAGCAGCTGGTAGCGCGGGTTGGGCGTCAGCGAGTCCGGGGTCATGTGGCCCGCCGACAAGGTCGGCAGGATCCCGATCATCACCATGTGCGCGCCGACCTTGGAGGCCTTGGACTCCGCGTCGTTCAGGCTGGCCCGCACGCCCTCCTCGAACTTGGTGAAGCCGCCGTCCTTCAGCTGCTTGGGGGCCACGTTGACCTCGAGGTTGAACTGGCCCAGCTCCGTCTGGAAGTCGGGGTCCGCGATGGCCTCGAGGGCCTCGTTGTTCTTCAGCGCCGGGTCGCCCAGCTCATCGACCAGGTTGAGCTCGATCTCCAGCCCGGTCATCGGCGCCTCAGCGTCGAAACGCGACTCCCGCAGCATCCGCGCGAACACGTCGAGACAGCGACGGACCTTCGCCCGGTAGCGGGTGCGGTCCTCGCGCGTGAACTCCTGCTGTGCCACCTCTTCGCCCATGACCGGAAGCCTAGAGCCGATCGCGGAGGCTGCCCAGGGTGGATCAGCCGTCGAGGACGCTCAGCGCAGTCGCCGGGAAGGGACGCCATACCGACGGCGGAACCGCTCCGGTCAGTGCCTCCACAAGGAGCTCCGCCAGGCCGTAGCCGGGGTCCGCGTCCTGGGCGCAGTCGACCGCGCACCACGCCAGCGCGCCGTTGCCCGAGAGCCACGCAGCGAACCCCAGCAGTGCCGCCGGCGCGGCGCGGACCCGGACCGGCGCCCGCCGGACCACGTCCCGCCACAGGTCCACGTGCCGGGCGGCGTTCGCGTGGGACATCTCGGCCCAGGCCACGTCCCGGACCTCGAGGGAGAGCCTCATCAGGACCAGCAACCGGGCCAGGTCGGGCAGGTCGAGCCGCCGGCCGTCCTCGAGGAACCGACGCACCCGGCGGCCGACCCACCGGGCCTCGGTCCCCAGCACGTGGGCCTCGGCGTGGGTCCCGCCGTCCGCGACGGCGTGCGCCACGCGAGCCACCACCGCCTCCCCCAGCGCGGACACCTCCGCGGCCTCGCAGCCGTCCCCCACGAGGGAGTCGGCCAGCTCCTGGCGGCTGGAGAGGACCACCGCACCCTCCAGGACCCCTTCGGCGGTGAGAGGGTGGCAGCTCAGGTCGTACGCGGTGCCCGCCGCGCCCGGCTCCGCCTCCAGCGGCCACCAGTGCGTCCCGTCCGCGCGGACCAGGCAGACGGGCTCCACCCCGTCGGCCATCAGCCGGTCCGCCAGCGTCCCGCCCGCGACCCGGGCCGCGACGGGGTCGCGGCTGTAGACCACGACCGCCATCCGCGTCACGCCGCCGCGGACCGCCACCCCGCTGAGGTGGTCGGCGAGCTCGCCGGCGTGGGCTCCCTGGAGGTCCACCCGGGCGTGGAAGGGCTGTGGCGCGTCACCGACGGTCAGCACGACGACGGACTCGTGGGGGTGGAACCCGAGCAGCCGAGGCACGAGCGCCAGCAGGTCGGTGGGGCCGCCGGCGCGGACGGATCGCAGATCGCTCATGCGGGCGACCCTGGCCCCAACCGGGCCCCGGCGGGCGGGGCGTGACCGGGCCTGTGGAGCACTGCGGCCACGCCGGGTCTGGGGACGGTTCCCGGTGTCCGTCGGAGCGGTGGTCGAGAATGGCGGCGTGCGCGCCGACCCGACGATCCTGCATGTCGACCTGGACGCGTTCTTCGCCGCCGTGGAGCAGCGCGACAAGCCCTCGCTGCGCGGCCGGCCAGTAGTGGTGGGCGGGGTCGGCGGCCGGGGGGTGGTCGCGACCGCGTCCTACGAGGCCCGGGTGTACGGCGTCCGGTCCGCGATGTCCACGCGGGAGGCGCGGGCCCGGTGCCCGCACGCGGCGTACCTGACCGGCCGCTTCGACGCCTACCGGGAGAGCAGCCGGCGGGTCATGACGCTGCTGGGCGAGCTGTCCCCGCTCGTCGAGCCGCTCTCCCTCGACGAGGCGTTCGTGGACCTCGCCGCGGCCGACGTCGACGACCTCTCGGTCGCCGGCGTGACCGAGGTCGCCCGCCGGCTGAAGGAGGACGTCCGCGAGGTGACCGGCGGGCTGTGCGGGTCGGTCGGTGTGGCGTCCTCCAAGCTCGTCGCGAAGATCGCCAGCGACCTCGACAAGCCGGACGGACTCGTCGTCGTACCTCCAGGGACCGAGCGCGACCTGCTCCGGCCGATGAGCGTAGGCGTGATCCCGGGCGTGGGGCCGGCCACCGCCGAGCGGCTGCGGCGGGTCGGCGTGCACACCGTGCGGGACCTCGAGGGGGTCTCGGCGGACGAGCTGGTCCGCATCGTCGGCCAGGCGCACGGCACCTCGCTGTACCGGATGGCCCGCGCCGACGACGACCGGCCCGTGGTGCCCGAGCGCGAGGCGAAGTCGGTGAGCGTCGAGGACACCTACGACACCGACCTCGTCGACAAGCGGCTGCTCGAGGGACTGCTCGACCGGCAGGCCGGCCAGGTCACCGAGCGGCTGCGCAAGGCGCGGATGTCGGGCCGCACCGTCACCGTGAAGGTGCGGCTGCACGACTTCACCACCAACACCCGCTCCAGCACCCTGCCGGCACCCACCGACAGCCCCCGGGTCGTCGCCCGGCTCGCCCGGGCGCTGCTGGGCGAGGTCGACACCTCCGGCGGGGTGCGGCTCCTGGGCGTGGGCGTCTCCGGGCTGGCCGACTGGATCCAGGAG
>JAWWPF010000268.1:0-10111 GCA_033850795.1 Nocardioidaceae bacterium | reverse complement strand
GGGAAGCGCCCCGGGCGACGGTAGGCAGCCCAGGGTGCCGGCAGCATGACGCGCTCCCGCGGGGCCGGCGCCGGGCGGCCGTGGCGGCGGCCCCGAGTCCTGGGGAGGACCGGGGCCGCCGTAGGCCGAGTCATCCGGGGGGGTGATGAGCCGGCGCCGCGGGCGGTCAAGGGGGGTGCCGGCCGCGGATGTCGAAGAGAGCATCGGCATCGGTCTGCAGTCACTGAAGGGCTCGGGACGACTTTTTCTCGAGCGGGCTGGGGCTATTAGCATCGGGCGCATGACCGACCAGCCGGCACAGCCAGGACCTCCCGACGACACCGCGACCCTCGAGGGCGGCGCGTCGATGCCGCTGCTCGGCTTCGGGACCTGGCAGATCAAGGGCTCGGACGCGACCCGGGCCACGGCCGCCGCCCTGGAGGCCGGCTACCGCCACGTCGACACGGCGACCGTCTACGGCAACGAGGCGGAGGTCGGTCGCGCCCTGGGCGAGAGCGGGGTCGCCCGCGGGGACCTGTTCGTGACCACCAAGTGCCCGCCGAACCGCGCGGGGCGGGAGCTGGAGACGCTGAGGGCGAGCCTGGAGGCGCTGGGCACGGAGTACGTCGACCTCTGGCTGATCCACTGGTCGGGAGGCGACCGGACCGACCTGGACATGTGGCGTGCCTTCGTCGACGCGCGCGAGCAGGGGCTGGCCCGCCACATCGGCGTGAGCAACTTCGACGTCGCCATGGTGGACCGGCTGACCTCCGCCACCGACGTCAAGCCCGCGGTGAACCAGATCGAGTGGAGCCCACTGCTGTTCGACCGCAGCGTCCTCGAGGACCATCGGGCCCGGAGCGTGGTGCTGGAGGGCTACAGCGCCCTGCGCGGCGGCACCCTGGACCACCCGACGATCACCGGCATCGCCGACCGGCTCGGGCGAACGCCCGCACAGGTGATCGTCCGCTGGCACCTGCAGCACGGCATCGTCGTGATCCCGAAGTCCCGGCAGGCCGACCGGATCCGTGCCAACGCCGACGTCGGCGGTTTCCAGCTCTCCGACGACGACATGGCCGCCCTGGACGGGCTCGGCAAGCAGGCCTGAGCGCCCCGAGCGGACGGCTGGTGTCCGAGCCTCGGGTAGAGATCGGGGAGGGCACCGCGTTCGAGGTGCTGCTGGCGGCGGGGGCGGTCGCCGACCCCGACTGGCGGCAGGTGTTCGCGACGGGACGCGACGACTACGCACAGGCGCTGGCCGCCTGCGGTCGTCCCTTCCTGCGCCGGGTCGGCGCGGTCGGGCGCTTCGGATGGATCAACCTGGTCACCCTGCTCACCCGGAGCGCAGGACCGTGGGACCTCTCCGGGCTCATCGCGGCCGTGGAGGCCTGCTCGCCGGAGGACCTGCACCACGTCGCCGTGGGCGGTGAGCGCCGCCAGCTGCTGGACGCCGTCGACGAGCAGGTCGTCCGCGCCGCGGTCGCCGGGGACGACGCGGCTCGTGCGCGGCTGCGGAGCGCCTTCGCCTCCGACCACAACGTCCTCGACGCCAGCCCGTGGCTGCTGACCAGCCGCAGCGCCGACGTCCGCGAGCTCATCCTCGACGTCCTTCGGACCTGGCGCACCCGCCTGCTTCCGCCGGACGAGGAGGACGCCCTGGCCGCGGCACTGCACGACGCGGCGGACGCCGCCCGCGGAGCGCTGGCGGAGGCCAGCGGCCGGGACTTCCTGGCCCGGACGATCGGCGGCCTGCACTACGACCCCGTGGGCCTGGACCGGGTCCTCGCCGTCCCCTCCTTCCGGGTGGCACCGGTGATCGTGGTGGTCGACGGACGCGAGCGCCGCGTGGTGCTCCACCCGCCGGTGTCCCGCGGTCCGGCGGTGACCCGGTCCGCGGAGCGGCTGCTCGAGCTGAGCCGGGCGGTCGGCGACCGGACCCGGATGCGGCTGCTGACCACGCTCCGGCGCGGGGAGATGACCGCGGTCGAGCTGGCGGAGTCGATGGGCGCGCCGCGCACGACCTTGCTGCACCACCTGGCGATCCTGAGGTCGGCCGGGATCGTGCAGGTCACCGTGACGCCGGGCAACGCCACCCTCTACCGGCTGCGCCCGGGCGGCTTCGAGGAGCTCTCGCGGGCCGCGGCGGCGTTCATACCAACCGAGTAACGATGGTGTCGAAGAATCTCGACACCATGGCGGTCCAACCCCTACCGTCGCAGGCATGCCGACCCGGCTGCTCGTCCTCGTGGCTCTCCTCGCCCTGACCGGCGCCTGCGGCGGGTCCACCGGGACAGCGGCCGCCCCGTCGACCGCCGGCCCCGCGACGACGTCCGGGTCGCTGGTCAGGACGGCCAGCGGGCCCGTGGGGATGACCGTCGACTCGCGCGGACACGTCTGGGTCGCGAACGCCGACGCGGGGACGGTGAGCCGGCTGGACGCGTCGGGCAGAAGGCCGGAGCTCAGCACGGACGTCGGCCAGGCCCCGCTCCGGCTGGCCGGCCTCGACGGCGGGATCTGGGTGACGGTGTTCTCCGACGGGCTGCTCCGCCGGCTCGACGAGGAGACCGGCCGGGTGACGCGCACCGTCCGGACCGGTCCGGAGCCGGAAGGGCTCACGACGGCCTTCGGCTCCGTGTGGGTGGTGCTGCAGGCGTCCGCCGAGCTGCTGCGGATCGACCCGCGGGACGGCCGGGTCACCCATCGGTACCGCGTCGGGACGGGCCCCAGGCTGGTGAGTGCCGGCGGGGGTGCGCTGTGGGTCAGCGACTTCGAGACCGGTCGCCTCCTCCGCGTGGATCCGGGGACGGGCATGGTCCGGCGCTCTCCGGTGCTGTGCGAGGGCCTGCAGGGGATCCTCGTCACCGCAAGGCGAGTGTGGGCGACCTGCACGACCGACGACGCACTCGTCGCCGTGGACCCGCGCACGCTGCGACGTACCTCCCGCGTCCCCCTGGGTGGGTCGCCGGACCCGATCACGGCAGGCGCCGGCGGCCGGATCCTCGTGGGCCTGCAGAAGGGGCCCGCCCTCGCCGTGGTGGACCCCACGTCGGGGACCGTCGTACGGCGGCGGGTGCTCGGCAAGGTGGACCAGCTCGACGACCGGGCGAACATCGACCTCGTCCGCGACAAGGCGCGCGCCTGGCTGTCGTCGTACCTCGAGGGAGGCGTCTACCCCGTGACGCAGTGACGCCCTCCCGTCCCGGGTGGCCGGGAGGGAAGGCGTCACAGGACGGCCTGAGTGGTCAGCTGGCCGCCGGGCTGCAAGCCGGCGTCGCAGGCGGACCCCGCTCATGGGCCCACGCGGTGGCGGTCGACCGTTCGCCGCGGCCCTGGCGGACCGGCGGGAGGACGGCGTCGCCCCTGGGCCTACGCGGCCGAAGCGCTCCCTGCGGCGATGCAGGGCATGTCGGGGGCTCGACGTCGTCCCAACCGAACGCCACCAGGGCCTCGAACTCCCGCTCGACCCACTCGTCGTCGGCGACGAGCAGGTCGGCGAACTCCAGGGCCCCCGGGGCCATGGTCGTCATGGCGGTCATGGCGGACGCCCTTGGTTCAGGAGGAGATCGCGGTCTGCTCGCCCACCGGCGCGCCCGTCGTTCCGGTGACCGCCGTGGCCTCGCCGGCGCCGGTCGCGACATGGATCTTGCGAGGCTTGGCGCGCTCGGCCACCGGGATGCGGAGCTTCAGCACCCCGGACTCGTAGTCCGCACCGACCTGCTGCAGGTCCAGGTTGTCCCCCAGGACCAGCTGCCGGCTGAAGACGCCGCTCGGCCGCTCCGCAGCCAGCATCTCCCAGTCACCGTTGGCGGGCCGTCGCTCCGCCTTGACCGTGAGCACGTTCCTCTCCACGTCGATGTCGATGGAGTCCGCTGCCACCCCAGGCAGGTCGAACTCGACGACGAACGTGTCGCCCTCTCTCCAGGCGTCCATCGGCATCACCGCGGGACGGGACGTCGTGCCGGCGCCGAGGAGCTGCTGTGCCAGCCGGTCAACCTCACGGAACGGGTCCGTGCGCATCAACATGACTACCACCTCCACGAGATCTCGAGCTGTCGTCGGGACCGGTCATCTCTAACGACCGATACAGGTTTCTTATAACCCGGCGGTGGCCGGTCGTCAAGCCCCTAGACGCGGGGATCGTCCGCCGAGGCGGCAGACAGGTAGGCCAGCAGGCGGTCGAACACGCGGCTGGCGCGCCGGGTCTCGAGGGAGGCCGGCGGCGGCGTGTCCTCGAGTGAGTCCCACAGAGGGAAGGGCTTCCCGGGCCGGTACTGCTCGGTGAGCCCGGCGCAGACCTTGGCGGCGTCCCGGACCACGGCCGGGTCCACCGACCACAGCGTCTCGAACTCACGCAGCCGGTCCTGCCGGTCCGCCTGGCCCGGACGCTCCCAGCCGACCACGCAGCCCGGATAGTCCTGCGCGTCGCAGACCAGGACCCACTCCCGGTTGAGTGACGCGTCTTCCGGGACCGGCACCCGGATCGGCCCGTCGGGCGTGCCGGAGCGGGAGTTCGCGGAGGGCGCTCGGCCGAAGTCGGCGAGCACGTAGGCCCCGCGGGCGGTCCGGCTCAGGTCCCGCCAGCGGCGCTCCGAGGCACGGTAGAAGCGATCGCGCTGAAAGCTGGCGAAGAGCAGCGGTTCGTCGGCCTGGGCGCAGCACTCGTCCTCGATCGCGCGGCACAGCGCCAGCAGGATCGGCTTGCGCAGCACCTGGACGGTGAGCTCCGGGTGGCGCCGCCGCAGGCCGGCGAAGACCGAGGACTCCCCCGCAGCGACATTGCTCCTCGCCCGCTCCGCGGCGACGGTCATGCTCAGCCCGCTCGCCCGGTGCCGGAGCGTCTGGAGCACCAGGTCGACGTCGTCGCTCCCGTAGCGCCGGTGTCCGCCGGTCCCGCGGACGGGCGACGGGACGCCGTACCTGGCCTCCCACGTCCGCAGCGTGCCGACCGGGACGCCCGTCCGCGCAGCGAGCTCCCCGATCGACAGTGAGCCCGAGGACGACTGCTCCGTGATGATTGGCCTCCTCAGCATGTGTAGGTATTGTGTAGCATACTGAAGAGGTCAGGCCCGAGCCTGACGCAGACCCGCGGGCAGGAGCGAGACATCCGCATGCATCCCCTGATGACCGAAGACCCCGTCCGCCTGGACGCCCCTGAATACCCGCCCGGGTCTGCCGGATGCCTCGACCTGGCCCTCCCTCACCGGCCCACCGGGGAGCCCACCGTCGAGACCGCCCTCAGCGAGATCCTGGACCGGGGCGCCGCGATCGGCACGACGCTCGACCCCGGCTACCAGCGGCTGTGGGCGGAGCTCACGGCGGCGAGCCGGGGCGGCAAGCGGGTGCGGCCCGCACTCCTCGAGGCGGGCTACCGGGCCTGGGGCGGCACCGACGCGCGAGCCGTGTCGAGGCTGGCGGCCGCGATCGAGCTGATGCACACCGCTCTGGTGATCCACGACGACGTCATCGACGGGGACGAGCGCCGGCGGGGCCGCCTCAACGTGTCGGGATGGCACGCCGCGCAGGCCCGCGAGCGCGGCACCGACCCCGCCCGGGCCAGGGAGTACGGCGCGGCGGCCGGGATCCTGGCCGGGGACCTCGCGCTGACCGGCGCCCTGCGCGCCGTCGCCACCTGCCCGGCACCGACGAGCACGGTGCACCGCCTCCTCGACCTGTTCGACCTGGCGCTGCACGCGACAGCGGCCGGCGAGCTGGCCGACGTGCGGCTCAGCCTGGGGGTGGAAGCGGCCTCGGTGGAGGAGACGCTCCTGATGGCGGAGCACAAGACCGCGGTCTACTCGTTCGCGCTCCCTCTCCAGGCGGCCGCAGTCCTCGCGGAGGCACCTCCGGCGGCGGTCGCGGCGGCGGGGCGCACCGGGCGGCTCCTGGGCACCGCCTTCCAGCTCGTCGACGACCTCCTGGGCGTCTTCGGCGACCCGACCGTGACCGGCAAGAGCCGCCTGAGCGACCTGGCGGCGGGCAAGCAGACCTCCCTGATCGTGCACGCGCGCAGCACCGCGACCTGGCGCCTGATCTCCCGATACGTGGGCGATCCTGCGCTCACCGAGGAGCAGGCCGTCACCGTGCGCGCACTCCTGCAGGCGTCCGGGTCCCGTGCCTTCGTCGAGCAGCTGGCCGCCCGCCAGGCCCGGCAGGCCGTCGCCGCGGCCGAGGACGCCGGACTGCCCGCGGAGCTGGTGTGCTGGCTGCGGTCCACCACCGGCGACCTGCTGGGGCGGGCGGCATGAGCCTGGTCCGCCCGGCCCGGCCCACCGAGGACCGCATCTACGACACGGTCGCCGACCGGAGCGCGGCCGTGGTGATCCACGGCTACTCCACGTCCTTCGGTCTCGCCTCCCGGCTCCTCACGGAGCCCGTGCGCACCCACGTGCGCAACCTCTACGCCCTGGTCCGGATCGCGGACGAGATCGTCGACACCCCCGACCGCGCTTTTAGCACCCACGACCGCGCGGCGTTGCTCGACGGCTTGCAGGAGGAGGCGATCCGGGCCATGGGCAGCGGCCGCAGCAGCAACCTGGTGGTGCACGCCTTCGCGGCCACGGCACGGGCGACGGGCATCGGTCCCGACCTCGTCGACCCGTTCTTCGGGTCCATGCGGACCGACCTCCAGGTCCAGGCGCACGACACCTCGTCGCTGGAGCGGTACGTCTACGGCTCCGCGGAGGTCGTCGGCCTGATGTGCCTGCGGGTCTTCCTCGCCTGCGAGGGTCGGGCGGGCGAGTACGACGACCTGGCCGACGGTGCACGTCGCCTCGGCGCGGCGTTCCAGAAGATCAACTTCCTGCGCGACCTGGCCGAGGACCAGGGCGTGCTTGGGCGCCGCTACTTCCCCGGGCTGGCCGCCGAGTCCTTCTCCGACCTCCACCGCGACGTGATCCTGGACGACATCGCCGCCGACCTGCGCGTCGCGCGCGCAGCCATCCCGCGACTGCCGCGCAGCAGCCGCCGCGCCGTGCGGGCCGCGCAGCTGCTCTTCGAGGAGCTGGCGGTGCGGCTGCGGGCCACACCGGCCGCCCGGATCGCGCAGGAACGGGTGAGCGTCCCGGGCCCCGTGAAGGCCCGGCTGCTCGCACGAGCCCTCATCGGGGTGCGCTGATGCCGGACGCCTCGAAAGTCGTGGTGATCGGCGGCGGGATCGCCGGGCTGGCCTCCGCGGCCCTCCTGGCCCGGGAGGGCTACGACGTCGACCTGCTCGAGAAGCGCGACGAGCTCGGGGGCCGGATCGGCGCGTGGGAGTGCGGCGGGTTCCGCTTCGACACCGGACCGTCGTGGTACCTGATGCCCGAGGTGTTCGAGCACTTCTTCGCCCTGGTCGGCACCTCCGCCGCCGAGCAGCTCGACCTGACCGTCCTCGACCCCGGCTACCGGGTGTTCTTCGAGGGCCACCGGGAGCCGGTCGACGTACGCGCGGAGCGAAGCCGGAACGTCGCCACGTTCGAGCGGATCGAGGCCGGCGCCGGCGCCCGCCTGGAGGAGTATCTCGACTCCGCCGACGACGCCTACCAGGTCGCGCTGCGGCGCTTCCTCTACTCCAACTTCGACTCGATGTCCTCCCAGCTGCGCTGGGACGTGGTCACCAGGACGCCGCGGCTCCTCAGGCTGCTGACCCAGTCCCTGGAGAGCTTCATCGCCGACCGGTTCGCAGACCGCCGGCTCGCGCAGATCCTGGGCTACCCCGCCGTCTTCCTCGGGACCTCACCGGACCGGGCGCCCAGCATGTACCACCTGATGAGCCGCCTCGACCTCGCCGACGGGGTGCTCTACCCGCAGGGCGGGTTCACGCGGATCGCCGAAGCGGTCGCCGGCCTGGCCCGCGGCGCCGGCGCCCGGCTGCACACGGGCGCGACCGTCACCACCATCACCACCGGTCCACCGGCCGGACGACGGCAGCCGGCCCAGGTGACCGGCGTCCGCTACGTCGACGCGTCGGGCGCGGAGCGCACGATCCCCGCCGACGTGGTCGTGGGCGCCGCCGACCTGCACCACCTCGAGACCGAGCTCCTGCCGGACCGCGAGCGCAGCTACCCCGAGCAGTACTGGGACCGCCGCGACCCCGGCCCCGGCGCCGTGCTGGTGTGCCTCGGCGTGCGCGGGGCCCTCCCCGAGCTGGCCCACCACTCGCTGTTCTTCACCGCCGACTGGCGCCGCAACTTCGACGCAATCTTCGGTGAGCGTCCGGGCGTCCCCGATCCCGCGTCGGTCTACGTCTGCAAGCCTTCGCAGACCGACCCCACGGTGGCGCCGGCCGGCTGCGAGAACCTCTTCCTGCTCGTGCCGGTGCCCGCGGACGTCAGGCTGGGCCGCGGCGGTGTCGACGGCCGCGGGGACCCGCTGGTGGAGCAGGTCGCCGACGCGGCGCTGGAGCAGGTCGCCGGCTGGGCCGGGATCGAGGACCTGCCGGCCCGGACCGTCGTACGACGGACCTGGGGCCCGGCCGACTTCGCCGACGACTTCAACGCCTGGTCGGGAGGCGCCCTCGGGCCGGCGCACACCCTGCGGCAGAGCGCCTTCCTCCGCACGGGAAACGTGTCACGACGGGTCGCCGGGCTGTACTACGCCGGCGCCAGCACGGTGCCCGGCATCGGGCTGCCGATGTGCCTGATCAGCGCGGAGCTCCTCGTGAAGCGGCTGCGCGGGGACCGGTCCGCCGACCCGCTGGACGTGCCCGCATGATCGCCTGGACCTACCTCGGCACCCTGCTGGTCGGCCTCGCGTGCATGGTGCTGGTCGACCGCCGCTGGCGGCTGGTCCTGTGGGCCGACGCGCCCAGGGCCGCGGCCGTCGTGGGCGTGGGGATGGCGATGTTCGTCTGCTGGGACCTCGCGGCGCTGCACCTCCACCTCTACCGCCCGGGCGGCTCGGCGGTGACCACCGGTGCCGAGGTCGCCCCTGGCCTGCCCGTCGAGGAGCTCTTCTTCATCGGGTTCCTGTGCTATCTGACGCTGGTGCTGCACCGCCTGATCGGGGTGGTGTCGGGCCGGAGACCCCGACGTCCGGCCCCGCAGCTCACCGCCGAGGAGGGGCGACGATGAGCTATGCGGGGCTGGCGCTCCTGTTCCTGGTCGCGGCGGTCACGGGGTGCGTGACGGTCGCCCGGGTCGCGCACCTGCCGCGCCGGTGGTGGTGGACCACGACGCTGGCTGCGCTGGTGCTCGTGGTGCTGACCGTGGTCTTCGACAGCCTGATGATCAGCGCCGACCTGTTCCGCTACGACTCCTCCTCGCTGACCGGGCTGCGGGTCCTCCGTGCGCCTGTCGAGGACCTCGCCTGGCCGCTGGTCGCGGTCCTGGTCCTGCCCGCCCTGTGGGAGCTGCTGGGTCGGCCTCGACCCGGGGACGAGGAGGAGACGCCGTGAGCACCGCGAGCGCACTGCGCCAGGAACGTCCCGGCACGGCGGTCCGCCAGCTGCTCGGGTCGTCACGCCCGCTGAGCTGGGTGAACACGGCCTACCCGTTCGGGGCGGCGTACCTGCTGGCCGGCGGCCGTCCGGACCTCGGCTTCTGGATCGGCGCCCTCTACTTCCTGGTGCCGTACAACCTGCTGATGTACGGCGTCAACGACGTGTTCGACTACGCGTCAGACGTCCTCAACCCGCGCAAGGGCGGGGTCGAGGGCGTGGTGCTCACCGACCGCTGGCACCGGCTGACCCTGTGGGCGGCCGTCCTCTCGAACGCACCGTTCCTCCTCGCGCTCGTCCTCCTCGGCTCCCCCGTCTCGACGGCGGTGCTGGCCTTCGTGGTGTTCGCGGTGGTCGCGTACTCCGCGCCGGGGCTGCGCTTCAAGGAGCGGCCGCTGCTGGACTCCCTCACCTCGAGCACGCACTTCGCCGGTCCGGCGGTCTTCGGCTACGCGCTCGTCGCGCCGGCCGGGTCGCCGGGGCTGTCGGTGCTGGCACCGTTCGCGGCGTTCTTCCTGTGGGGGGTCGCGTCGCAGGCGTTCGGAGCCGTCCAGGACATCCGGGCGGACCGGAGCGCCGGGATCGCCTCGGTCGCGACCTGGGCCGGCCCGGCCGCCACGGTTCGGCTCGCGCTCGGCTGCTACGCCGCGGCGGGGCTGCTGCTGCTCGCCGGCGCCGGCTGGCCGGGGTGGTTGTCCGGGCTCCTGGCGGCGCCCT
>JAWWPF010000266.1:0-6836 GCA_033850795.1 Nocardioidaceae bacterium | reverse complement strand
GAGCCGGCCGAAGGTCTCCGGCCGCGCCGCGCCCAGGGCGCGGGCGAGCAGCTGGTCGTCGAGCAGGGCGCCGGTCTGGATGTCGGTCATCGGCCCAGCACCTCGCGCACCCGGGCCAGCGCGCCGGCGATGCCGGCGTCCACGGTCCCCGACGGTGTCTCGACGACCGCGTCACCGCGGGACAGTGAGGGGTCGGCCGTCCAGGTCACGCTGCGGCCGGCGACCACGGAGCGGTCGAGCGCGGCGAGATCGTCGGGATGCAGCCGCACGGCCAGCGGTACGTCGACCGCGACGGCGGTGACCGCGCGCCGCAGGGCGTCGGCGCCAGGGTCGGCCGCAGCGATCACCTCGCGCCCCAGCACCGCCGCGGCGATCTGCAGGGCCAGGTCCACGGCCTGGTCGCGGAGCTCCTCCTGCACGGTCCGGGCGACCACGGCGAACTGCTCGGCGGCGACGGCGAGGGCATCGGCCGCGGACTGCTGGGCGGCCAGGGCACGGCGACCCTGCTCGTCGAAGACCCGGCTCTGCTCCCTCTGGAGCTCGGCACTGCGGGCCAGGGACCCGCGGCGGCCCTCGGCCCACCCCACGGCGTACCCCTGGGCGCGGGCGGCCTCCCAGGACTGCTCGGCGAGGCCGCGCAGGGTCGACTCGGTGACCCGGTCGCCGCGCACCGCGTCGGTGCCGAACCGGGTCCAGGCTCCGCCCCGGAGGTCGGTGCCGGTGTCGGCCGTGGTCACCGCGTCGACCGGGAGGCCGCGCAGCACCACGCCGTCAGACGACGTACTCGTCATCGTTCCCCCGTCGAAGCACGATCTCGCCCGCGTCCTCGAGGCGCCGGATGACCATGATGATCTTCTGCTGGGCCTCCTCGACCTGCCGGAGCAGGACGGGCCCGAGCAGCTCGATCTCCTCGAGCAGCGTGGCGACCGTGCGCTCCGACATGTTCGAGGTGATCTTGTTGCGGACCTCCTCCGAGACGCCCTTCATCGCCGGCGCGAGGTCGGCGCCGTCGACCTGGCGCAGCACCTGCTGCAGGTCGCGGTTCTCGAGCATCACGATGTCCTCGAACATGAACATCCGGCTCTTGACCTCCTCCGCGAGCGCGGGGTCGAGGGCCTGGAGGCCCTCGATGATGAGCCGCTCGGTGGCGCGGTCGGACCGGTTGATGATCTGGATCAGCGGGTCCAGACCGCCGACGCGGGAGACCTCCATCGGCTGCAGGACCGAGCCCATCTTGCGCTCGAGCGCCGACTCCAGCTCGGAGAGCGTCTCGGGCGAGGTGCGGTCCATGACCGCGATCCGGTGTGCCACGTCGGACTGCCGCTCCGGCTCGAGGCCGGAGAGCACCAGGGTGGCCTTGTCGCTGGACAGGTGCGCCAGCACGACGGCGATCAGCTGCGGGTGCTCACCGGAGATGAACGACAGCAGCTGGCGCGGGTCCGCCCGGTGCAGGAACTGGAACGGCAGCTGGAGTGCCGAGGCGGCGAGCCGGTTCATCACCGCCTCGGCACGTTCGAAGCCCAGCGACTCCTCGAGGATCGCGCGGGCGAACTGGGGGCCGCCACGGAGCACGTTGGCACGGGCGACGGTGAGCTCGCGGAACTCCGAGAGCACGGCCTCGGTCTCCGCGGCACCGAGCGACTCCAGCCGGAGGATCTCGGCGGAGATCGCCTCGACCTCGCTCTCGGGCAGATGGGCGAGCACCTGGCTGGCACCGTCGTGGCCCAGCTGGACCAGGAGCACGGCGGCCTTGCGCAGACCGGTGTCGTTCAGCGTGATCGTCATCGTCAGCGCTCCGCCTCGACGAGCCAGCCGCGCAGCAGCTGCGCGACCTCCTCGGGCTGGCGCTCGACCATCGCCGCGATCTCGTCACGGGCGGCCATCCGCAGCTGGGACGAGGCGTCCGGACCGGGTAGCTCCATCGCCGGCGGGTTCGGCGGCAGCGCCACGGACTGCTCGGCGCCGCGCTTGAGCTGCTCGACGACGTACGTCGTGGCCTGGTCGCGGACCTTCCGGCGCTTGCGGCCCCGCAGCCAGGCGAGCAGCAGCACGACCGCCACGACCAGGACGATCCCGCCGGTCTTGACCTCCGACATCAGCGCAGTGTGGGCCGCGGCCTTCTTCTCCGCGGCGAGCTCGGCGGCCGCGGCCTTCTGCTGCGTGCGGTCGAACGGCATCGAGGTGACGGTCACGGTGTCGCCGCGCTTGGGGTTGATGCCGAGCGCGGAGGCGACCAGGTTCTGGATCTGACCGGGGGTGCGGCCGGCCAGCGCCTGGGTGTCCAGGACGATGCCGACGTGCAGGCTCTGCACGTTGCCCGGCGCGGCCTCCTTGTGCTCGACCACCGAGCCGACGGCGTTGTCCGCGGTCTTGTCGGTCTTCACGTAGCTCGAGCCGGCTCCGGTCGGCGCGGCGCTCGGGCTGAGCTGGCCGGACGGTCCGACGACGCCGCCGGTGGTGCCGTTCGGGGCGCCCTTGTAGGTCTCCTTGGAGGTGGAGGCGCTCAGCGCCGGCACCTTCGGGTTGGTGAAGTAGCGCGTGGTGTTCGTGAGGGTCTTGTCGAAGCTCAGGTTCGCGGTCACGTCCACGCCCGAGTTGCCGGGGCCGACGATCTTCGTCAGCAGGTCGCTGACCGAGGTGTTCATCTGGTCCTCGAACTGCTTGACCTGCTGCGCGCGGGTGTCGCCGACCGCGCCGATGCTGTCGCCGGCGGCGGAGAGCACCGTGCCCGCGGTGTCGCTGACGGTGACCTGCGACGGGTCGAGGCCCGGGACGCTGGAGGCGACCAGGTGCACGATCGCCTGGACCTGAGTGCTGTCCAGGGTGGCACCGGGGTGGGTCTGCACGAGCACCGAAGCGGTGGTCGGCTGCTTGGTGGTGGCGAACAGCGTCTGCTGCGGCATCGCGACGTGCACGACTGCGGCGTCGACGGCGTCGAGCGCCTCGATCGTCTTCTGCAGCTCGCCCTCGATCGCGCGCTTGTAGCTGGTCTGCTCCTGGAACTGCGAGGTGGACAGGCCCTGCTTGTCGAGCAGGCCGTAGCCCTGCGAGTCCGAGCTGGGCAGCCCCTCGCCGCTGAGCTTGATCCGGCTGCCGTAGACGTCGTTCTCCGGGACGAGGACCGTCGTACCGCCGTCGGTGAGCTGGTACGGCGTGCCGGCAGCGGTGAGCTTGTCGACGACGGCGGAGGCGTCCGCGGGGGCCATGCTGGTGAACAGCGGGGCGTACGACGGCGCGGACGCCCACCGGAACACCATGAAACCGCCCAGCACGAGGGCGAGGGCACCGATGACGGCGATGGTCTTCTGGCCGGCAGTGAACGACGCGAACGAGCGCTGGAGGCTCGTCAGCCGGGCGACGATCTGGTCGCGCATCAGACCGACATCCGCATGATCTCTTGGAAGGCCTCGAGGGCCTTGTTGCGGACCGCGGTGGTCAGCTGGGTGGCGACCGATGCCTCTGTGGCGGTGATCGTGTAGTCGTGCAGGGCGTTCAGGTCACCGGTCGAGGCCTTCAGCGCCAGCTGGTCGGTCTGCGTGTGCAGCCCCTGGAGGTGCTGCAGGCCCTGGGACAGCAGCTGCGAGAAGTCGGTGCCCGTCGTCCCGCCGGCGGCCGAGACCGCGGCGGACGCGGCGGGAGCGGCCGGCGCTGCGGGAGCGGTGGGGAGGGTCGGTGCGACGTACGGGGTGAACCCGGCGCTGCCGACGGCCCCGACTGCGGGGATGGTCATGACTGCCTGCCGATCGAGAGGGCGCTGGAGTAGACGTCCTGCGCGTTGCGGATGACCTGGCTCTGGGCCTGGAAGCCCCGCTGGGCCATGATCAGCTGCGTCATCTGGCTGCCGAGGTCGATGTCGGGCATCCGGACGTAGCCCTTGGCGTCGGCCAGCGGGTGGTCGGGCTGGTAGACGAGCCGGCCGACCGGGTCGCCGAGTGCGAGGCCCGAGACCCGGACACCCGAGCCGCCCTCCGGGCCCTGGGTGCTCTGCGCCATGACGTACTGCGCCTGGAACGCGGACTGGCTGGTCGGGCGGACCGTGTTGACGTTGGCGATGTTGAAGCCGAGGGTGTCCAGCCAGGTCTGGTGCATGGCCATGCCGCTGCTGGCGATGCCCAGCATGTCGAAGGCACCCATCACGCGCCCCCGATCGCCGTCGTGATCATGCCGAAGCGGTCGCCGACCGCCCGGGTGAGCAGCTGGTAGGAGAACGTCGTCTGCATCGCGGTCATGGTCTCGTGGGCGAGGTCCACGTTGTTGCCGTCGGCACCGGCGGGGTCGCTCGTCGAGGTCGTGCTCGCCTGCGCGTCGCTCGGCGAGAAGCTCGGGCCCTGGAGGGCGCCGCGGAGGGAGTCCTCGAAGCCGACCTGCGAGGCGGTGAAGTTGGGGGTGTCGACGTTCGCGATGTTGTTCGACGTGACCTGCTGCCGGAGCGCGAGACCGTCCAGCGCGGTGTGCAGGGCCGCCCCGACGGGGTCGGACGCAGAGATGAGCATGAGCAGACGTCTCCCATTCGTCGGCCGTGGTGCAGGCGCCAATCCGTCGGCGATCAGGGAGCGATCCATGCTCTGTGGGAGTTTCGGCACGAGGCCGGGGTACCTGAGGAAAAGTGGGCAAGAGGTTCGGGCCGGCCGCTCGACTCCCGGACATCCCCGGGAGGAGTAGGGCCGGGAGGAGTCAGGCCCGGACGTCGAGGTACACGGCCTGCGCCGGACGCCGTACGCCGGTCACGTCGGCGACCTTGCCGAGGAGTGCCCGGTTCTTCCGGGCGCCGGTCATCGTGTCCGTGGTGCGGGCGATCACCTGCTGCTGGCGCTGGAGCAGCGTCTGGGCACGGGCGAGGAGCTCCGAGGGCAGTGGCCCACCCAGCTCGGGCGGCGTCCAGGGCGCGGGGGTCGGCACGCCCGCGTCCCCGGACAGCAGCCGCTCGGTCTCCTCGAGGGTCAGCTCGAGGTCGTCGAGGGCGGCGGACCACGCGGTGCCCCACTCGGGGGGAGCGGTGTCGTCCATGACGGGTTCCGTCAGACCGTGGCGGCCGCGAGAGCCGCCTCGCGCCAGGCGTCCGCCAGCGGCAGCACCAGGTCCAGGCAGGCCGTGGTCGCGGTCACGTCCCTCTGCACGTTGGCCCGGATCAGCTCGCGGTACAGCCACGTGTAGATCGCCGAGAGGCCGGCGGCTCCCTCCCACACGTCCGGGCGAAGGGCGCCCTGCAGCTCCAGGACGATCTCCTGCGCGTGCATCAGCTCGGGGGCGGCGGCGGCGTGGTCGTCGAGGGTCTGCGCCTCCGCGGCCCGCTGCAGGTCCAGGACCAGGCGGTCGTAGAGCATCACCAGGAGCCGTGCCGGACTGGCGGTGCTGACCATGCTGCCCAGGTAGGCGTTGCGACCGGTGATCATGACGCGCCCTTCAGGTGGTGTCGACGGTGGATGGGGTGCTGAGGGTGGAGCGCGGGACGGCTCAGCTCGAGCTGGAGCTGGAGCCGGACAGGCTGGCGAGCTGGCCGGACAGCCACGTCGACTGGTCCTTCAGCTTTCCGAGGGCGACCTCGAGGTCGGCGTACTGCTTGTTCAGCGCCTCCTCCTTCGCCGACAGCTTGACGTCCCAGTCGGCGATGCTGTTCTGCCAGGTCGTCACGGAGGACTGGCGTCCCTGGATGTCGGTGGTGAGCACGCCGCGGGTGGAGTCGCTGGCAGCCGTGCCCACCGCGCTCAGCCGCGCGGCGAAGCCCGGCGACGTCGCCGTGCTCGGCGCGCCGAGCCTGGTGGACACCTTGCCGGGGTCGGCGGCGTACGCCGTCGCGAACTTCGTCGTGTCGAAGGTGATCTTGCCGTCGCGGTCGGTCTGGATCCCGACATCGGCGAGCGAGGTGCCGTCGACGGAGCGGGTCACGGCGTCGAGCACCCGGCTACGCAGGTCCCGGATCGTCGCGTCCCCGGCGAGCGCGCCGGACGCCTTCGTCGTGGCGTTGTACGCGGTCATGCTGTCGATGGTGGTGAGGATGTCGTTCGCCGCGTCGACGAGCCCCTGGGTGGCGCTCTGCGCCGCCGTGGCGTCGCGCGCGACGGTGAGGTCGACGGCGGTCCCGGCAGCGGTTCCCGGCGCCACCGTCACGTTCAGCCCCGTGCTCAGCCCGGTGAAGGTGTTGGAGGAGGAGGTGACGGTGTCCTGGCCGACGGTGAGCTTGGCGTCCAGGCCGGCGGTCGGGGTCCAGCCGCTCACCGCCGCCCCCGTGCTGGGGTCGGTCAGCGAGAAGGTGGACGCCTGTCCGGTGCTGGCGGACACCAGTCGCAGCCGGTAGGTCCCGTCGCCGAGGTTGATCGTGGTGGCGGTGACGCCGGCGTTGGCCTTGTTGACCGCGCTGACGAGGCCGCTGAGGCTGCCGTCCTTGGTGTCGAGGGTCACCGGCCCCGTCGCCGTGGTCAGCACGACGGAGGTCGGCACCACCACGTCGGTGGGCTTGGCGGTGGTGTCGAAGGTGAGCTGGGAGGGTGTCGCGGTCTGCTGCACCGTGAACGAGTAGCGGCCGGGGAGGGCGGTGGAGTCGGCCGATGCGGTGACCGAGGTCGACGAGCTGGTGGTCGTGAAGGGGTTCCAGGACGCCTGCTGGGCGAGCGCCGTCGCCTTGGTGGTGAGAGCGGCGAACTTCGCGTTGAGCGCCTGCAGCGTGCTGATGTTCGTCTGCTCGGTGCTGACGCGGTTCTTCAGGATGGTCTGTGGCTGGGCCTCGACCTGCATCAGCTGGCTGATGATCGTCGAGGTGTCCAGCCCGCTGACCAGCCCTCCGATGCTGGCGGTGGAGCTTGCCATCGTCACCCTCCTCTCGTGGCTGGTGGAGCGGA
>JAWWPF010000260.1:0-18214 GCA_033850795.1 Nocardioidaceae bacterium | reverse complement strand
GGCTCCCCCTCGGACCGGTGGAGAGACCAGGAGAACGATGTCCGCGAGCACCGCCATCACCTACGACCTGGCCGTGATCGAGAACCGCGCACCCAACGTGGGGCGGCAGTTCTTCGACCGGGTGCAGGCATCAGCGGACCGGGAGGCCTACCGCTACCCGGTCGGCGACGGGTGGGAGTCCCGGACCTGGCGGGAGACCGGCGACCAGGTGACGCGGCTGGCGGCCGGGCTGGTCGCCCTCGGAGTGCAACCGGAGCAGCGGGTCGGGATCGCGGCCGGCACCCGGCTGGAGTGGATCCTCGCCGACCTGGCGATCATGTCCGCGGGCGCCGCCACCACGACCGTCTATCCCTCGACCAACACCTCGGACGTGGGGTTCATCCTCGCGGACTCCCAGTGCCGGGTGGTGTTCGCCGAGGACGACGAGCAGATCGCCAAGCTCGCCGAGCACCGGTCCGCGCTCCCGGAGCTGGGCACCGTCGTGACCTTCGACGGCACCCCCGACGGTGACTGGGTGCTCGGGCTCGAGGACCTGCAACGGCTCGGCGACGACCTGCTCGTCCAGAACGCCCAGGTGGTCCAGGAGCGCATCGACGCGACCGGCCCGGACTCGCTGGCGACCTTGATCTACACCTCGGGCACCACCGGCCGGCCCAAGGGCGTCCGGCTCCGGCACGCCTCGTGGACCTATGAGGGCGCCGCGGTCCAGGCGCTGGGGATCCTCGACGAGACCGACCTGCAGTTCCTGTGGCTGCCGATGGCGCACGCGTTCGGCAAGGTGCTGCTGTCCGCGCAGCTCGCCTGCGGCTTCGCCACCGCGGTCGATGGCCGGGTGGACAAGATCATCGACAACCTGGCCGTCGTACGCCCCACGTTCATGGGGGCCGCGCCCCGGATCTTCGAGAAGGCCTACTCGCGGATCGTCACCATGCAAGCCTCGGAGGGCGGCCTCAAGGAGCGGCTGTTCAAGCGCGCGTTCGAGGTCGGGCTGGAGGTGGACCGGCACCGGCGCGAGGGCCGGCCCGTGCCGTTCCTGCTCGCCCGGCAGCACGCCGTCTACGACCGGCTGGTCTTCGCCAAGGTGCGGCAGCGGTTCGGCGGGCGGGTGCGGTTCTTCATCTCCGGTGCCGCGGCGCTCAACCGCGAGATCGCCGAGTGGTTCCACGCCGCCGGGATCCTCATCCTCGAGGGCTACGGGCTGACCGAGACCTCGGCGGGTAGCGCGGTCAACCACCCCGACGAGTACCGGATAGGCAGCGTGGGGCTGGTCCTGCCCGGGACCGAGGTCAGGATCGCCGAGGACGGCGAGATCCTGCTCAACGGCCCGGGAGTCATGGAGGGCTACCACAACAAGCCGGACGAGAGCGCCGCGACGCTCACCGAGGACGGGTGGCTGCACACCGGGGACATCGGGGAGGTCGACGCGGAGGGCTTCCTGCGGATCACCGACCGCAAGAAGGACCTGTTCAAGACCTCCGGGGGGAAGTACGTCGCCCCGTCGGTGGTCGAGTCCCAGTTCAAGGCCATCTCGCCCTACGCCAGCCAGTTCGTCCTGTTCGGGAACGAGCGGAAGTACTGCGTGGCCCTCATCTCGCTCGACCCGGACGCGATCGCCGGATGGGCCCAGGAGAACGGCATGTCCGGGCGGTCCTACGCCGACGTCGTCGCCTCGCCGCAGGTGCACGAGATGGTGGGCCGCCACGTCGACACGCTGAACGAGCGGCTGAACCGGTGGGAGACGGTGAAGAAGTGGGCCCTGCTCGACCACGACCTGACCGTGGAGTCCGGTGAGCTGACGCCGTCCCTGAAGGTTCGCCGCAAGGTCGTCGAGGACAACCACCGCGACGAGATCGAGCGGATGTACGCCTGAGACGTCTGGAGGAGCCGGTACAGCGTGCGTGACAGCATGGAGGCATGCCGTCCGCACTGCCCGAAGGTGAGCCCGCGCCCGTCGACGGGGCGCTGCCTTCGTGGGCCCTCGAGGATGTCGGGAAGCGGCCGTTCGGCTTCTACGTGCACGTCCCGTTCTGCCGCGTGCGCTGCGGCTACTGCGACTTCAACACCTACACCGCCACCGAGCTCGGCGGCCCGGGGCAGGTGACAGGAGCGAGCCGGTCGACGTACGCGGACGCCGCGATCGCGGAGATCCGGCAGGCGCGGCGGGTCCTCGGCGACGTGGACGTGCCGGTCGAGACGGTGTTCTTCGGCGGCGGTACGCCGACCCTGCTGCCCCCCGGGGACCTGACCCGGATCCTGGCCGCCGTCGACGCGGAGTTCGGGCTGGTGGAGGGCGCCGAGGTCACCACCGAGTCCAACCCGGACAGTGTGGACGCCCGCGCCCTGGCCGAGCTCCGCGCAGGAGGCGTGAAGCGCATCTCCTTCGGGATGCAGTCGGCGGTCCCGCACGTCCTGCGGGTCCTCGAGCGGACCCACGACCCGAGCCGGGTTCCCCTGGCCGTCGGCTGGGCCCGCGCGGCGGGGTTCGAGCAGGTCAGCCTCGACCTCATCTACGGCACTCCCGGTGAGACCCTCGGCGAGTGGAGGGCGTCGGTCGAGGCCGCCCTCGCCTGCGAACCGGACCACCTCTCGGCGTACGCGCTGATCGTCGAGGAGGGCACCGCGCTCGCGCGCCGGGTCCGTCGCGGCGAGGTGGCGATGACCGACGACGACGACCTGGCCGACAAGTACCAGGAGGTCGACGAGATCCTCGGCGGTGCCGGCCTGGAGTGGTACGAGGTGTCGAACTGGGCACGCTCGGAGGAGGCCGCGTGCCGGCACAACCTTCTCTACTGGACCGGTGCCGACTGGTGGGGCGTCGGACCGGGTGCGCACTCCCACGTCGGTGGGGTCCGGTGGTGGAACGTCAAGCACCCCACGGCGTACGCCGGTCGGATCGGCGCGGACGTCAGCCCGGCGCACGGTCGCGAGCTCCTCGAGGAGGAGACACGTCGCGTGGAGCGGGTGCTCCTCGAGACCCGGCTACGGCGCGGCCTGCCGGTCGACGTGCTGGACCCGCCGGGGCGGGCGGCGCTCCCCGGACAGGTCGCTCGCGGCCGGGTGGAGGAGGGCGCTCTGGAGAGGGGCCGGGTGGTGCTGACCTCCCGAGGCCGGCTGCTGGCCGACGCGGTGGTGCGCGACCTGCTCAGCTGACGAAGCGAATGATCGCGGGGTAGCGGAAGTCCTCGAAGTTCGCGACCTTGACGGTCGCCACGATCATCAGAGCCAGCCAGGCCAGCCCGACCAGGGGGAGCAGCGCGAGGCCGATCAGGAGGAAGACCGTGAGGCCGGCGACGAAGAAGTAGACCAGGTAGGACAGCTGCATGTTCAGCGCCTCCTTGCCCGTCCGATCCAGGAAGGCGCTGCGGTCCCTGAACACCAGCCATACGATCAGCGGCGCAAGGAACCCCAGCACGAGGGGGCCGAGGTGGGCCCCGATGGCCCAGAGCTTCTCCTCGTCGGGGCGCATCGGTGGCTGGCCGGGCCGGTAGCCCTGCGGCGGTGGCCCGAAGCCCTGCGGAGGCGGCCCGAAGCCCTGCGGCGGTGGCCCGAACGGCCGCTGCGGGTCGTACGGCGGCTGAGGTGGCTCGGGCCCCGTGCTCATGGACCGATTGAAGCAGAGCGGGACCTCTCGTGGCTGACCCGAACGGGCGGTTTCAGGCCGGCGTCGTGACGAAGTCGATGAGCTCCTCGACCCGGCCGAGCAGGCTCGGCTCGAGGTCCGCGTAGGACCGCACCCCGCCGAGGATGTGCTTCCAGGCCCGGGCGATGTCGGCCTGGTCGCGGTGCGGCCAGCCCAGCGACTGGCACACGCCCTTCTTCCAGTCGACGCCCCGGGGGACCTGGGGCCAGGCGGACATGCCCAGCCGCCCCGGCTTCACCGCCTGCCAGATGTCGATGAAGGGGTGTCCCACCACCAGGACGTGCCGGCCGACGGGGCTCTTCGCGACGGATGCCGCGATGCGGCTCTCCTTGGAGCCCGCGACGAGGTGGTCGACCAGCACCCCCACCCGCCGTTCCGGGCCCGGCCGGAAGTCCCGCAGGTGCTCAGGCAGGTCGTCGACACCCTCGAGGTACTCCACGACCACCCCCTCGACACGGAGGTCGTCGCCCCACACCTTCTCCACCAGCTCGGCGTCGTGCCGGCCCTCGACGAAGATCCGGCTGGCGCGCGCCACCCTGGCCCGGGTGCCGGGCACCGCGACGGACCCCGACGCCGTGCGGGTCGGCGCAGCCGGACCGGAGCGCGCCGGCGGGGCGAGGATCACCGGGACGCCCTCGAGGAGGAAGCCGGCGCCCAGCGGGAAGGTGCGCCGGCGCCCGCGCCGGTCCTCCAGCGTGACGGTCATCAGGTCCCGCTCGACCGCGACGATCTCGCCGCACCAGTCGGTGGTGACCTCCTCCACGACCAGGCCCTTGTCCGCGGAGATCTCGACGGCGCGCCCGCGTCGCGGGGCGCGCCAGTCCGTGTTCAGCACGTCGGGCCCGTACCGGTCGTGAGCAGGCATCCGAGAACGGTAGTGCGGACGCTGGCCGGGCCCGCGCAGGGCACGCCGGGTGGCCGCCGTACTGGTCTCGACCACCGCTTGTCACCGGTTGAGCTCGGAACAGTCGCGATATATCGTCGATACATCGGACGGCTCGGCAGAGCCGGCCAACAACACCTGAGGGGAACAGCGATGGGACACAACAGCGGTCCGTGGGACCAGCCGTGGAGCGGCCAGCGCCGAGGGCATCGAGGGGGATCGTGGAGCGGCGGCCCGCCGCCGTGGGTGCAGGGACTGATCAACCTCGCCCAGTCCGGCGGGCCCGGGGAGTTCCGGCCCCGCGGGATGCGCGGGCCGAAGGTCCGGCGCGGGGACGTGCGCGCCGCGATCCTCGACGTGCTCGCCGTCGAGCCGATGAACGGCTACCAGATCATCCAGCAGATCGCCGAGCGCAGCGGCGGCGCGTGGAAGCCGAGCCCCGGCTCGGTGTACCCGACGGTCCAGCAGCTCGAGGACGAGGGGCTGGTCGAGGGGCAGGAGACCGAGGGTCGCCGGTTGCTGCAGCTCACCGAGGACGGGCGCCGCTACGTGGAGGAGCACCCGGAGGAGCTGGCCCGCACCTGGGAGTCCTTCGACGAGCCGCAGCCCAGCGACCGTCCGGGCGACCTCAAGCCGGTGATCGGGCAGGTCATGGGCGCGGTGTGGCAGGTGGTCGTCTCCGGCACCAAGCAGCAGCAGGCGGAGGCCGCGGAGATCCTCGCCGACACCCGGCGGCGGCTCTACTCGCTGCTGGCGGAGGGCGACGAGGCCGGTGAGGACGAGTCGGCATGACCGGGCCGTACGAGCTGCGCATCGGCGACGCCGAGCGTGAGGCCGCGGTCAGCGCGCTGGGCGAGCACTACGCCGCCGGTCGCCTGACCAAGCAGGAGTACGACGAGCGCGCCGACCGCGCATTTGCCGCCCGCACCCAGATGGAGCTCTTTCCGCTGTTCGCGGACCTTCCGAGGCCGCAGGGCGCCGGCCGGCCCACCATGGCCGGCACGCCGCCGGTCCCGGGGCACGGTGGCTACGGTGCCCGGCGTCGCGGGGGCCTCCTCCCGGTGATGCTCATCGTGTTCGGCCTGCTCCTGGTCCTGCACAGCCCCGCGTTCGTCCTCATCGTGCTCGGCATCTGGTTCCTGGTGAGCCGCCTGCTCCGACGCTGGTAGCCAGGTCTCAGATCAGGGGGAGGGTCCTCGACGTGCGGGGCAGGTGCGCGTACCCCCGTCGTACGGCGTGCGCCAGCGCCTCCGCGGGATAGGGCCACTGTGCCGCGGCCAGGGCCTCGCTCACCGGGACACCCCGGCCCGCGAGGTCGCGGATGGTCTCGGCGACCACGCCGATGGCTCCGCGCTGCTCCTCGACGAAGTCCCTGCCGACCGGGCGGCCGTGACCTGGCACCACCGTGGTCGCCGGGGTGAGCAGCCCGATCAGCAGGTCCAGGGTGGCCGGCCAGTCCATCGGGAAGCAGTCCTCGCCGTACCCGGGGACGCCGCCGCGGGCCGCGGACTCCTCGACGAGGTCCCCGGCGAAGAGCACGTCGGCGTCCCCGACGCGGACCACGGCGTCGCCCGCGCTGTGGCCGCGGCCGGGATGGATCAGCTCGACGAGCCGGTCCCCGAGGTCCACGACCTTCGCCGAGGAGAACGTCTCGGTCGCGGTGGGGACCGCGGCATCCTCGTGGGCGTGCACCGGCGGTGCGTCGTACGACCCGGTCAGGACGGCGTTGCCGACGGTGTGGTGCGCGTGCCCGTGGGTGTTGACGACGGCGACCACTTCACCGGCCCGCAGCGCCCGGATCTGCTCGACGACCCGCCGGGCTGCGGCCTCCGAGGTCTGGCTGTCCACGACGAGCAGGCCGCGCTCGCCGCCGACCAGGCTCACGTTGAGGTCGAGGAGGGACGAGCGGGCCACCCAGCAGCGGTCGGCGATCTCCGTGAAGCCGGTGTCCGCGGCGGTGTCGGCCATGGCGGGGAGCCTAGTGGTGCAAGGGGCCGGGAGCTCGAGGCCGGAGTGCACGGGTGCTAGTAGCATTGGCACTCCGGTGCAGTGAGTGCCAAGGGTGCCGCGGACGTGAGGAGACGAGGGCGATGGTCGAGGACCGCAAGCTGGCCGTGCTCCGTGCCATCGTCGAGGACTACGTCTCCACCCAGGAGCCGGTCGGGTCCAAGGCCCTGGTCGACCGGCACCAGCTCGGCGTCTCGCCGGCCACCGTCCGCAACGACATGGCGGCGCTGGAGGAGGAGGGGTTCATCACCCAGCCCCACACCAGCGCCGGCCGCATCCCCACCGACAAGGGCTACCGGCTGTTCGTGGACCGGCTCAGCCAGGTCAAGCCGCTGACGGCCGCCGAGCGCCGCGCCATCGCCACCTTGCTGGAGGGGGCGATCGACCTCGACGACGTGGTGCAGCGCAGCGTCCGGCTGCTGGCCCAGCTGACCCGGCAGGTCGCGATCGTGCAGTACCCCACGCTGTCGCGCTCCACAGTCAGGCACGTGGAGGTCGTCCCGCTCGGCAACGCGCGGGTGCTCCTGGTGCTGATCCTCTCCACCGGTCGGGTGGAGCAGCGGGTCGTCGAGCTGCCGGGCGAGCTCGGCGAGGACCGGGCCGCGGAGGTCCGGACCCGGCTCAACCGCACGGTCGTCGGCGAACGGCTCGTGGACGCGTCCGTCCGGCTGGTGACGCTGCCCGAGGAGTTCCTGCCCGACGAGCGCGGACCGGTCGCCGTCCTGGTCGCCGCGTTGGTCGAGGCCATGTCCGACCACCGCTCCGACGAGCGGGTGGCCGTCGGCGGCACCGCGAACCTGGCCCGCTTCGGCGAGGGGTTCGACGTCGCCATCCGCCCGATGCTCGAGGCGCTCGAGGAGCACGTCGTACTCCTCAAGCTGCTCGGCGAGGCGTCGTCGTCCTCGACGGTGACGGTGCGGATCGGGCACGAGGGCCCCTACCAGGAGCTCGCCTCCACGTCGGTCGTCGCGACGGGCTACGGACGGCGTGACGAGGCGCTGGCCACCCTGGGCATCGTGGGGCCGACCCGCATGGACTATCCCGGAACCATGGCGGCGGTGCGCGCGGTCGCGCGCTACGTCTCCCGGATCCTCGACGAAGGATGAGGCTTCAGCTTTGAGTCAGGACCTGTACGAGACCCTCGGGGTCTCGCGCGACGCCGACGGCGACGCGATCAAGAAGGCCTACCGCCGGCTCGCCCGCCAGCTCCATCCGGACGTGAACCCGGACCCGGCGAGTGCGGACCGGTTCAAGGACGTCTCGCACGCCTACGAGGTGCTCTCCGACCCGGAGAAGCGCCGGATGTACGACCTGGGCGGGGACCCCTTCGGCGGCGGTGGCTTCGCGGGCGCCGGAGCCGGAGCCGGGTTCTCCTTCACCGACATCATGGACGCCTTCTTCGGCGGCACCGGGGCGGCCGGCGCCCAGGGCGGACGGGGTCCGCGGCCCCGGGTCCGCCGGGGCCAGGACGCGCTGATCCGGCTCGAGGTGGACCTCGCGGACGCGGCCTTCGGGACCACGCGCGAGCTGAAGGTGGACACCGCGGTGCTGTGCAGCGTGTGCCACGGCGACGGCGCCGCGCCGGGGACTCATCCGGAGCCCTGTCAGACCTGTGGCGGCCGGGGGGAGACCGTGCACGTCCAGCGGTCCTTCCTCGGTGAGATCCGCACGATGCGTCCGTGTGCCGCCTGCCGCGGCTTCGGCACCGTGATCCCCGACCCCTGCCGGGAGTGCTCGGGGGACGGGCGGGTGCGCTCGCGTCGTACCCTCAACGTCAAGATCCCCGCGGGCGTCGACACCGGCACCCGGGTCCAGCTGTCGGGTCAGGGCGAGGTCGGCCCCGGCGGTGGGCCGCCCGGCGACCTGTACGTCGAGATGGCGGTCCGGGACCATCCGGTCTTCACCCGCCACGGGGTCGACCTGCTGGCGAACGTCACTGTGCCCATGACCGCCGCGGCGCTGGGAACCACCATCGAGCTGCCCACCCTGGAGGCGGACCTCGCCGGGGAGGACTCGCAGGTCGAGACCAGCGTGCCGCTCGAGATCCGGCCCGGCACGCAGTCGGGGACCGAGACGGTGCTCGGCGGACGCGGTATCCCCTCCCTGCGGGGCACGGGGCGCGGCGACATCGTGGTGCGCGTGGTCGTGGAGACGCCGACCCGGCTCGACGAGCGGCAGGAGGAGCTGCTCCACGAGCTCGCCGCGCTGCGTGACGAGCAGTCGCCGGACGGCCGGATGCAGCCGCCGAGCAAGTCGGTGTTCAACAGGCTCCGCGACGCCTTCCGGTGAGCCTGCCGTTCTTCGTGCACCCCGGGCTCGTCGGGCTGGGCGCGGGTGAGCAGGTCCGCCTCGACGGTGACGAGGGCAGGCACGCGGTCGTCGTACGCCGGATCCGGGTCGGTGAGCGGGTCGTGCTCACCGACGGTGCCGGGACGACCGTCACCTGCACGGTGACGGCGGTCGAGCGAGCTGCGCTCGACGCCACCGTCGACGAGGTCGCCTCGAGCGAACCGGAGCTGCCGCGGGTCGTCGTGGTGCAGGCCATCCCCAAGGGCGACCGCGGGGAGCTCGCCGTGGAGATGCTCACTGAGGTGGGCGTCGACCTGATCGTCCCGTGGGCAGCCGAACGGTCCGTGTCGGTCTGGCGCGGAGACAAGCGCGCCAAGGCGCTGGCCCGCTGGCGCTCGACCGCCCGGGAGGCCGCCAAGCAGGCCCGGCGCTCCTGGTTCCCGGAGGTGGCCGACATGGTAGGCACGCCCGAGGTCGTCGGCCTGCTGCGCGACGCCTCGGTGCCGGTGGTCCTCCACGAGGCCGCCTCGGGGCCGCTGGCCGACCTGCCGGTGCCCGGCCGCGGTGAGATCGTGATCGTGGTGGGGCCCGAGGGCGGGATCAGCGAACCCGAGCTGGCCGCGTTCGCGGCGGTGGGCGCCGAGCCGGTCCGGATGGGGACCTCGGTGCTGCGCACGTCCACGGCCGGGGTGGCCGCGACCGCAGCACTTCTCGCGCGTACCCGCTGGCGCTGACCAACCCTCCCGCCGAGCCGGCCCGTTCGCACGTCTCAACCCTGGACCCGTGGAATGCACACGTGCAGATGCGCCGACTCAGCAGGGTTGAGACGAGCAGATGCGCCGGGTCGGCAGGTGGGGTCGGCGGATGGGGTCAAGGGGTGGCCGGGGCGAGGACCAAGCCTGGCGGCAACGCCGTGACCGGATGGTCGGTCGGGACACCGAGCAGCTGCGGTGTCGGCCGTCCCTCGAGGAGGAACCGCACCGGCAGCCTCCGGTGCACGACGGCCTGGGCGGTCCACACCACCTGCTGCACCGCGAGCCTGGCTTGCAAGGCCGGCATGCCGCTCGGTCGCCGCGCCACCTCGCCGGACAGGTCGACCGTGAGGACCCCGCCCGCCCGGCGGACGCCCGCCACCGAGGTCCCGGCGGGCCACGGCGTGCGGTGGTCCGGGTCGTCGGCCGCACCGGTCACCGCCTCCTGGACGGCCGCCTCGGTCGCGGCGTCCCCCACGAGCCGGGTGTGCCGCTCCGGGAACAGCCGTGGGCCCGCGGCGGTGCCGCCGACGTAGTAGACCGTCAGCCGTCGCGACAGGCCGTGGTCCGGCCCGGCCGACGGTCTGCGCGAGTCGGGGCCGGTCCCCGAGCCGACCACCGCCCCGACGACAGCCGCTGTCCCGATCACGGCCGCCGCGGCACCGATCAGCCACGGCCGGCGACGGGAGGCGGCCGTGCGCGTCCGTATGACGTCCAGCCCGGGTCGCGGTTCCACGTCGGACACGGCGTCCTCGAGCAGCGCCCGGAGCCGGCCCTCCTCACCCGTGGGCGTCATGCCACGTCCTCGGCCAGCGAGCGCAGCGCCGCGACCGCGCGCGAGGCGTTCCTGCGGACGGCCGCCCTGCTGATCCCGAGGGCGTCCGCGATCTGGGCCTCGGCCAGGTCGAGGTAGTAGCCCAGCGCCAGCACCTCGCGCTGCCGCTCGGGAAGCGCGCGCAGGGCGTCGAGAACGGCGGCCCGCCGCCCCGAGGACGGAGGGTCGCCGGGTTCCAGAGACGACGTCGGGGCGTACGACGCGCCGCGCCGCCGTACGACGGACCGGGACCTGTTCACGACCGTCTGCTGGAGGTACGCCAGCCCACTCTCGGCGTTGCGCAGGGACCGCCACCGGCCGTGCATGGCCACCAGCGAGTCCTGGACGACCTCCTCGGCGATCCCGACGTCGCGCACCAGCAGGACCGCTAGCCGCACGAGCCGGAGGTAGTGCGCGGCGTACAGCTCCTCCACGGCGGCGTCGGCGTCCCACCGGGCATCCGGCGTCATGGCACCCCCTGGGTCGAACGGGACAGCCTCGTGGTCCTCACGGTAGTTGCCCTCAGCCACGGCTCGTCAGGGTCACCCGCCGCACGGGCGCCTACAGTGACTCCCATGGCCACCGACCCGCAGTGCCTGTTCTGCCGGATCGTCAGCGGCGAGATCCCCGCCGACATCGTGCACGAGACGGACACCACGGTCGCCTTCCGCGACATCGATGCACAGGCGCCCACGCACGTGCTGGTGATCCCCCGCAGCCATCGCAGCAACGCGGCCGACCTCGCCGCAGCCGAGCCGGACGTCCTCGTGGACCTGTTCAGGGCGGCCGCCGGCGTGGCGGAGGAGGAGGGCCTGGTCGACGGGTACCGCCTGGTCCTCAACACCGGCTCGGCCGCACAACAGACCGTGTTCCACGCCCACCTGCACGTCCTCGGGGGCCGATCGATGACCTGGCCTCCCGGGTGAGCGCGGGCGCCGTGCGCACGGCCCTGGCCGCAGCCGTCCTGGTGGCGGTGGCCGTCTGGGGCTTCAGCGCGAGCTCGGGCCGGGACGGCACGGGACGGGCCGCCGCCGGGACGCCCTCGCCCAGCACCGCCTCCTCGCACGAGCACGCCGCCGTCGCGCCGGTCAGGAGCCGCCCGCTGCGCTCCGGCGAGCGGCTGGTCCGGCTCGCCATGCCGGAGCCCTACCTACCCTCGGCCCCCTACGGCAAGGGCACCGACGACTACCGCTGCTTCGTCCTCGACCCGCACCTGTCCCACGACGCGTTCATCACCGGACTGAACATCCTCCCGGGGACCCCGGAGGTCGTGCACCACGTGATCCTGTTCCGCGTCCCGCCTTCAGCGGTGCCCGCCGTGGAGGCGCAGGACCGCTCGCAGAGGGGCGAGGGCTGGACCTGCTTCGGCGGCACCGGCGTGGACACCACCCGGTCGCTGACCGACGCGCCCTGGCTGGGCGCCTGGGCACCCGGAGGCGGGGAGCAGGTGATGCCCGCGGACGTCGGCGTGCCGCTGCCCAAGGGGTCCCGGATCATCATGCAGGTCCACTACAACCTGCTCGCAGGGCCGCGGCCGGACGTCAGCTCGGCGCAGCTTCGGCTGGCGCCGGGCACCAAGAGGCTCGCGCCGCTGGAGACGATGCTGCTGCCCGCGCCCGTCGAGCTGCCGTGCCGCCCGGACCATGCGCAGAGCCCGCTGTGCGACAGGGCAGCCGCCGTGGCCGACGCCCAGAAGCGGTTCGGCGACGACGTCGGCCAGCTCGCGAACTACATCCACTTCCTGTGCGGACCCCTGCGGCCCGGGCCGGTGCAGACCTGTGAGCAGACCATCAAGCGCCCCGTGACGGTCCGCGCCGCCGCCGGGCACATGCACCTCCTGGGCCGGTCGATCAAGATCGAGGTCGACCCGGGGACCCCGCGCGCCAGGACGGTGCTCGACATCCCCGTCTGGGACTTCGACAACCAGGGCGCCCGGCCGGTGAAGCCCGTGCACCTGCGGCGCGGGGACACGGTCCGGGTGACCTGCCGCCACGACCAGGCGCTGCGGGACCTGCTCCCGGCGTTCCGCGGCCAGCAGGAGCGGTACGTCGTGTGGGGGGAGGGCACCACCGACGAGATGTGCCTCGGCCTCCTGCTGGTCACCCGCGGCTGAGCGACGTACGGCGGCCGGCGGTCAGGTCAGCTCGTACCAGAGGTTGATCAGCAGCGGCACGGTGATCGCCAGCAGCATCAGCCAGGCGAAGACCCGGTGGGACACCTTGGCGGGGTTCAGCGACGCGGCGATCGCGATCATCCCGGCCTCGTCGCTCCAGCGGTCGATCCCCATCCGCTGGGCGTCCTGCGGGAACGGGTTGCGCGCGAGGAAGTCCTCGGGCCGGATCAGCTCGTAGCCGGCCGACTCGGGCCCGTCGGGCTCGTCGTGCTCCTGCATGCACCGAACTCTAGCCGCCTGGCCGGAACCGCGGGCGGGCGGACGGCGCCACGGTGACCGTGCCTCCCGTAAACTGGGGAGGGTCAGTCCACATCACAGACGGGGAGGTCGGCTCCGACGCCGCCCATGACAGAACCCACCATCGGCCCGACGGCCGGGCCCGACACCGATACCCCCATGCACACGATCGTCGTGCCGAACAGCATCCCCATGGTGGCCCTGCTCGGGCCCGGGGACGAGCACCTGAACCTCATCGAGAAGGCCTTCAAGGCCGACGTGCACGTGCGGGGGAACCAGATCACCCTGCGCGGCGAGCCCGCGGAGGTGGCGCTGGTCGAGCGGCTCCTCGACGAGCTGGTCACGATCATCCGCACGGGGCAGGGGGTCACCACGGAGACCGTGGAGCGCGCGGTCGGGATCCTGCGGACGGAGACCAGCGAGCGCCCAGCCGACGTGCTGTCGCTCAACATCCTGTCCAACCGCGGACGCACGATCCGGCCCAAGACGCTGAACCAGAAGCGCTACGTCGAGTCCATCGACAAGCACACGATCACGTTCGGGATCGGCCCGGCCGGCACCGGCAAGACCTACCTCGCGATGGCCAAGGCCGTGCAGGCGCTGCAGTCCAAGAACGTCAACCGGATCATCCTGACCCGGCCCGCCGTCGAGGCGGGGGAGCGGCTCGGCTTCCTCCCCGGCACGCTGAGCGAGAAGATCGACCCCTACCTGCGGCCGCTGTACGACGCGCTGCACGACATGCTCGACCCGGAGTCGATCCCGAAGCTGCTCGCCGCCAACACCATCGAGGTCGCGCCGCTCGCCTACATGCGCGGGCGGACCCTCAACGACGCCTTCATCATCCTCGACGAGGCGCAGAACACCTCGCCGGAGCAGATGAAGATGTTCCTGACCCGGCTCGGCTTCGGGTCCAAGATGGTCGTCACCGGCGACGTCACGCAGGTCGACCTGCCCTCGGGGACACGCAGCGGTCTGCGGATCGTCGAGGGGATCCTGACCGGCATCGAGGACGTGGCCTTCAACCGGCTGACCTCCCACGACGTCGTACGCCACCGGCTCGTCGGCCACATCGTGGCCGCCTATGACACCTACGAGGCCCGTGCGGATGCGGCCGACCCCGGACCGGACGCTCACCGGCGCGGGCCGAGGAGCACCCGGGCGTGAGCATCGAGGTCCTCAACGAGTCCGGCGACAGCCTCGACGTCGCCGGGCTGTCCCGGCTCTCGCGGTTCGTCCTGGACCGGATGCGGGTGCATCCCCTCGCCGAGCTGTGCCTGAAGCTCGTCGACGAGTCGACGATCGCGGAGCTCAACGAGAAGTGGATGGAGAAGACCGGACCCACCGACGTCCTCGCCTTCCCGATGGACGAGCTGCGCCCCGGACTCGTCAACGAGGAGCCCGAGGAGGGCGTCCTCGGCGACCTGGTGCTGTGCGTGGCGGTCGCCGAGCGGCAGGCGGCGGAGGCCGGGCACCGCACCCAGGACGAGGTCGAGCTGCTGACGGTGCACGGCATCCTGCACCTGCTCGGCTACGACCACGCCGAGCCCGACGAGCACAAGGAGATGTTCGACCTCCAGGCCAGGCTCCTCGAGGAGTGGCGGGACAGCGGGCGGTGACCCACCGATGAGCACCATGGACATCTGGCTGCTCGTGCTGGCGGCGGTCCTCGTCGTGGTCGCGGGACTGTTCAGCAGCGCCGACGCGGCGCTGTCCTCGTTCTCGAAGGCCCGGGCCGAGGAGATCGCCTCGCAGGGGGTCTCCGGGGCCAGGCGGCTGCTCGAGATCGCCGAGGACCCGCCGCGCTACCTCAACACCGCCCTGTTCCTGCGGATGCTGTCTGAGATCGCCGCGATCATCCTGGTCACCGTGGTGATGGTGGACCTCTTCGTGGGCCGCTGGGCCGCGATGGCCGTCTCGCTCGCGGTGATGCTGGTGGTGTCCTTCGTGGTCATCGGCGTCTCCCCGCGCACCGTGGGACGTCAGCACTCCGAGCGGGTCGCCCGGCTCTCTGCAGGCCCGCTGATCGCCTTCACGACGGTGCTCGGCCCGTTGCCCCGGCTGCTGATCATGGTCGGCAACGCCCTGACCCCCGGGCGCGGCTTCAGCGAGGGCCCGTTCGCCTCCGAGGCCGAGCTGCGCGAGCTCGTCGACCTCGCCGAGGCCAGCAGCGTCATCGAGTCCGGCGAGCGGCAGATGATCCACTCGGTCTTCGAGCTCGGCGACACGCTGGTGCGCGAGGTGATGGTCCCGCGCACCGACGTGGTCTTCATCGAGAGGACCAAGACGATCAGGCAGGCGATGTCGCTGGCCCTGCGCAGCGGCTACTCCCGCATCCCGGTGATCGGCGAGAGCCTCGACGACATCGTCGGCTTCGCCTACCTCAAGGACCTCACCAAGCGGGTCTTCGACCGGCACGAGGCCGAGACCACCGAGCGTGTCGACTCGGTGATGCGCCCGGTCCTCTACGTCCCGGACTCCAAGCCGATCGACGCGCTGCTGCGCGAGATGCAGGCCGAGCGCAAGCACGTCGGGGTCGTCGTCGACGAGTACGGCGGCACGGCCGGCCTGGTCACGATCGAGGACGTCGTCGAGGAGATCGTCGGCGAGATCACCGACGAGTACGACGTGGCGCGGGTGGACGTCGAGCAGCTGCCCGACGGGCGGGTCCGGGTCAGCTCCCGCTACCCCGTCGACGACCTCGAGGAGGTCTGCGGGGTCGCCGTGGACGACGACGACGTCGACACCGTCGGCGGGCTGATGGGCAAGTACCTCGGCCGGGTCCCGATCGCCGGGTCGGTCGTCGAGGTCGAGGGCCTGCGCTTCGAGGCCGAGACGCCGGCGGGACGGCGCAACCGGATCGGCACGGTGCTGGTCGGCAAGCTCGAGCCGGCGGTCGAGGTCGCGTCCGGCGCGGCCGACGGCGCAGGCGCCGGTCCCGGTGACGGTGACGGTGACGGTGACGGCGCAGCCAACGGATCGGGCAACCGATCTGGCAACGGCAGGGACCACGACACCGAGCCCTATCCTGAGTCCCATGCCGGCTGAGGCCCGCTGGGGCGCTCTCACCGACCCCGAGGACGTCAAGCTGGTCACCCTGGCCAGGTCGACCCGCGCCCGCACCCGAGCGGCCCAGGGCGCCTGCGTGCGCGACCAGGACGGCCGGACCTACGCCGCCGCCACCGTCGAGCTGCCCAGCCTGCGGCTCAGCGCCGTCCAGGTCGCGGTCGCCATGGCGGTGACCAGCGGTGCGCGCGGGCTGGAGGCGGTCGTCGTGCTCGGTGAGGCCGCGGCGCCGGGCGCCGGGGACACCGTCTCCGAAGCGGATCTCGCCGCCGTCCGTGACCTCGCCGGCCCCGGCGTGCCGGTGCACCTGACCGCCCTGGACGGGGCGCTGCTCGCCTCGGTCACGTCCTGACGCCGATTCGCTGGTCTCACCAAGCAAACCCCGGACATCCCCCCGACACATCGTTTCGATACGTTGCACCCGTGAAAGATCCCCGGACGGACGTGGTGGGGTGGGACGCCCACATGGAGGCGGTGGCCCGGCTGCGTGCGTCGTACGACGCGATCCCGGCGGGTGCACCGGTCCGGCTGGCGAAGCGGACCTCGAACCTGTTCCGGGCCCGTTCCGGTGTCACGACGCCCGGCCTGGACGTCTCGGGGCTCGTCGGCGTGGTGGCGCTGGACGTCGACCCGGACGGGTCCGCGACCGCGGACGTCCAGGGGATGTGCACCTACGAGGACCTCGTGGACGTCACCCTGCCGCGCGGCTGGATCCCGTGCGTGGTCCCGCAGCTGCGGAGCATCACCCTCGGCGGCGCGGTGACCGGCCTCGGCATCGAGTCGACGTCCTTCCGCAACGGCCTCCCGCACGAGTCCGTCCACGAGATGGACGTGCTCACCGGCGCGGGCGAGGTGGTCACCACCCGGCCCGGCGAGGACCTCTTCGACGCCTTCCCCAACTCCTACGGCTCCCTGGGGTACGCGACCCGGATCCGGATCCGCCTCGAGAAGGCGCCGGCGTACGTCGACCTGCGGCACGTCCGCTTCGACGACGTCGACGCGCTCGCCAAGACGCTCGACGTGATCGTCGAGGAGGGCGAGTACGACGGCGTGCGGGTGGACGGCCTGGACGGCGTGGTCTTCGAGCCCGGCGAGGCCTACCTGACCCTGGCCACCTGGCGTGAGTCCGGGTCGCCCTCCCCCACCTCGGACTACACGGGGATGGACGTCTACTTCCGGTCGCTGCAGCAGCGGGAGACCGACACCCTGTCGACGTACGACTACCTGTGGCGCTGGGACACCGACTGGTTCTGGTGCTCCGGTGCCTTCGGCCTGCAGAACCCGCGGGTCCGCCGGTTCTGGCCGCGTCGTTGGCGGCGCAGCGACGTGTACCACCGGCTCGTCGGTCTGGAGGCCCGCTTCGGCATCGTCGCCCGGCTGGACGCGAGGCGCGGCCGACCGGCCCGCGAGCGGGTGATCCAGGACATCGAGGTGCCGGTCGAGCGGGTCGCGACGTTCCTGCACTGGTTCGACGAGAACGTGGGGATGCGGCCGGTGTGGCTCTGCCCGCTGCGTGCCACGCGCGCCTGGCCGACGTACCCGCTGGCGCCGGACACCACCTACGTCAACGTCGGCTTCTGGGGGACCGTCCCGATCGCGCCAGGAGCCTCCGACGGGGACAGGAACCGGGCCGTCGAGGCCCGCGTCACCGATCTCGGCGGCCACAAGTCGCTCTACTCCGACGCGTACTACGACCGGGAGACCTTCGACCGGCTCTACGGCGTCGCCAACCTCGCCCGCGTCAAGCAGCAGACCGACCCCGACAACCGGCTCACGGGCCTCTACGAGAAGGCGGTGAATCGTCGATGACGAGCACGCCCATCCGCACCACGACCCTCACCGTCGGCGAGGCCGTCTCACGGCTCATGCCGGGCGGCGTGCCCTTCCGGTTCACGGCGTACGACGGCAGCACCGCGGGCCCCGCGGACTCACCCATCCACGTGCGCCTGAACAGCAAGCGCGGACTGTCCTACCTGCTCACCGCCCCCGGTGACCTCGGGATGGCACGGGCCTACGTCACCGGCGACCTCGAGCTGCACGGCGTCCACCCGGGCGACCCGTACGCCGTCATGCGGCTGCTGGGCCAGGAGTCCGGCGTGAAGATCCCCCCGGCCGCCGAAGCGCTCCAGATCGTCCGGGGCCTCGGCTGGAGCCACCTCAAGCCGCCGGCCCCCCCGGCGGAGGAGGCGCCGCCGAAGTGGCGCCGGGTGCTGGAGGGGCTGCGGCACAGCAAGGGCCGCGACGCGGAGGCGATCCACCACCACTACGACGTCTCCAACCGGTTCTACGAGATGGTCCTCGGGCCCTCGATGACCTACACGTGCGCCTGCTTCCCCTCCCTCGAGGCGACCCTCGA
>JAWWPF010000257.1:0-6689 GCA_033850795.1 Nocardioidaceae bacterium | reverse complement strand
TACCGGCCGGGCGTCCCCCTGGTGGCGGAGACGTTCGTGCGGGGGCGGCGCGGCTGAGGCCTGGGCTCGTCCCTTCGCGACAGGGCTGTGCGTAGCCGCTCGGACGGGCACTCGCCCGACCTGGTGGAGGGCTTTGCCCGGTTATGTCTGAAACGTCGGCGGCGAGTGCACGTCTGAGCGGCTGCCTCGCACACGGAGCAGTCGCCGCAGTGGCGCGGCTGAGGGACTGGTCGGGTCTTCCGGAACGCGCGCCGTCTCGACGGGAACGCGCGCCGTCTCAACGGGAACGCGCGCCGTCTCAACGAGGGGTCGGAGGCCCGGCTGAGGTAGCGGATAAGGCGCTCCGGTCCGGACGGTGCCCCGAATAGGGAGTTCTTCCGATGTCCGGGCCTACCTCAGCCGACGAGTATCGAGCCATCGAGAAGAACCAGAGCCCGAGGAGGACACCATGTTGATGGACCAGGCGTACGTCACCGCAGAGATCGACTACCGGCGCGCACAGGCGACCAGACAGTTCTCACACCGCGGGAGGGGGCACCTCCGCGTGCCTCGGCGCCCGACGCTGCACCTTCCGCGCCCGCGTCGGCGCCCGCTCTCCCTGGCGTGAGCACGGAGGCGGCCCTCGGGGGCCGGCTCGCTTTTCCGCCACTGTCGGCGGGATCCGCGATGATGGCGGACGTGAGCACTCCGGCCGAGGTGATGCGACCCCTGCAGGGTCGTGCACGCGAGCTCGCAGAGATGGAGCGGCTGGTCGGGCTGACCGGACAGCCGCCCCGCTCGGTGCTGCTCGTGGGCGACGCCGGGGTGGGCAAGACCCGGCTGCTGACCGAGCTGGTCGCCCGGTCCGAGGCCGCGGGGCGGCGCGCGCTCGTGGGCCACTGCCTGGACTTCGGGGAGAGCGCGCTGCCCTACCTGCCGTTCACCGAGCTCTTCGGCCGGCTCGCGGCCGAGGACCCCGGCGTGATGGCGTCCCTGACCGACGCCCACACGGCCCTGTCGCATCTCCAGCTCGGTCGTCGGCTGATGTCGGGCAGCGGCGGTGAGGCGGGGGAGAACCTCGACCGCTCCGAGCTGTTCGAGGCGGTGTACGGCGCCCTCGAGGACCTCGCCGCGACCGGTCCGCTGCTCGTCGTGGTCGAGGACGTGCACTGGGCCGACCGGTCCACCCGCGACCTGCTCTCGTTCATGTTCACCCGGTCCTTCCGGGGACCGGTCGCGATCGTTGCGTCGTACCGCTCCGACGACCTCCACCGGCGGCACCCCTTGCGCGCGGCTGCCGCCCAGTGGGCCCGGGTGCCCGGGCTGCAGCGGCTGCAGCTCGAGCCCCTCCCCGACCCCGACGTACGCCGCCTCGTGCAGTCCATGCTGACCGGGCTCACGCCGGCGGAGGTCCGCGCCATCGTCTCCCGTGCCGAGGGCAACGCCTTCTTCGCCGAGGAGCTCGTCGGCGCAGCCGTGACCGGGAGTGGGTCCGGCCTGCCAGTGGACCTCGCCGACCTGCTGCTGGTGCGGCTGGACCGGCTGGACGACCGGGGCCGCGAGGTGGTCCGGGCGGCCGCGTGCGCCGGTCGCCGGGTCTCGCACGCGCTGCTGGCCAGCGTGGTGCCGCTGAGCGAGGACGAGCTCGACCGGGCGCTGCGCGACGCCGTGGAGCAGAAGATCCTGTCGCTCGTGGGGGAGGACGCCTACGCGTTCCGGCACGCGCTGCTGGCCGAAGCCGTCTACGACGACCTGCTCCCGGGAGAGCGGGTGCGGCTGCACGCGTCGTACGCCGAGGCCCTGCGCAGCCGGCGGGTCGACGGGACCGCGGCGGAGCTGGCCCGCCACGCGCTCGCCGCGCACGACCGGGAGACCGCGGTCCGGGCCAGTGTCCGGGCGGGCGACGAGGCGATGTCGGTCGGGGGCCCGGACGAGGCGGCGGGGCACTACGAGACCGCCCTGGAGCTGCTCGCCGACGGCGGCCCGGACGGCGGCGTGGACCTGGTCGACCTGACCAGCCGTGCCGCGGACGCCCGGGTGGGCGCCGGCGACCCCGAGCGGGCCCGCAAGCTGGTCGACGCCCAGCTGAAGGCGCTGCCGCCTCAGACCTCGGACCTGCAGCGGGCCAAGGTGCTGATGGCGCTGGCCAACGCCACCCTGCTCCTCGACGGACCCCAGGACACCCTCGCGGCCACCTGCGATGCCCTGGAGCTCGTCCCCGACGAGCGCACCCCCGTCCGCGCCCGGCTGCTGGCGCTGCACGCCCGGGCGCTCGCTGAGAAGAGCCGCGACGAGGAGGCCACCCGGTTCGCCTGGGAGGCGCTGGAGCTGGCCCAGAAGCTCGACCTGGCCTCGACCGTGGCCGACGCCAGCACCACGCTCGCCGGGTTGGACCAGCGCTCCGGGGACCCGGCCGCGGCCGAGCGCGCCGTGGTCGTGGTGATCGACCAGGCGCACCGCGACGGCGACATGATGGGCGAGCTCCGCGGGCGGTTCCTGCTCGGCAGCCTCCTGCACGAGAAGGGCGACCTGCTCGCGGCCCGGGAGGCCTTCCGCCTCGGTGCCGTGGCCGCCAAGGAGGCCGGTCGGCCCTGGACGCCGTACGGCCTCGAGTCCCGGTGGATGGAGGCCGAGACCACCTACGAGCTCGGCTTGTGGGACGAGTGCGTTGCGCTCACCCGCTTCACCGGCCAGTCCCCTCCACCGGTGGGCGAGGCGATGCTGCGCGTCACCCGTGCCAACGTCCTCCTCCACCGCGGTGACCCCGCCGCAGGGGAGCTGCTCGAGCTGGTCCGTTCCGAGTGGTCCCGCGACGGCTGGATCGCGGTAGGCGGTGGTGCCGCGGACATCGAGTGGTACGGCGCCCAGGGCGACCTCGACGGGATGCTGCGCGCGTTCGACCGGGCGACGGACCTGATGGAGGCCACCGGGTACTACCAGGCACGGATCCGGCTCACCGCGCTGCTGCTGGGCAGGCTGGCCGACGTGGCCGCCGTCGCGCCGCACGGGGAGCGCGCCGACCTCGCCGCCCGGGCCCCCGAGCTCGTCGCCGCCGTGCAGAAGGTGATGCACCGGGTGGAGCAGCGCAAGCGCCCGTTCGGCAGCGAGGGGATCGCCTGGCTGGAGCGGACGTACGCCGAGGACCACCGGCTGCGCTGGCTCGCCGACGTGGACCCGCCATCGGAGGACGCCCTCGTCGAGGCCTGGGAGCGGTCCGTGGCCGCCTTCGAGACCCGAGGGCACACATTCGAGCTCGCCCGGTCGCGGGCCTGTCTCAGCGCGGTGCTGCGCGCGCAGGGTCGAGTCGCTGAGGCCGTCGAACTCGGTGATCTGGCGCGCAGCACCGCGGAGCAGCTCGGTGCCGCACCGCTGCTGGCGCGGCTGAGGCAGGGCGGCCTGGCCGTCGCCCGGCACCACCAGGCGGACTCGGCGCTGACCGCGCGCGAGGTCGAGATCCTGGCCCTGGTCGCGCAGGGACGCAGCAACGGCGAGATCGCCCGGCAGCTGTTCATCAGCACCAAGACGGTCAGCGTCCACGTCTCGCACATCCTCGCCAAGCTCCGGGCCAGCGGCCGCACGGAGGCGGCCGCCATCGCCCGTCGGGACGGGCTCCTCCAGGGCTGAACGCAATGCCGTGCGGACCTCCCCGGACGTGCGACGATCGACCCTCGTGAGCTGGAAAGACCACCTCGGCGCCCTGCGGCTCGACACCACCCCGCTGCGCCGCTCGCGGGACTTCCGCCTGCTGTTCCTGGGCGGCACGGTGTTCTACCTCGGCGCGATGGTTGCCTACGTCGCCGTACCCTTCCAGCTCTACGCGCTGACCGGCTCGAACTTCGCCGTCGGGGCGCTCGGGCTGGTGGAGCTCGCGCCGCTCGTCCTCTTCGGGCTGTACGGCGGCGCGCTCGCGGACCACGTCGACCGCCGGCGGATGCTCGTGGTCACCGGGCTGGTGCAGGCTCTGCTCATCGCCGTGCTGATGGTGAACGCGTTCAGCGACGCGCCACGGCTGTGGCTGATCTACTCGGTGAGCGGGGCGCTGGCGGCCGCGGAGTCGCTGCAACGCCCGTCGAAGGAGGCGCTGGAGCCGCGTACCGTCCGGCACGAGCAGATCACCGCGGCCAGCGCCCTGTCGAGCCTCGGGACGCAGGCCGGCGTCCTGGCGGGCCCCGCGATCGGCGGGGTCCTGGTCGCGACCGTGGGCGCCGGCTGGTGCTATGCCGTGGACGTGGTCGGGCTGGTCCTCGCCTCGGGCCTCTTCGCGCTGATGCGGCCCTACCCGCACCACGGCGAGACGACGCCGCCCAGCCTGCGCGGGATCGCCGAGGGGATCGGGTACGCGGTCCGGCGCCGCGACCTCCTGGGGACCTACCTGATCGACATCACCGCGATGCTGATGGCGATGCCCGTGGTGCTGTTCCCGGCGCTGGCCCAGGACGTCTTCGACCGTCCGCAGCTGCTGGGGCTGCTCTACTCGGCCGAGACGATCGGAGCGCTGGCCGCGACCGCCACGTCCGGCTGGTCGTCGCGGGTGCACCACCACGGACGGGCCATCGTGCTCGCCGCCGCGACCTACGGAGCCGCGGTCCTGATGGCAGGCCTGGCGCCCAGCATCTGGGTGGCGATCGCGTTCCTCGTCCTCGCCGGGGCGGCCGACATGGTCAGCGGCATCTTCCGGTCCACGATCTGGAACCAGACGATCCCCGACCGGATGCGGGGACGGCTGGCGGGGATCGAGATGCTGTCCTACTCCCTCGGGCCGCTCGGAGGGCAGGTCCGCGCGGGTCTCGTCGCCGACGCCTGGTCCGTCCGCGGGTCCGTGGCGAGCGGCGGCGGGCTGTGCCTGCTCGGGGTGGCCGCCGCGGCGACCTGGCTCCGCGACTTCTGGTCCTACGACACCCGGACGGACGAGCACGCGGTCCGCCAACGCGACGCCCGCTCCCGTTGAGAAGTCGAGACGGCTCTCGTTTCCGTTGAGACGGCGCGGATTCCCGTTGAGAAGGCGCACATTTCCGGACAGAGGGCTGCACCCCGCCCGGGCCGAGGAGGAGCTGGCCGAACCCGGGTTGGAGCCGGGCACGCCGGGTGACGCATCCTAGGACCATGGCACGGTACGAGGAGGACGAGACGCCGTGGACCCGTCAGCTGCTCGTGGGCATCGGGGTCCTGGTGGCCGTGTCGCTCGTCATCGGCGGCGTGGTCAGCGTCGTGGCGCTCGGAGCCGCGAAGGTGACCGGCATCAACGGCCCCAAGTCGGGGGCGACCCAGAAGCCGAGCCTGTTCATCCCCAGCGGAAGCCCGACCACCCGGGCCGGCGGCGTCCCCGCCCCGTCCGGCGCCGCCGGGTCGGCGTCGTCGAGCGCCTCGTCGTCGCCCTCCCCCTCACCCACCAAGACGAAGAAGCCGGCCGACCAGGGCCTGACCCTGCGGGCCTTCCCTGCAAAGGTCGCGGCCGGTCAGCGCATCTACCTGACCGGGACCTACACCGGTGGGGCGGGGGCGCAGCTCCAGGTGCAGCGCTTCGAGGGAGGCTGGGCGGACTTCCCGGTCACCGCCGGCGTCGCCGGTGAGCAGTTCAGCACCTACGTCAGCACGGACCGCACCGGGCTCAACCGGTTCCGAGTCTTGGACCCGGCCAACAACCGCTCCTCGAACGTGGTCCGAGTCACCGTCGGCTGAGCCGCGTGCGGGCCACCCGCTGCCGAACGGCGCTGGCGACCCACCGTCATACCCGATCGGATCCCGGCGCCGCGTCCCCCGTGACCGCGAAAAAACCCTCCGAACCGGAACATCCGCGCCACCGACTGCGTTGAGGCGTATGACGGAAGTTGAGTTGAAACGACTCAGGTTGTTTGACAAACTTTCCTCAGCCGGACAGCCTCGATGGTTCGGACAGCAGCACCCACAAGGACAACCAACATCCGGCCGGAAGCGGCCGGGCATCAACTGGAGGTAACAACCATGGCTCGTGCGGTCGGCATCGACCTCGGTACGACGAACTCCGTCGTCGCCGTCCTCGAAGGGGGAGAACCCACCGTCATCGCGAACGCCGAGGGCGCTCGCACGACCCCCTCGGTCGTCGCGTTCGCCAAGAACGGCGAGGTGCTCGTGGGTGAGGTCGCCAAGCGGCAGGCCGTCACCAACGTGGATCGGACCATCCGGTCCGTGAAGCGGCACATGGGCACCAACTGGAAGACCAAGATCGACGACAAGTCCTTCACTGCCCAGCAGATCTCCGCCTTCGTGCTGCAGAAGCTCAAGCGCGACGCCGAGGCGTACCTGGGTGAGACGGTCACCGACGCGGTGATCACCGTGCCGGCGTACTTCTCCGACGCCCAGCGGCAGGCCACCAAGGAGGCCGGCGAGATCGCCGGGCTGACGGTGAGCCGGATCGTCAACGAGCCGACCGCTGCGGCGTTGGCCTACGGGCTCGAGAAGGAGTCCGACCAGACCATCCTGGTCTTCGACCTCGGTGGCGGCACCTTCGACGTGTCCCTGCTCGAGATCGGCGACGGCGTGGTCGAGGTCAAGGCGACCTCCGGCGACAACAACCTCGGTGGCGACGACTGGGACACCCGTCTCGTCGAGTGGATGGTCAAGAAGTTCAAGGACAACAACGGTGTGGACCTGGGCAACGACAAGATCGCCCGCCAGCGTCTGCAGGAGGCGGCCGAGAAGGCCAAGATCGAGCTGTCCTCGTCCAGTGAGAC
>JAWWPF010000253.1:0-10620 GCA_033850795.1 Nocardioidaceae bacterium | reverse complement strand
AGGCGTGTCGAACGTGTCGTTCTCGTTCCGCGGCAACAACGCGGTCCGCGAGGCCATCCACTCGGTGTTCCTCTACCACGCGATCCGGGCCGGCATGGACCTGGGCATCGTGAACGCCGGCGCCCTGGTCGTCTACGACGAGATCGCCCCCGAGCTGCGGGAGCGCATCGAGGACGTCATCCTCAACCGCCGTGCGGACAGCACCGAGCGGATGCTCGAGATCGCGGCACAGTTCGCCGGGGACGGCGTCAAGCAGGAGGTCGCCAACGAGGAATGGCGCGGGCTGCCGGTGGGGGAGCGGATCACCCACGCCCTGGTCAAGGGCATCGACACCTACGCGGAGTCCGACACCGAGGAGCTCCGCGCCGAGATCTCCGCCCGCGGCGGCCGCCCCATCGAGGTGATCGAGGGGCCCCTGATGGACGGCATGAACGTCGTCGGCGACCGGTTCGGCGCCGGCAAGATGTTCCTCCCCCAGGTGGTGAAGTCCGCGCGGGTGATGAAGAAGGCGGTCGCCTACCTCATCCCCTTCATCGAGGCCGAGAAGCGACCGGGCGACGTGGAGGAGAAGAAGGGGACGATCGTGATGGCCACGGTCAAGGGCGACGTCCACGACATCGGCAAGAACATCGTCGGCGTGGTCCTGCAGTGCAACAACTACGAGGTGATCGACCTCGGCGTCATGGTTCCCGCGCAGAAGATCATCGACACGGCTCGCGAGGTCGACGCCGACCTGATCGGGCTCTCCGGGCTGATCACCCCGTCGCTGGACGAGATGGTGAACTTCGCGAGCGAGATGCAGCGGCAGGAGTTCGAGATCCCGCTGCTCGTCGGCGGTGCCACGACGTCTCGCGCGCACACCGCGGTCAAGGTCGACCCCAAGTACGACGGTCCGGTGGTCTGGGTCAAGGACGCGTCCCGGTCGGTGCCGGTCGCCGCGTCCCTGCTCTCACGTGAGCGCCGGGGACGGCTCCTCGCCGAGGTCGCCGCGGACTACGACTCCATCCGGGAACGGCACGCCGCCAAGCACGGCGACCGGGTGATCCTGCCGATCGGGGAGGCCCGCGCCAACCGCACCCCTCTGCAGTGGGACGGCTACGCGCCGCCGCAGCCCAGGACCGGCGAGCGGGTCGTCCTGGCGGACTACCCCATAGCGGAGCTGCGGGACTACATCGACTGGCAGCCCTTCTTCAACGCGTGGGAGATGAAGGGCAGGTTCCCCGACATCCTGAACAACCCGGCGAGCGGTGAGGCGGCCCGTCGGCTCTACGACGACGCCCAGGAGATGCTGGACCGGATCGTCGCGGAGGGATGGCTGCAGGCCAGCGGCGTGCTCCGGCTGTTCCCGGCGAACGCCCACGGCGACGACATCGATGTCTACACCGACTCATCTCGCACCGAGGTGCTCACCACCTTGTGCAGCCTCCGCCAGCAGGGTCAGCACCGCGACGGCGTGCCGAACCGGTCGCTGTCCGACTACGTCGCCCCGCGCGAGACCGGTCTGCCCGACCACGTGGGCGCGTTCGCCGTCACCGCCGGCTTGGGCAGCCAGGCCAAGGTCGCCGAGTTCAAGGACCAGCTCGACGACTACTCCGCGATCCTGCTCGAGTCGCTCGCGGACCGGCTCGCGGAGGCCTTCGCCGAGCGTCTGCACGAGCGGGTGCGCACGGAGTTCTGGGGGTACGCCGAGGGGGAGGACCTCGGCAACGAGGGCCTGCTCAAGGAGCGGTACGACGGGATCCGGCCCGCCCCGGGCTACCCGGCCTGCCCCGACCACACGGAGAAGGCCAAGCTCTGGGAGCTGCTCGACGTGGAGGGCACCACCGGGATCCGGCTGACCGAGAGCATGGCGATGTGGCCCGGCGCCGCGGTCAGCGGGTGGTACTTCTCCCACCCGCAGGCGCAGTACTTCGTCGTCGGCCGGATCGGCAAGGACCAGGTCGAGGAGTACGCCGCGCGCAAGGGGATGACCCTGGCGGAGGCCGAGCGCTGGCTCTCCCCGAACCTCGGCTACGAGCCCGAGGACTGAGCGTGGCGGACCTGGAGGCGCTCGCAGCGGTGCTGTGGGACCTCGACGGCACGCTCGTCGACACCGAGCCGTACTGGATCGAGTCGGAGTTCGAGGTCGTCGAGGAGCACGGCGGCACCTGGAGCCGCGAGCACGCGATGAACCTGGTCGGCAACGACCTGCTGGAGTCCGGGCGCTACATCCGCGAGCATGCCGGCATCGACCTCGAGCCCGCGGAGATCGTCGAGGCGCTCCTCGACCGGGTGATGGCCCGGGTCGGGCGTGCCGTTCCCTGGCGCCCGGGCGCCAGGGAGCTGCTGGGCGACCTCCGGGACCGCGGGGTGCGCTGTGCGCTGGTGACCATGTCCTACCGGCGCTTCGTGGCGCCCATCCTCGCCTCGCTGCCCGAGGGCGCGTTCGAGGTGGTGGTCACCGGCGACTCGGTCAGCCAGGGCAAGCCGCACCCGGAGCCCTACCTGCGGGCCGCCGCCATCCTCGGGGTGGACCCGGCCGACACGGTGGCCATCGAGGACTCCAACACCGGCGCCCGGTCCGCGGAGGACGCCGGCTGCACGGTCCTGGTCGTGCAGAACCACGTGCCCGTCCTGCCGGGGACGCGCCGGGTGTTCGCCGACACGCTGGCGGGGATGACCGCCGACGACCTGCCCGATCCCGGAGCGCCGCCGGCCGCAGACGCGGCTGCGGACCGGACCGGACCGGTGATGGACGGCTGATGGGCGTGGAAGGTGCGCGGGTCACGCGGCTGGCCCGCTTCCCGGTCAAGGCCTGCGGCGCCGAGCCGCTGGCGAAGGCGGAGGTCGCCGGCTCCGGGCTGGTCGGCGACCGGGTGCTGGCCGTGGTCGTGGGAGACGAGGTGGCCACCCAGCGCGAGCATCCCGTCCTCGCGGCCGTGCGGCCGGCGCTCGAGGACCACTCCGGAGTGCTCTCGCTGTCCTTCGCCGGCGCCGGTCCGCTCGGGGGCCCGGTGCGAGGGGTCGTACGCCAGGAGGGTCCGGCCACGCCGGTCGAGCTGTTCGGCGACCGGGTAGCGGTGGTGGACCAGGACCCCGCCCTGTCCGCCTGGTTCTCTGCGTTGCTGGGCCGTCCCGCCCGTCTGGTCGCCCTCCCGCCCGGGGACCGGCGCGGCGGTCCCGGACCGGGACGGCCCGGGCTGTTCGACGAGGGCGCCGTCTCCCTGCACTCCGAGGCGTCGCTGGGGCTGCTCAACGAGCGCCTCGCCGAGCACGGTCAGCCGGCACTGCCCGCCGACCGGTTCCGCGCCAACATCGTCATCGCCGGCTGCGAGCCGCACGAGGAGGACCGGACGCAGCGCTTCGAGCTCGGTGAGGTGACGCTCCGGCTAGAGGACGGCGACATCCGCTGCGCGGTCACCACCGTGGACCAGGCGGCGGGCCGCCGGGCCGGACCGGAGCCGCTGCGCACCCTGGCCGGCTACCGCCGCGGCGCGTCGGGCGGCGTGCTATTCGGGGTCTACGCCTCGGTGTCGCGGGCGGGACGCGTCCGCGTGGGCGACCCGGTGACCCTGTCCGGGTCGTAGGACCACCGGACACCTGGCGGGACGGTGCTCCGGCACGCCACGCTTGGCGAAGTGAGCGAAGCTACCGGCGCCGGGTCGCCGCCCCGCCATACTGTGGCGTCGGCGCACCGCCGGCGGGAGAGGGAGCAGTGCTGCGATTCGCGAAGAACCCGGTCGTCCAGTTCCTGGCCGCCGGGCTCGTGGTGCTCGTGATCGTCGTGCTGTCCTCGGTCGAGCTGAGCCGGCGGGCCGCCGACGACGAGGCGGTCGCGGGCGCCCGGAGCTCCACCGAGCTCCTGGCCCGTTCGGTGGCCCAGCCGCTGATCCCTCGTGGCCTCGTCTCGCTGCAGCCTCGGGCGGTGGACCGGTTCGACAAGAGCGCGCTGCGGCTGCTGCTGGTCGGCGACGTCAAGCGGATCAAGATCTGGCGTCCGGACGGCACGATCGTGTACTCGGACAAGACGCCTTTGATCGGAAGCCACTACGCGCTCGGCGACGAGGAGCAGGCGGCGCTTCGACGTGGATCGACCGACGCAGAGATCTCGGACCTGGGCCGTCCGGAGAACCGTTTCGAGACCGGCTTCGGCGGCCTGCTGGAGGTGTACACCCGGATCCGCTCGCCGGAGGGTCGCCCGCTGCTGTTCGAGGCCTACTACTCGGCCGCGGACATCGCCGCCCGCCGCAAGCAGGTCTTCGACGCCTTCCAGCCGATCACCCTCGGAGGGCTTGTGGTGCTGGTCGCAGTCACCACACCGATGATGTGGGCGCTGACCCGCCGGCTCGAGCGCTCCGCCCGCGACCGGGAGCGGCTCCTCGAAGCGGCAGCGCACGCCTCGGAGTCGGAGCGGCGGCGGATCGCCCGCGACCTGCACGACGGGGTCGTGCAGGACCTGGCCGGGACCTCGTTCGCGCTCTCCGCGGCCCTGCGCGACCCGGCCACCCCGCCGGAGGTCGCGAGGCGGCTGCGCCCGATGACCGGGTCGCTGCGGTCCAGCCTGCGGTCCCTGCGCTCGCTGCTGGTGGAGATCTACCCGCCCGACCTCGGCGCCGACGGGTTGCGCGCCGCGCTGCAGGACCTCGTTGCCCCCGCGACCGGCTCGGGCGTCACGGCGAGCGTCGAGGTGGAGGGCGTCGAGGGCGCCTCCGACGAGTCGGTGAGGCTGGTGTGGCGGGTGGCCCAGGAGGCGGTGCGGAACGCGACCCGGCACGCGAACGCGGAGCATGTCGGTGTCGACGTCCGCGCCAGCGACGGCGTGCTCGTCCTCGACGTGACCGATGACGGCGAGGGGTTCGTACCCAGGCCCGACACGGCCGGGATCGGGCTGCGCAGCCTGCGCGACCTGATCCGCGAGGCAGGCGGCTGTCTCGACGTACGCAGCGTTCCCGGGCAGGGTACGACGGTGCACATGGAGGTGGGACGGTGACGGGACCTGAGACGCAGCCGCGGATCCGGGTGGTGCTGGTCGACGACCACGCTGTGGTCCGCTCCGGGCTGGCACAGCTGCTCGGCGGCGCGGACGACATCGAGGTCGTGGGTCAGGCCGGTGACGGTCTCGAGGCGGTGCAGCTGGTGCGCTCGACCCGGCCCGACGTCGTCGTCATGGACCTGCAGATGCCCCGCATGGACGGGGTCGAGGCGACCAAGGTGATCCTCCAGGAGGACCCGAGCGTCGAGATCGTGGTGCTCACCTCCTTCTCCGACAGCGCCCGGATCGTCGCCGCCCTCGACGCCGGCGCGGTCGGCTACCTGCTCAAGGACGCCGACCCCGACGACGTCCTCGAGGGCGTGCGAGCGGTCAGCCGCGGCGAGTCGCCGATCCACCCCAAGGTGGCTCGCCAGCTGCTGAGCGCGCGCAGCGAGGGAACGCCGGGCTCCGCCGTCCAGCTGACGCCTCGGGAGGCAGAGGTCCTGGCGCTGGTGCGCGCCGGGCTCGCGAACAAGCAGATCAGCCGCCGGCTCGGGATCAGCGAGCGGACCGTCAAGGCGCACCTGACCTCGGTGTTCCAGCGCATCGGCGTGGTCGACCGGACCCAGGCCGCGCTCTGGGCCGAGCGTCACCTGTAGGCGGCTGCGTCTAGGGAGCGGCTTCCGGCTGAGCGTCGGCACCGGCCTCCGGCTGCGAGTCCGCGTCGGGCGCCGGCAGCGGCGGAGGCGTCCCTCCCCACTCCGGGCAGATGGACCGGTGTGCGCACCACCCGCACAGCGCGCTCTTCCGCGGCCGCCAGTCGCCGGTCTCTTGGGCGGTGACGATCGCCTTCCACAGCGCCTCGACCTTCCGCTCGGTGGCCAGCAGGTCCTGCTCGTCGGGGGAGTAGCGCAGCAGCTCCCCGCTGCCGAGGTAGATCAGCTGCAGCATCCGGGGGATCACCCCGCGGGTCCGCCAGATCACCAGCGCGTAGAACTTCATCTGGAACAGCGCCTTGGCCTCGAACCCCTCGCCGGGCGCCTTCCCGGTCTTGTAGTCGACGACCCGGATGTCACCGGAAGGGGCGACGTCGATCCGGTCCACGAACCCGCGCAGCAGCAGCTTGGAGGCCAGCAGCGTCTCGACGTACAGCTCCCGCTCGGCCGGCTCGAGCCGCGTCGGGTCCTCCAGTGCGAAGTAGCCGGCCAGGGACTCCCGGCAGGACTCCAGCCACGAGCCGAGCACGGGCGCCGGCCGGGTCGCCGGCGTTTCCGGCCCCTCGCCGGGATCCGCGCCGGGATCCGCGCCGTCGGGGCCGAACATCGCGGCGATCTCCGGCTCGGCCTCGAGGACCTGCTGCCACGCCGGGGCGATCAGCTCGGCGGCGCGCGCCGGCGTGCGCTCGCCCGCCGGCAGGTCGAAGAGGTCCTCGAGGACCTTGTGCACGACCGTGCCCCGCACGGCGTCGGGGGAGAAGGGCTCCGGGAGGTGGTCGACCGTCCGGAACCGGAACAGCAGCGGACAGCTCATGAAGTCACCCGCGCGGCTCGGCGACAGCGAGCCGAGGACGTCGACACCGTCGACCACCGTGCGACCCTCCGATGCCTGCACCGTGCCGTTGCTCATCTCCACCTGTCCTGTCCGTCCGCTCGTGTCGATCGCGGCCCGTCGACCAGACCCTAGGTGACTGCTCCGACAGTTCCGCTCAGGTTCTCGCGATAGCCTCGTGGCGTGGAGCAGCGCACCGGCGAGCCCGGCGAGTCCCGTCCGGCCCCGCGCCGGCAGCCGGGCACGCTGCGGATCGGCCAGATCGCCGGCATCGACGTGCTCGTCAGGTCGTCCTGGCTGCTCGTGGTCATCGTCTTCTCGGTGCTGCTCGCCCCGCAGTTCGAGCGGGTCCAGCCGGAGATCGGCGCCTGGAAGTACGTCGCCGGGCTCGCCTTCGCGGTGCTGTTCTACCTCTGCGTCCTGCTGCACGAGGCGTCCCACGCGCTGATGGCCCGCCGCTACGGGCTGCCGGTGACCTCGATCACCCTGCACTTCCTGGGCGGGGTCACCGAGATCGAGGGGGAGCCCGACACGCCTCGGCGCGAGTTCGGTGTGTCCGTCGTCGGCCCGCTGACCTCGATCGCGGTCGGCCTCGCCGCGGTCCCGCTGGCGATCCTCGCGCCCGACAACACGATCCTCGACCTGACCGCGGTGTCCCTGGCCGGCCTGAACCTGCTCGTCGGGGGGCTCAACCTGATGCCGGGTCTCCCGCTCGACGGTGGCCGGGTGCTCCGCGCCGCCGTGTGGAGCATCACCGGGGACCCGCACACCGGCACGATCGTGGCCGGCTGGGGCGGGCGGGTCTGCGCCGGGCTGGCTCTGGCCTATCCCTTCGCCATGGCGGTCGCACTCCAGCGGCCGGTCCAGATCTCCGACTACCTCGTCGCCTTCATCGTCGCGGCCTTCCTGTGGAGCGGCGCGACGTCGGCGATCGTCTCGGCGAAGGTACGTCGACGGCTCCCGTCGCTGCAGGCGCGTTCCTTGGCGCGCCGTACCCTCGCGGTCTCCCACGACCTCCCGCTCGCCGAGGCGGTGCGCCGCGCGCAGGAGGAGGAGGCCGGCAGCATCGTGGTCCTCGACTCCACCGGGATGCCGTCGGGCATCGTCAACGAGGCCGCGGTCGTGGCCACGCCGGAGGACCGCCGGCCCTGGCTCCCGGTCAGTGCGGTCGCCCGCTCCATCGAGCCCGGCCTCACCTTCCCGGTCGACCTGGCCGGGGAGCGGCTGATCCTGGCCATGCAGAAGCTGCCGGCGACCGAGTACCTCCTGGTGGACCACGATGGGAGCGTGTTCGGGGTCCTGGTCGCCAAGGACGTCGACAGGGCCTTCGCGGCAGGTGCCTGACGGCTCCCCGCCCAGGGCGGCGGGACCGCGTGAGAGGGTGCAGCCATGTCGGCGAGACCCTGGGCAGGAGTGCACCGCGGCCCCCTCGAGGCGGGGGAGTGGGTCCGGCTCACCGACACCAAGGGCCGCCGTCACAACATCTGCCTGACCCCGGGCAAGCAGTTCTTCACCAACCGCGGGTCCCTGGACCACGACGACCTGATCGGGCGCCCGGAGGGGTTCAGCATCGCCTCCTCGGCCGGGGGCGAGTACCTGGTGTTCCGGCCGCTGCTGAGCGAGTTCGTCGTCTCGATGCCCCGGGGGGCCGCGGTCGTCTATCCCAAGGACGCGGCGCAGATCGTCGCGATGGCCGACATCTATCCCGGCGCTCACGTGGTCGAGGCCGGCGTCGGCTCCGGCGCGCTGACCTGCTACCTGCTGCGCGCCGTAGGCCCGGACGGCCGCGTGTCGTCGTACGAGCGCCGCCAGGAGTTCGCCGACGTGGCGCAGCAGAACGTCGACCAGTTCTTCGCCGGCCGGCACCCGGCCTGGAGCCTGACCGTCGGCGACCTGGTCGAGACCCTCGCCGAGGAACCGGGCACCGTGGACCGCGTCGTGCTGGACATGCTGGCCCCCTGGGAGTGCGTGGACCGGGTCGCCGAGGCGCTCGGGCCGGGCGGGCTGGTGTGCGCGTACGTCGCGACGACCACCCAGCTCGGGCGGACCGTCGAGACGATCCGTGCGCACGGCGGCTTCACCGAGCCGCACCCGTGGGAGATGCTCGTTCGGGACTGGCACGTCGAGGGCCTCGCGGTCCGGCCCGGCCACAAGATGGTGGGGCACACCGGCTTCCTGGTCACGGCCCGCCGGATGGCGCCGGGACAGAGCGCCCCGGCCAAGAAGCGGCGGCCCGCTCCGGGGGCCTACGGGACCGACTACGTCGGGCCGCGCCCCACGGGCCTGCCGCCGGACGCGACGGTGGAGCCCTTCGACGCGTGAGGTCGGCCCCCGGAGCCTCTGCGCGGTGACCGGGCCGGCACGGAGGTTCCGGCCAGGTTTCCGGCAGGTCACGGTTGGGACAAATCGCTATCGACACCTGCGCGGAAGCCCTACGGATTGCGCCACGCCCGGGTAGGTTTACACGAGCGGAAGCAACCGCGGTGTCCACAGCAGTGGAGGTGGCTCAAGTGCCGGCATCAGACAGTGGTCAGGGCAGGTCCGGGTCCCGCACGCCGGAAGAGCTGCGCTCGCAGCTCGGGTTCCTCGAGGACGAGGTCACCGATCTCCGGCGCCGCCTGGCGGACAGCCCGCTGCACTCCCGCGCGATCGAGCAGCGGCTCGCCGAGACGCAGCGCTCCCTCGCGGCGGTGACCTCCCAGAACGAGCGGCTCGCGCAGACCCTGCGCGAGGCGCGCGACCAGATCATGACCCTTAAGGAGGAGGTCGACCGGCTCGCTCAGCCGCCGGCCGGCTTCGGCACCTTCCTGTCCCGCAACGAGGACGACTCGATCGACGTGTTCACCGGGGGCCGCAAGCTCCGGGTCAACGTCAGCCCGTCCGTCGACCTCGACACCCTCCAGCGTGGCCAGGAGGTGATGCTCAACGAGGCGTTGAACGTGGTGGCGGCGCTCGCGTTCGAACAGGTCGGCGAGGTCGTGATGCTCAAGGAGTTCCTCGCGGACGGCGACCGGGTGCTGGTCATCGCGAACGCGGACGAGGAGCGCGTGGTGCGCATCGCCGAGCCGCTGCGCGAGGAGACGCTGCGCGCCGGGGACTCGCTCCTGCTCGACTCGCGGTCGGGCTACGTCTACGAGCGGGTGCCGAAGTCCGAGGTGGAGGAGCTCGTCCTCGAAGAGGTCCCGGACATCGACTACGAGAAGATCGGCGGCCTCAAGGGCCAGATCGACCAGATCCGCGACGCCGTGGAGCTGCCCTACCTCTACCCCGACCTGTTCAAGGAGCACGAGCTCAAGCCGCCGAAGGGCGTGCTGCTCTACGGTCCTCCCGGGTGCGGCAAGACGCTGATCGCCAAGGCGGTCGCCAACTCGCTGGCCAAGAAGGTCGCGGCCAAGACCGGCGCCGAGGCCGAGGACGGCAAGGCCGGGAAGTCGTACTTCCTCAACATCAAGGGCCCCGAGCTGCTCAACAAGTACGTCGGCGAGACCGAGCGGCACATCCGGCTGGTGTTCCAGCGGGCCCGTGAGAAGGCCAGCATGGGCACGCCGGTGATCGTCTTCTTCGACGAGATGGACTCGCTGTTCCGGACCCGCGGCTCCGGGGTGTCCTCCGACGTGGAGAACACCATCGTCCCGCAGCTGCTCTCGGAGATCGACGGCGTCGAGGGCCTCGAGAACGTGATCGTGATCGGGGCCTCGAACCGCGAGGACATGATCGACCCGGCGATCCTGCGGCCCGGCCGTCTCGACGTGAAGATCAAGATCGAGCGGCCGGACGCCGAGTCGGCCCGCGACATCTTCTCCAAGTACCTCACCGCGAACCTGCCGCTGCACGCCGACGACCTCGCGGAGTTCGGTGGCGACAGGCAGGCGTGCGTGGCGGGGATGATCCAGGCGACGGTGGAGCGGATGTACACCGAGACCGAGGAGAACCGCTTCCTCGAGGTGACCTACGCCAACGGCGACAAGGAGGTCCTGTACTTCAAGGACTTCAACTCCGGCGCGATGATCGAGAGCATCGTCGCGCGTGCCAAGAAGATGGCCATCAAGGACTTCCTCGACACCGGCCAGAAGGGCATCCGCGTCCAGCACCTGCTCGCCGCCTGCGTCGACGAGTTCAAG
>JAWWPF010000250.1:0-3400 GCA_033850795.1 Nocardioidaceae bacterium | reverse complement strand
CGCAGTAGATCCAGCATCCGCACGACGTCGAGCCGTCGGTCTTCAGCTCGGTGTACGCCGAGAGCGCCTTGCCGTCCGAGCCGACGCCGTTGATCTCCCGCAGCACCGCCTCACCGCTCGGCTCGTGGAGCTCTCCCTCGGTGGGGTAGTCCCAGGCCAGGTCGAGCACCGGCCGGTCCATCTCGTCGGTGGAGTCCTTGAGCTTCTCGCGGATCAGCTGCCCCAGCTCGTAGTAGAACTGCAGGTCGCTCCGGGCGTCGCCCGGCGGGTCGACCGCCTTGGTCCGCCACTGCAGCATCCGCTGGGTGTTGGTGAACGTGCCTGCCTTCTCCACGTGGGAAGCGGCCGGCATGAAGAACACCTCGGTGCCGATGTCCTCCGTGCGCTGCTCCCCGGTGCTGATCTCCGGACCGTCCTGCCAGAACGTGGCCGACTCGATCATCTGCAGGTCGCGCACCACCAGCCAGTCGAGGTTGGCCAGCCCGAGCCGCTGCATGCGACCACCGCTGGACCCGACCGCCGGGTTCTCGCCGACCAGGAAATAGCCCTTGACCCGGCCCTCGATCTGGCCGCGGACCGTGGCGTAGGAGGAGTGGTCGCCGGTGATCCTCGGCAGGTAGTCGAAGCAGAAGTCGTTCTCCGCGGTGGCCGCATCGCCCCAGTAGGCCTTCAGCAGGCTGACCATGTAGGCACGGCTGTTGCCCCAGAACCCGGCCTTGCCCTCGTCCTGCTCGAGGTACCGGTCCAGGGTCTGCTCCAGCTGCGCCTGCGGCATCGGCAGGTAGCCGGGCAGCAGGTTGAACAGCGTCGGTATGTCGCTGGAGCCCTGGATGCTGGCGTGCCCGCGCAGCGCCATGATGGCGCCGCCCGGTCGCCCGATGTTCCCGAGCAGGAGCTGCAGGATCGAGGCGGTGCGGATGTTCTGCACCCCGACGCTGTGCTGGGTCCAGCCGACGGCGTAGCAGAACGCCGTGGTGCGCTCCCGGCCGCTGTTGCGGGTCACCGCGTCGGCGACCTGGGCGAACTGGTCGGGTGAGATGCCGCAGACGCGCTGCACCATCTCGGGGGTGTAGCGCGCGAAGTGCCGCTTGAGGATCTGGAAGACGCACCGCGGGTGCTCGAGCGACTCGTCCCGCTCGCCCTTGTGGGTGACCGACGGCCCTCCGGAGCCGGCCGCGTGCGAGCGGGCGCCGTCGTGGGCGTCCTTGTCGTCCTCACCCGGCTGCTTCTTGCCCGAGCCGTCGTTGACCCCCTCGGCGGTCTCGGCGCCTTGGTACATCCAGCTCGTCGGGTCGTAGGCGCGCCGCTCCGGGTCGAAGCCGCTGAACAGACCGTCCAGCTCCTCGGTGTCGATGAACTTCTCGTCGATGATCGTGGCGGCGTTGGTGTACGCCACCACGTACTCACGGAAGTACAGGTCGTTGCTGAGGACGTGGTTGACCAGCGCACCGAGGAACGCGATGTCGGTCCCGGTCCGGATGGGCACGTGCAGGTCGCTGACCGCCGAGGTCCTGGTGAACCGCGGGTCGACGTGGATGATCGTGGCGCCGCGCCGCTTGGCCTCCATCACCCACTGGAACCCGACCGGGTGGCACTCGGCCATGTTCGAGCCCTCGATGACGATGCAGTCCGCGTTGGCGAGGTCCTGCTGGAACGAGGTCGCTCCTCCGCGGCCGAACGAGGCTCCCAGACCGGGAACCGTGGAGGAGTGTCAAATACGCGCCTGGTTCTCGATCTGGATCGCGCCCATCGCCGTGTACAGCTTCTTCATGAGGTAGTTCTCCTCGTTGTCGAGGGTCGCCCCTCCGAGGCTCGCTATCCCCATCGTCCGGCGGGTACGGCGACCTTGGTCGTCCTCCCACTGCCAGAAGTCACGGCGGGTCTTGATGACGCGGTCCGCGATCATGTCCATCGCGGTGTCGAGGTCGAGGTCCTCCCACTCGGTGCCGTGCGGGCGCCGGTAACGGACCTTCGTGACGCGGGTGTCGGACGTGACGAGCTGGGTGCTGGCGCTGCCCTTGGGGCACAGCCGCCCCCGGCTGATCGGGCTCGCCGGGTCGCCCTCGATCTGGGTGACCTTCTCGTCCTTGACGAAGACCTTCTGCGCGCAGCCGACGGCGCAGTAGGGGCAGACCGACGTGACCACGCGGTCCGCGGTCACCGTGCGCGGCTGCAGGTCGCGGCTTCGTGCCGACATCGCGGCCGCCCCGCGGCCCCACCGGTCGGATCCCCGCAGCTGGCGCACCAGCGGCCACAGCTCGACGAACGCCTTCGCACCCACGCTCTCGCCCACCTCCCGTAACCGGTGATCGGGTGTTACCCGATGTGCCCGGGACCACACCTTATGCCCCGCGCTCTAGGGTGTGCACGGAGGCGTTTCTCGTCTGGTGACGGGCGCGGTCCTCAAAACCGTAGGGGCCCAGGACCTGGGTCCGGCGGGTTCGATTCCCGTCCGCCTCCGCCAGCCTGGTGAGCGTCCCGGAAGGAGCCGTGTGCACGACGACCCGAGACGGCGCACGCCGCGGACCGACGTGGTGCTGGCCGACCCGCAGGTCGCCGACGCGGCCGGGCGTCTGGGCCCGGCCCTGGTCAAGCAGACGGTGTCGCGCGCGCTCGAGGCCTGCCGGAGCGGGGCGCTCGAGCCGTCGGACGTGGTCGCTGCCGTGCTCGCCGACCTGCCCCCGACGGCCTGCTCGCTACGCCCGGTCCTCAACGCGACCGGTGTCGTCGTGCACACGAACCTGGGCCGCGCTCCCCTCTCCGAGGCCGCGCTGGACGCCGTGCGCCTCGCGGCGGGTGCCACCGACGTCGAGCTCGACCTGGCCACCGGGCGTCGCGGTCGTCGGGGGGCCGGCGCGCTCTCCGCCCTGGCGGCCGCGGTCCCGGAGGCCGGCGACGTCCACGTCGTCAACAACGGGGCCGCGGCCCTGGCCCTGGCCACCTGTGCTCTCGCGAGCGGACGGGAGGTGGTGGTGGCCCGCGGCGAGCTCGTGGAGATCGGTGACGGGTTCCGCATCCCCGAGCTGCTCGAGTCCGTCGGCGCCCGGCTCCGCGAGGTCGGCACCACGAACCGGGTCCGGCTGGAGGACTACCGCCGCGCCGTCGGACCGGAGACCGCCTTCGTGCTCAAGGTGCATCCGTCGAACTTCCGCGTCGAGGGGTTCACCTCCTCCGTGCCGGTCGCCGAGCTGGCGACCCTGGACGCGCCCGTGGTCGCGGACATCGGCTCCGGGCTGCTGCAGCCGCATCCCCGGCTGCCCGACGAGCCGGACGCGGCCTCCAGCCTGCGGGCCGGGGCCGCTCTCGTCACCGCCTCCGGCGACAAGCTCCTCGGCGGGCCGCAGTGCGGGCTGCTCCTCGGTGACGCGGCGGTGGTCGGGCAGCTCAGACGGCACCCCTT
>JAWWPF010000243.1:0-3347 GCA_033850795.1 Nocardioidaceae bacterium | reverse complement strand
AGGCGGGCCAGTCGAATGGCTGGCCCGCCTCGTTCGTATGGTCTTTTAGCCGGTGTGGTTGGTACCCGGCACGCCGGTGGGCGCCGGGGGCGCCTTCACGCCGGGGCTGAAGGAGTTGCCGCCGGTGGGGTTGATGCTCTTCTCGGAGGGCGACACCGACGGTGTGGTGGTGGTGGTCGTCGTCGTGGTGCTCGACGGGGTGGTGGATTGGTTTCCGCCGCAGGCGGTCAGCGTTCCCATCGAGATGAAGGCAGCGACACCGAGGCCCGCAGCGACGCGGCGAGTGAGTCGACTGGGCATGAAGCAGTCCTATCTGTGCGGTCTGGAGATCGACATCAGTTGTGGGTGCCGGGAATTGCGGTGGGCGCCGGTGGCGCCTTCACGGGCGGCGTGAAGAGGTTGCCGCCGGTGGGGTTGATGCTCTTCTCAGTCGGCGACACCGACGGTGCGGTGGTGGTCGTCGTCGTGGTGCTCGACGGGGTGGTGGATTGGTTTCCGCCGCAAGCGGTCAGCGCTCCCATGGAGATGAAGGCAGCAACGCCGAGGCCGGCGGCGACGCGACGGGTGAGACGACTATTCATGATCGAATCCTATCTGTGCTACCGGGAATACGCTGAAAACTACGCAAACTGAACTCTATCGTCCAGAACGGCACGGCGTCAAGATGGCAGACGGGCGATGGTTACGCCCCTGAGCTGGTCGAAATGCTCTGTTCACGACGCAGTCTGACGCTCTCTGTCACGGACGAGGGATCTCGAGGGCATTTCGATCACGGGTCGACCAATGGGACTCGATAGTCCATAGAATGTTCTCGGCTACGCCGCCGCGCCCCGCCGCCACGGGACCATCTGTAACACCGGGCAACGATCGAAACGATCAATCGACTGACGCGGCAGCGCCATCACAGCTCCGTTGCCGCGAGGGTTGGAGGGAACTCGTCGTGATTCGTCGTCTGGGATTGGCCGTTCTGGTGGCCGGCACGGCGCTGGCCGGACTGGCCACCGGAGCCGCCACCGCCGCACCTGGGTGCGGCGACTTTCACTGGATCGGCGCGGCCGGATCGGGCCAGCGTGACGCCGCCGGCCTGACGTCGAACGGCGGCATGGGTGGCGTGGTCTACCAGTCCTATCTGCAACTGCGCGACGACCTGGCCGCCAACGGGCAGACCATCACCGCCGAAGCCGTGCAGTACCCCGCAGCGCCGGTGCCGTTGTAGGGCGGTCTTGGCGGCTGGATGGGCTTCATGAACAGCGTCGAGGACGGCACCGACGCGACCGCCAAGCAGTTCGATGCGTTCACGGCGCGCTGCCCCGACACCAAGGTGGTGCTCGCGGGCTACTCGCAGGGGGCCATGGTGATCCACCGCAACCTGCACGACCTGGCCGACGATCCACACGTGGCGGCCGCTCTGCTGATCGCCGACGGTGACCGGTTGCCCACCGACACCACCCTCAACATGGGCTCGACGGCCTACTCGACCGCAGCGGTGCCCAGCGCTGGCAAGGGCGTCGCGCAAGAGCACTCGTTCCTGGCGTCGGCCCCCACCTCGCCGCTGCCGCCCGAGATGGGCGCGCGCACCGTCAGCGTGTGTGACGTCGGCGACCCGGTCTGCGACGCCGATCCCGACGCCGACACCGACGCGCTGTCGCCCGCAGCCCTTGCGATCCATACGTCGTACGCACCCGCCTTGAGTGGGCCGCATGCCTGGGTCAGCCCGCTCTACGCCTTGGTGACGAGTACCAGCACGGGTCCGACGTCCGCGACGGAGTTGACCACGCAGGGAACGTGACTACAGTCGGCTCACTGGCCCAGCTGCGCGCGATCGCCTGAGCGTCCACCTGTGACGCGCAGTCGTGTCCGGCGAAATGCCAGCGAGTCGGGCACGGTACATGTATCTCTTAAGGTCACGACGCGGGCCGTCCAGCACAGCGCGGAGCGACGTCTCCCTAGATTGAGCGAGAGGGATCAGTGGTCTTCCGCGCAGACAACGAGATTGGTCGTGATCTCGCCATGGTCGACTGGGCGGCCACCCCACTCGGGCCTCCGGACGGATGGCCGCAGAGCCTCCGCACGGCCGTCAGCATCCTGTTGTCGTCACGGTTCCCGATGTGGATGGCGTGGGGCCCCGATCTGACGTTCTTCTGCAACGCCGCCTATCGCCGCGACACCCTCGGGCGCAAGTACCCGTGGGCGCTCGGCCGTCCCGCGAGCCAGGTGTGGGAGGAAATCTGGGCCGACATCGGTCCTCGGATCGAGCGTGTCCTATCGACGGCCGAAGCGACCTGGGACGAGGCGTTGCTGCTCTTCCTCGAGCGATCGGGCTACTCCGAGGAGACGTACCACACGTTTTCCTACAGCCCGTTGCGCGACGAGGACGCTCGCGTGGTGGGCATGCTGTGCGTGGTCAGCGAGGACACCGATCGCGTCATCGGTGAGCGGCGAATGGCGACGCTGCGCGACCTCGGCTCGGATCCGAGCGTCGTGCGCACCGAGCGCCAGATGCTGGACTTCGCCGCCGACCAGCTGGCAGGCAATCCCTACGACCTGCCCTTCACCCTGACCTACCTGTTCGGCGAGGACGGTGACGCGCGACTGGCAGGCGTCAGTGGAATCGCGCTCGCGCATCCGGCAGTGCCGGTAGTGCTCCCGGCCGGGGAGCCAGGGGTGTGGCCCGTCCACAAGCCGGCGCACGGTGAATCCGAACTGGTCGACCTCGACGGTCGCATGTTGGACCTGCCTTCTGGCGCATGGACCGAGCCGCCGGGTCAGGCGTTCGTGGTTCCGCTGTTGCAGCAGGGCAGCGCACCGGTCGGGTTCCTGGTCGCGGCGTTGAACCGTCACCGCGCCTTCGACGAGGGTTATCGCGGATTCGTCGAGCTGGTCGCAGGGCACGTCGCGGCGGGGGTGGGCAGCGCCCGCAGTTACCGTGCTCAGCAGAGACGCGCGGAGGAGCTGGCCGAACTCGACCACGCCAAGACGGCGTTCTTCTCGAACATCAGTCACGAGTTCCGGACTCCGCTCACGCTGATCCTTGGACCGGTCGACGAATTACGCTCGCGCTCAACGGGTATCGACCAGCAGGCCCGCGACGAGCTCGAGCTCGTCCACCGCAACGGCTTGCGGCTGGCGAAGCTCGTCAACACCCTGCTGGACTTCTCCCGCATCCAGGCCGGGCGCATGCAGGCCCGCTTCGAGCCCGTCGACCTTTCGGCCGTCACCTCCGAACTGGCCAGCGTGTTCCGGTCGGCGATCGATCGGGCGGGGCTGACGTTCACCGTGGACTGCCCCCCGCTCGACGAACCCGTCTACCTGGACCGCGACATGTGGGAGAAGGTCGTACTGAACCT
>JAWWPF010000226.1:0-22496 GCA_033850795.1 Nocardioidaceae bacterium | reverse complement strand
GGGAGTTCTGGTGGCGTCTTCTGACACCTTCACTCTGCTCCTCCGGAGCACCGCCGTACATGGGGTGCGGCCCTGAACGGACCCTGGCTCTGCGGCCCACGCCTCTCAGGGTGGGGGCGGGTCAGCGACGCACCGGCGCCGACGTCGTACCCCAGGTCGTGGACATCTTGGCGATCTCGGCGCGGAACTCCCTGGCCGTCGGCGCCAGCACCCGTCGGGGCGCGATGCGTCCATTGCCATCGGTCGTGCGCGTGGTGATGTGGTGCCAGCTGCAGGTCCGACAGGTGCGGTAGGACAAGGCGATCGCTCTGCCGACCCAGGGCCGGAATGCGGAGACCGACGGGCGGTACCTGGTCGCCGAGCTGCGCAGCGTGACGAACCTGCCGGTGCGCGAGGCGCGGATCGCCACATGGGACACGAGGCGGATCGACATCCTGCCGGTGTTCTCGCTCAGGGCGCGCGAGGAGACGTCCCAGGCCGATCGCGGGGTGACGCGGTACGTGCCGAGGTGCTCCCAGTCGTAGAACTGCCAGCTGTCGGAGGCCTGTCCCGCGTCGAAGATCAAGATGTCGGACACCCCGATCGACGGGTGCGTGACGTTCCAGGAGGCGAAGTCCATGTGGGCGCGTGCGCAGTCGCCCGCGAGCCGGGCGTGGAAGGTCTGCACGGGAGAGCTGATGGAGAGGCGCCGAGGGGCGACCACCGAGCAGCTTCCGGCGGCCGTCGCCGGACCTGCCGTGACGAGCAGGAGGCCGGCGACCATGGCGAGGATCGGCACGACCACGAGTCGGCGCAGCTGTTGCTTCATGACGGAGTCCTTCTCGGTCCCGGGTGCACCCGGGTGCCGTGCGTGGAAGTCCTCACGATGTCCCCCGATGCCAGTCCCGACGTGCCGCGTGCTCACCAAGCATGCCCCGAGCAAGGCGACTCTCGGGCGACAATGGGCGAACCCGTGAGCGACGGTCCATGAGCCTTCGGGGCCACCGCGGCTGGGCCCGCTGGGCGTCCGCGGACCACGGCCGGCGACCACGTACGGCGGTCGGCCGAGGGTGACGGCCCAGGCTGACGGTCGGTGTGGTGTTGGATGGCCCGATGACCGACGAGGACCCCGCCGCCGAGCTGGAGCGGCTGCGCTCGAGCATCGACAACCTCGATGCGGCACTGGTCCACCTGCTTGCCGAGCGGTTCAAGTGCACCCAGCGGGTCGGCCGGCTCAAGGCACGCTCCGGGATGCCCGCGGCCGACCCCGCGCGCGAGGCCTACCAGATCCAGCGCCTCCGCGCGCTCGCCCAGGACGCGGCGCTCGACCCGCGGTTCGCGGAGAAGGTCCTCAACCTGATCATCGACGAGGTGATCCGCAACCACGAGTCCATCAAGCGCCTCGGGGGCAGCTGAGGTCTGTGCCGTCGCCTCGTATCGCGCCATCACCAGGGGCACGTACGACCTTCGGTCGACATGAGGCGGCGACATCTCGTACCGCGGTCGGATGTCCGCGCGGAGCGGGAAGCGGAGGGTGGTGACACCGCAACACACCACCCGACCGGGAGCCCGAGATGAGCGCACCGACCACCGCACCGACCACCGCATCGACCACCGCACCGACCACCGCCTCGCCGAGCGTCGCCGTCGCGCCGCGCCGATTCGGGCTGCTAGACCCGGCGACCTACCGGAGCAGCCTCCACCTCCTGGCGGACCTGGCGATCGGGACGGCGACCTTCAGCGTGTTCGTCACGCTGCTCGCGCTGTCCGCCGGGCTCGCCGTCACGCTGGTGGGCATCCCCATCCTCGTCGTGACGCTGCTCCTCGCACGAGGCCTCGGTAGCGTCGAACGACGTCGGGCCGGCGTCCTCCTCGACGTCGACGTCGTCGCCCCGCCCCACCCGCGTCGAGCACTGTGGGACCCGCTCCGCGATGCGGCCGACTGGCGCGCGGTCGGCTACGCCCTCCTCCTCCTGCCGGTGGGCGTGGTCAGCGGGACCGTCGTGCTGGCGGGATGGGCAACCGCATTGGCCGCGATCACGCACCCGCTCTACGCGATCTTCCTCGACGAACCGGCTTTCCGGCTGGCCGGGCACACCCTCGACGGGGCGCCCGCCGAGGCCGGCGCCGTGGTCCTCGGGATCGCGCTCCTGCTCGCGATGCCCTACGTCGTACGCCGGCTCGCACAGCTCGACGCCGTCCTCGTTCGCCGGCTCCTCGGCTGACCTCAGCTCACTCCACCTAGCAAGGAGCAACCGCCATGACGGAAACGACCAGCAGCACACAGCACAGATCCCACCCTCACGAGAGCCGAGGCGGCGAGCCGCCGCAGTACTCGCTGACGCGCATCCTCGGCACCTGGGCTGCGGCGACCGCCCCGATGGCCGTCCTGGCCTGGGGCGTCGCACCCCGGCTGGCCGACGCCCTCTCGGGCCCGACTGCCTTGTCGCGAGCCCTGATCCTGTCCCTGCTCGCAGGCATGGTGTGGCAGTTCCTGCTCGTCCTGGTCCTCGTGCGGCGGGAGCAGGGCTCACTGCGGTGGCCGGTCCTCAAGGAAGCCTTGTGGCTGCGGGCTCCGCAGAGTCCCCGGACCGGGAAACGGGGTGGGCGCCTATGGTGGGTCCTGCTTCCCATGGTCCTGGCGCTCGGTGCGGAAGAGGCGCTGCCGACGCTGCCCACTCCGGGCGCCCGGGACCTCGGACTCTTCCTCGACTCGCACGCGGGGCAGCACTTCCTGTCCGGGAACTGGCTGTGGCTGCTGATCCTCGTCGCGATGTTCATGTTCAACACCGTGCTCGGGGAGGAGCTGCTGTTCCGAGGCCTGCTGCTGCCCCGGATGCGTGGGGCCTTCGGGCGCTGGGACTGGGCTGCCAACGGCGTGCTCTTCGCGCTCTACCACCTGCACGTCCCGTGGGTGATCCCGCAGACTGTCCTGGTGGACACGTTCGCGCTCGCCTACCCCTCCCGGCGCTACCGGAGCGCCGTGCTCGGGATCCTGACCCACAGCGCCCAGTCCGTGTTCTTCACGGTCCTCGTCGTGGGCGTCGTACTGAAGTGACGTTGCGTTCGGCGCGGCCCGGTCCCGTATGTCGGGACCGGGTTTCGCCATAGCAGCAAGGGAAAGGAGCGTGTGCGCATGGCCGCACCAGGACCGGGGACGTCCACGCCGAGCGTCGTCGCGTTGGACTGGGGGACCTCGTCGCAGCGCGCGTGGCTCCTCGGGCAGGGCGGACGGGTCCTCGACGTACGACGGCCGGACCACGGTCTCCTGAGCATCACGCGGACCCTGGACAGCGGCGACAGCACCGCGCTGGCACGGGCCTACGAGGACGTGTTCTGGAGGACGTGCGGCGCCTGGCTCGAGGCTCATCCCGGGATCCCGACCCTCGCGTGCGGCATGGTGGGCAGCAGACAGGGCTGGCGTGAGGCCGGCTACCTGACCGTCCCGGCTGCACTGGACCTGGCCGCCGAGGACCTGACCGTCGTCGAGCACCGGGGCGGCGTCGCGCACCTGGTCCCCGGACTCCGCGTCCCGAGCACCGCCCAGGGTGCACCAGGAGACGTGATGCGCGGCGAGGAGACACAGGTCGTCGGTGTGCTCGACGTCCTGAGGGACCGGAACGAGCCCCTCACCCTGGTGCTGCCCGGGACGCACACCAAGTGGGTCTCGGTGCGGGACCGGAAGGTGACCTCCTTCACCACCTCGACCGCCAGCGAGCTCTACGGCCTGGTCCTCGAGCACGGCCTCCTGGGTCGCACGGCGGCACCGGAGATCCCGGACGAGGCCGCGTTCCGCCAGGGCGCGGCGACCGCCTCCGCGGCGCGGGGAGCCCTTGTCGAGCTGTTCGGCGCCCGGGCCCTGGTGCTGGAGGGCCTCCTGGAAGCCTCGTCGGTGCCGGACTACGTCTCCGGTGTCCTGATCGGGGACGAGGTCTCGCACCTGTTGCCCAGGTTCGGCGACCGGGGACGTGTCGTGCTCTGTGGCGTCGAGGGGCTGTGCCGCCGTTACGCCGGCGTGCTGTCGGCCGTCGGCGTCGACGCGGAGGTGGTGGCCGAGGACGCCACGGTCCGCGGGTTGTGGAAGATTGCGGTCTCGACCGGGCTCGTCGCCCGCGGACCGTCGGCAGAGGAGGGGACCGGATGACCCGTGCAGGCACCGGCCTGGTCGCCATCCTGCGCGGCGTGCCTCCGGAGGACGTGGTGGCTCTGGGCGAGGTGTTGGTGGTGGAGGGCTTCGCGGCGGTGGAGGTGCCGCTGAACTCCCCGGATCCGTTCACCTCCGTGCACCGCCTTGCGGACGCCTGCGGTGATCGCTGTGTCGTGGGTGCCGGCACCGTCCTGACGGTCGCCGACGTGGACCGGGCCCGCGACGCAGGTGCCCGGATGATCGTCTCCCCGAACTCTGACCCCCGGGTGATCTCCGCCGCGGTCGAGCGGGGGCTCCGTCCCTACCCCGGCGCAGCCACCCCGACCGAGGCGTTCGCCGCCCTCGCCGCCGGAGCCCGGAACATCAAGCTGTTCCCCAGCGACGCCGTGGGGATCGGCGGCATGAAGGCCTGGCGAGCGGTCCTCCCCGCGGACGTCGAGCTGCTGCCCGTGGGCGGAGTCGACGAGACGAACCTCGGTGCCTGGGCCGCCGCGGGAGCCGGTGGTGCCGGCCTGGGGTCGTGCCTCTACCGTCCCGGGGACGGGCCGGACGTGGTCCGCACGCGGGCCCGCGTCCTCCGCACGGCCTGGACCTCGGAAGGAGCGCCATGACCGGCACGCCGCAACGACCTCTCGATCTCTTCGCCACCGAGCGCCTGCTCAGCGACGAGAACCGCGCGATCCGGGACACGGTCCGCAGGTTCGTGGAGTCCCGGGTCAAGCCGGAGGTCGCGGACTGGTACGAGTCCGGTGCCCTTCCGGCCCGGGACCTCGCCAAGGAGCTCGGCGCCCTCGGCGTCCTCGGCATGCACCTCGAGGGCTACGGATGCGCGGGCACGTCCGCGACGGCCTACGGTCTGGCCTGCATGGAGCTCGAGGCGGGCGACTCCGGGCTCCGCTCGCTGGTCAGCGTGCAAGGCTCCCTCGCGATGTTCGCCCTGTGGAAGCACGGGTCGCCGGAGCAGAAGGAGCAGTGGCTGCCGCGGATGGCGGAGGGTACGGCGATCGGCTGCTTCGGCCTGACCGAGGCCGACTTCGGGTCGAACCCCGCGGGGATGCGGACCCGGGCCCTGCGCGACGGGGTCGACTGGGTCCTGAACGGCAGCAAGATGTGGATCACCAACGGCTCGGTGGCCGACGTTGCGGTGGTCTGGGCGCAGACCGAGGACCGGATCCGCGGGTTCGTCGTACCCACCGACGCGGCAGGCTTCTCGGCGCCGGAGATCACCAGGAAGATGTCGCTGCGGGCGTCGGTGAGCTCCGAGCTGGTCCTCGAGGACGTCCGGCTGCCCGGCTCCGCCGTCCTACCCGGCGCGGCCGGCTTGTCGGGTCCGCTGTCCTGCCTGAACGAGGCGAGGTTCGGCATCGTGTTCGGCGCGCTCGGTGCGGCCCGGGACTGCCTGGAGGCCACGATCGCCTACACGCAGGAGCGGCAGATCTTCGACAGGTCGCTGGCGGCGTACCAGATCACCCAGACCAAGCTCGCCGACATGACCCTGGAGCTCGGCAAGGGGATGCTGCTCGCGCTCCACCTCGGCGCGCTCAAGGACGCCGGTGAGCTGCGGCCCGAGCAGGTCTCGCTCGGCAAGCTCAACAACGCCCGGGAGGCGCTCGCCATCGCGCGGCAGTGCCGGACCCTGCTGGGCGCCGCCGGGATCACCCTGGAGTACCCGCTGATGCGGCACGCCAACAATCTGGAGTCCGTCCTGACCTACGAGGGAACCTCGGAGGTGCACCAGCTCGTCATCGGGCAGGCGCTCACCGGGCAGTCCGCGTTCCGCTGACCTTGCCGTCCCGCGCCGCCGCCAGGAACGACGGAGGGCGGGGCCGGTGACCCGACCCCGCCCTCGTCGTGGTGGCTCAGCCGGCGTCGGGCGCGACGATCTTCGGCAGCACCGCTTCGAAGTCCGCGGCGACCGTCCGTGACGGCAGGATGTGGCCCTGCTTGTGGGCGTCGTTCGCCAGCTGCGCACCCCACGCGGAGGCCCGCTCGCGCTGCAGCGGGGTGCCGTGGTGGCCGGGGCTGTCGAAGACGCAGTCGCCGACCTCGTAGAACGTCTTCTCCGTCTGCAGCACCCGCTTGGCGTTGAGGGCCAGGCCGCGGGAGTGGGTGGCGAAGTAGGTGCCGAAGGCGTCGGCCATCAGCTCGGTGCGCCGGGTCGCCTCCGCGCCGGTCAGCGGCGAGTCGAACAGGTTGTCCTCGTACTGCACGTGGTGGCCGAACTCGTGGCCCATGACCGCCCGCGGCCCGACGTCGGAGATCCCCATCGCCGCCAGTGCGTCGAGGATGCCGTCGCCGAAGATCAGCTTGTCCGGGACGCCGGCGAAGATCCCACCCTCGCCGTCGGCTGAGAACGCGAAGGCGTTGAGGGTGAAGATCGGGTTGTCGCCGCCCCGGAACGCCGGTGTGGCCGCGACCTTCGCGACGACCTCTTTGGCGTAGGTCGTGGCGCGGGCCTTCGGGAGGCCGTAGAGCACGGTCAGCAGCCGGGTGAGCCGCACCGGGTCCTCGAGGACGCTGCCGTGCATGGCGTGCAGCTGGATGTCGCTGGAGCTGATGTCCCAGAACCGCTTCACGTCGCGGAACGTCTTGCTGAGCTGCTGGCGGTAGTCGGGCGTGAGCGCGTAGCGGGCGTCGGTGTCGGACCCGAAGAGCAGCGCGTCGTAGGTCGGGAAGTCCAGGACCCCGCTGTTGGACAGGAAGTCCAGTGTGCCGGCGTCCATCCCGGACAGCAGCCTGTCGACGTACGCGTCGAGGTCGGTGGGGCCGCACGTGTAGTCGTCCGGGTTGAGGGCCCGGTCCACCGCCTCGCGCGCGGGTGTCACGTCGAGGTGGAGCTTGGCCGCCACGGCGGCCTGGCGGGTCCGCCAGCCGGTCGGCAGCGCGACCTTGGCCGTGGTGGCCGTGTTCGCGGCCACGGTGCTTATCGCGGCGACGCCGGTGGAACCGCTCGCGACGGCCGCAGCGGGGGCCGCCCGGGCGACCGGGGCGAGGAGCCCCAGGGAGAGCACGAGGCCGCTGCCGAGGGCGACGGGCCACTGCATGGACTTGTTCACGAGGACCTGCTCCTTCGTCGACCCGCCACACACGGGGGCTCCGTGCGTGCGGGCGGGGGGTGCGTGATGACGGACCGTAAAGTACCCTCAACCATCGTTGCTGGGGGCGAGGCTCGCCAGCGACCGGCGTACGGGGGTGCGCTCGGGGTACGGGCCCGGCCCAGAGCCGCGCCGAACCGTGTCGGTGCGGCCCCGCAGCGAGCAGGTGACGAATCGATGAGGCGTTCCTTCCCCGCCGTCGCCCGCGGTGCCGAGGCGCGCCGGGACCGGGCCGCAGGCCGTCGCCGGGCAGCCGGCGTGATCCTGCTGGCGACCACGCTCGGCGCCTCCGCCGGGTGCACGACGTCCGGCGACGCGGCTTCGAAGGCGAACGCCGTGTCCTCCGCCTCCGGACACTCCTCGCCCGCCGCCGCCTCCTCGCCCGCCGCCGCCTCCTCGCCCGCCGCCGGGTCGGGGAGGTCGGCTGGGGGAGCGGGCGTCTTGGCGGCCGGTGTCACCGTGAACTGGCCGCAGGTCGCGGACGACGTCGAGCCCAGCGTGGTCAGCATCTCGGTGCAGGCCCAGGGCAGCGGCGACGAGGGATCCGGGGAGATCATCGACAACGCCGGCCACGTGTTGACCAACAACCACGTGGTGGCGTCGGCCGCCGACGGCGGGCAGATCCAGGTGGCGCTGAGCGATGCCCGGGTCTTCGACGCGAAGCTGGTCGGCGCCGACCCGGTCACCGACCTCGCCGTGGTGGAGATGGAAGGTGCACCGCACGATCTCGCGGCCCTGCGCTTCGGCAGCTCGGCGGCGCTGCGGGTAGGCCAGCCGGTGATGGCGCTCGGGAACCCGCTGGGCCTCTCGCACACGGTGACGCTCGGCATCGTCAGCGCCCTCGACCGACCGGTCACCACGCAGAGCCCTGACGCCTCGCCGGGCCAGGGCACCCCCGTGGTGACCAACGCCATCCAGACCGACGCGGCCGTCAACCCCGGCAACTCCGGCGGTGCGCTGGTCGACAGCTCGGGCCGGCTGGTCGGGGTCAACTCCTCCATCGCCACGCTCGGCGCGGGGCAGAGCGGTCAGAGCGGGAGCATCGGGCTCGGGTTCGCGATCCCGGCCGCGCAGGCCCGCTGGGTCTCGCGGGCCCTGATAGACAAGGGCACCGTGCAGCACGCCTTCCTCGGGGTGTCCCCGCAGGACGCGGTCGTGAGGATCGACGGGGTCCGCCGGGAGGTGGCCGGCATCTCCCGGGTCGTCTCCGGTTCGCAAGCGGCCCGAGCCGGTCTCCGCCCGGGGGAGGCGGTCGCCGAGGTCGACGGCGAGACGGTCGCGAGCGCGGCCTCGCTGGTGGCCCAGATCCGGGAGCGGGAGCCCGGGACCAAGGTCGTCCTGACCGTGGTGGGCCGCTCGGGTACGACGCGTCAGGTGCCGGTCGAGTTCGGGACCCAGCCGACGAGCTAGGAGACCCTCTCCAGGGCCCGCTCACGGCCGCGGCCGGCGTCTCCGGCGTCTCCGGCGGCCCGGCGCGTCCGTAGTCGCCACGTCCGGCGGGCCGATGACGAGCTGGGTGACGGCGAGGTGGACCAGCGCCGCGACGGTGCCGGTCGGTAGGGAGGCGCCCAACCAGGAGGACGGCTCGTGGGTGACGTAGGACCCCGGGTCCAGCAGGTAGAGGTAGCAGGGTGATGTTCCAGGGGACCCGCCGCATCGCAGGTACGGCCTTCAGGCCGACGGCCGAGGCGTACACCCCCCCGCGGTCACAGCACCCAGGTTCGCGACGATGACGAACAGCAGTGCCAGCCCGCCGAACACGCTGCCGCCCATCCCGGTCATCAAGCGTGCCGGACCGCGCAAGAGCACCGTGGCCAGGCGCTCCAGGCCGGTCGCTCCGCGGACGAGCACCATGAACCCCAGGGCGCACACGAGGACCGTTGCGATCGGAACCGACCATCGTTCCACCCCGGAGCCTCCGAGCCCGACGGCGTCGATGAACTCTGCGAACGATCGTCCGACGAAGATGAGGAGCAAGGCGTTCCGGCCGACGATCGAGACGTACTGCAGCGGCACGGTGATCACCCAGCCGTTGCGACCGAGCTGCGGGACGGCGGACTGTATCGAGTCGATGCCGTACCTGGCCGACTACGGAACCACGGCCAGGGTCACCAGGAGCATGCCGATCATCGCGCCAGCCGTCATGGCCAGGAATCCCGGCCAGAGCGTCCGACGGCCTCGCCAGATCCGCTCGGTGGGCAGGAGTGGCCAGGCTGTCTCGTCCTCGGCCGCGCCCGACACGGAAGCCTGGGCCGTGCTCGCCACGGCTACCAGCCGACCAGCCAGCCGAGGATGAGGCAGGCCACCGGGAGCAGGATCCCGGTCAGGACGAGGAGGAACCAGTCGAGCGGCAGGAGCCCGCCGGGGTCCTGCTCACGTGTCTCGTAGTACCTGATCCGGTCCTCGAGCGAGTCGTTCTCCCCCATTGCCGATCCTTCTCTGATCCGAGTATGCCGTCGGGATCGGGGCCGCTGCTGACCCTTTTCTTTACTTGCAGCAACGTTAGGCATCCTTGGCGGCGAACGGCATGACGAGACTGGGGGGTGTCGTCTCCCGCCCGGACTAGGCCCTCACGCACACAGACGCCATGGTGCCGTCGAGGGGCCGCGCCTGGCCGGGGCGCGTCTGTCTGGCGTCAGAGGCCGACGGTGTTCACGTAGAGCGAGTACACCGACTGCCCCGCGGTCATGAACAGCCGGTTCGACCGGCGGCCCCCGAAGCAGAGGTTGGCGCACTGCTCGGGGAGCACGATCTGCCCGATGCGCGTGCCGTCGGGTGCGAACACGTGAACGCCGTCGTACCCGTCACCGCCGCCGCCCGCGGCCGCCCAGAGGTTGCCGTGGACGTCGCAGCGGATCCCGTCGGAGCTTCCCGGGCTCATGCCGGCGAAGCTGCGAGGAGCGGTAGGTCGGCCGCCCGACATGTCGAAGACCTCGATGCTCGCCGCCCGACCCGAGTCGACGACGTACAGCAGGGTCTCGTCGGGGGAGAAGCACAGCCCGTTGGGCCGGTCCAGGCCGTCGATGACGGTCTCCACGGTGTGATCGCCGGGATCGATGCGGTAGACGCGGTTCGGCAGCTCAGCCTCGGCGCGGTCGCCCTCGTAGTCGCTGTTGATCCCGTAGCCGGGGTCGGTGAACCACACCGCGCCGTCCCGGCTGACCACCACGTCGTTCGGTGCGTTGAGCCGCTTCCCGTCGACCGTGTCGGCGAGCACGCTGAGCGTCCCGTCGTACTCCGTGCGGGTGACCCGGCGGGTCAGGTGCTCACACGACACCAGTCGGCCCGACCGGTCCCGGGTGCCTCCGTTGGCGAAGCTCGACGGCGCACGGAAGACGCCCGCCTCGCCGGTCCGCTCGTCCCACCGCATGATCCGGTCGTTCGGGATGTCGGTGAAGAGCAGGCAGCGGTGATCGCCGAACCACACCGGGCCCTCCGTCCAGCGGTAGCCGGTCGTGAGCCGCTCCACGGCGGCGCTGTCGATCCGGTGGCGCTCGAAGCGCGGGTCGAGGACCCGGACCGCCGGGTCCGGGTAGCGGACGGGCGCACCGGCCCACCGGTCCGGCGGGAGGGGCGGGTACGGCGCTGTGCTCATGGGACCTCCGAAGAAGGGTGAGTGTTCCAGCATCGTGGCCTCATGGCTACGGTCTTGGCGCATACCCCACATAAGGTCCGGACCGTTGGTACCTTCAACGAACGTTCCAGATGTTCGTTCGGGGGGATCCACGTGCCACGTGTTCCGGTCATGCTGCTCGTCGTGCTCCTAGCCGGGTCGCTCGAGGCTGCCGGCCCGACCTCGTCGGCGCAGGCGGCCACCACGGTCAAGGTCCGGCTGCGGACCGCGGTGCACCGGCTCCCGGTGGCCGCCGAGACGCGTTCGGGATACCGCCGTACCACGTTCCGGCTGTGGGTCGACGCGGACCACGACTGCCGCGACACCCGTGACGAGGTGCTCGCGGCGGAGTCCCGGACCCGGGTCTCCGGGTGCGACGTACGCCGGGGCCGCTGGATGTCCTACTACGACCGGCGCACCTTCACCCGATCCTCGGGGCTGGACATCGACCACCTGGTGCCGCTGGCCGAGGCGTGGGACTCCGGCGCCCGCAAGTGGAGCGCCGGCACCCGCCAGCGGTACGCCAACGACCTCGGGGACAGCCGCACCCTGGTCGCCGTGTCCGCGTCGACGAACCGCTCGAAGGGTGACCGGGACGTCGCGCAGTGGCTTCCGCGGCACGGGCGCTGCCGCTACGTGAGCCAGTGGACCGCGGTCAAGACCCGCTGGGGCCTCACCGTCGACCGCGCCGAGAAGCGCCGGCTGACCCGGCTGGCGGCCGGCTGCGCCAACGTGGTGCTCACCCTCCACCGGGCGAAGGTGGTCAGGGGTGGCTCGACGCCGCCGACCCACAGCGGCGACGACCCGCGCTTCGACACCTGCGCGGACGCCAAGGCTGCGGGGTACGGCCCGTACTACCGGGGCCGGGACCCCGAGTACCGCTGGTACCGGGACGGTGACTCGGACGGGGTTGTCTGCGAGTAGCGCAGCCCGTCGGACGGGCACTCGTGCGCCTAGAAAGGGACATAGCCGCCTGCAACGGGCGGTGGTCGGGGCGAGTGCGCGTCCGAGCGGTCGCCGAGAGTGGCGGGTACGGCGCGGGCCGCCGACGGTGCACGGATCCACCTCTGCTCGTGCGCTGAGGTCGCTTCGGGACTTTTCCGGCACCCACGTCCGATAGCGTCCTGTCCCGTGAACCAGGACAGTGCCACGATCGTGATCGTCGACGACGCGCCGGAGGTCCGGCTGCTGCTCAGGACGCAGTTCCGGCTGAACGGGAGGCTCCGCGTCGTCGGGGAGGGCGCTGACGGTGCGGCAGCGATCCAGCTGGCCGCCGAGCATCAGCCCGCCCTGATGCTGCTCGACGTCTCGATGCCGGGGGTCGACGGTCTGCAGGCGCTGCCCCAGGTGCGGGAGGCCTCACCCGGCACACGGGTCTTCCTCTACAGCGGCTTCGAGGAGCAGGGGCTCGTCGAGAAGGCCCACGAGCTCGGCGCGGCGGGCTTCATCGTGAAGTCGGCGAGCCCGGAGCTGCTCGTCGAGCGGCTGCTCGGTCCGCCCGACGCGGAGCAGCGATCCGGCTCGAGCGTCCCGGCCACCGCCGGCAGCGGCCGCCCCGCCGACGAGGTGGAAACCGTGGACACGGGAGTTCTCGACGAGCACCTCGAGAGGTTCCGCGAGGTGTTCGAGGAGGCCGCGATCGGGATGGCGACCATGACCCTCACCGGACTGTTGATCCGCGCGAACCGGGCGTTGGCGGCGCTGGTGCAGCGCCCCGCCGAGGACCTCGTCGGCACCTTCTACGGAGACCTCACCGACGATGACCAGGACCTGGTGACCAAGACGCTGGAGGCCGCCCGCGAAGGCCCGCTCGACGTCCTGCAGCTCGAGCACGGCCTCGCCAAGGACGCCCAAGGGCGTCAGGTCCGGGCCACCCTGGCGCCGGTGCGTGACTCACGCGGACGCGCGCTCTACCACTTCCTCCAGGTCCAGGACGTGACGGCTGAGCGCGCCGCCATGGAGGAGCTCCGCAAGAGCGAGGAGCGGTTCAGGCTGCTGGTGGAGGCCGTCGAGGACTACGCGATCTTCATGCTCGACCCGACGGGACACGTGATGAGCTGGAACAGCGGAGCCCAGCGCAGCAAGGGCTACGCCGCCGAGGAGATCATCGGCCGCCACTTCCGCACGTTCTACCCGCCGGAGGTGGCGGAGCGGAAGCACCCTGAGCACGAGCTCGCCATCGCCTTGGAGGATGGTCACTACGAGGAGGAGGGCTGGCGCGTCCGCAAGGATGGTTCCCAGTTCTGGGCCAACGTCTTGATCACGGCGGTCTTCAACCCGGCAGGGGAGCACATCGGCTTCGCCAAGGTCACCCGCGACACGACGCAGCGGAAGAACCTCGAGCAGGAACGCACTCGAGCCGTGGAGGCGCTGGCGGCCGCGAACGGGGAGCTGGAGGCACTCAACGCGAGGCTCCAGCAGGCCGCGGAGGACCAGTCACAGTTCCTCGCGGTCACCGCGCACGAGCTGCGCACCCCGGTCGGGGTACTCGGCGGCTCCGCGGAGACACTCGCGAAGCACTGGGCCGACCTCGGCGACGAGGACCGGGAGGAGCTCTTCGAGGCGATGGCGGCGAGCACCGGTCGGCTCAGGAGGCTGCTCGCCGACCTGCTCACCGCGTCCCGGCTGCAGAGCAGCGCCCTCGCGATGCGCTCGGAGCCCACGCTCGTCACCGACGTGCTCTACGACGCGATCATGACGGTACGACGGACCCACCCGGACGACGAGATCGTCGCCGACATACCCGAGGGCCTCACGGTGACCGCGGACCGGGACCGGCTGACGCAGGCACTCGACAACCTGCTGAGCAACGCCCTGCGGCACGGGAGGCCGCCGGTCACCGTGACCGCGGTGGACCGGTCGACCGCGGTGGAGATCCGGGTCAGCGACCAGGGCGGTGGCGTCTCCGACGCGGTCGCCCCGCGGCTCTTCGAGCGGTTCGCCACCGGGCTCAGCAAGGGCGGGACCGGTCTGGGGTTGTTCATCGTCCGCGAGCTGGCCCGCGCGCACGGGGGCGAGGCGCGCTACGACCTTCCCTCGCCGGGAGCGCCCAGCGGAGCCTTCGTGATCGTGCTGCCGAGAACCCCTGCCGGCGCCGGCGACGAGGCCGTTGGTACAGGTCGGGTGGCGGTTGTGGAGACTGACCGACGCTACCCGTAGGCTGCGCTCGTGGTGACCCGCGTCCTCCTCGTCGACGACGTCGTCGAGGTGCGCCGAATGCTGCGCACGGCGCTGCGGCTCCGTGGCGGCTTCGACGTGGTGGCCGAGGCGAGCGACGGCGCGGGCGCGGTCAGTCTCGCGGAGCGCGAGCATCCCGACATCGTCGTGCTCGACCTCGGCCTCCCCGACATCGCGGGACGCGACGTGCTCAGCGACATACGGAAGCGGTCGCCCGCCTCCAAGGTCGTGGTGTTCTCCGGGATGGACCCTACGGACCGGTCCGACCTCCTCGCCGAGGTCGAGGGCTACGTGGCGAAGGACGCGGAGCTCGAGTACCTCGTCGAGCTGCTGGAGAGCGTCGGGAAGACCCAGGAGACCGAGGCGATGCTCGAGCTCCCTCAGGCGCTGACCAGCGTCCGCGTGGCTCGTGCGTTCATCTCGGAGAAGCTCAACGAGTGGAGCCTCCAGCCGCTCCTGGACGACGCGTTGCTCGTCGCCAGTGAGCTGGCCACGAACGCCATCATGCACGCGGAGTCGAAGTGCCGACTGCGGCTCTCCCTGCACCCGGCGACGTTGCGCATCGACGTGCTCGACACCGGAGCAGGGACCCCGGAGCCTCAGCCGCCGAGCTGGACCGAGGAGCACGGGCGCGGCCTGCACCTGGTGGACGCCCTCACCACCGCCTGGGGCCTGGAGCTCGTGCCGGGCGACGGCAAGCTGGTGTGGGCGGAGCTGGCCCGGCCCACGACGCGCAGCGCCTGACGTCCGCGAGCACACCTTGGTCCCCGCATCATGCCGACCTCGCGGCCGGTGCCGGGGATGCCGCCGAGCGGAGCCCTTGGTTCCACAGCTCCTGGGTCTGCGACACCCAGAACGCCGCGAAGAGCAGCAGCAGGGTCGCCTCGATCCACAGCACGACGTGATCCCAGCTGACGAGCCGGGACACCAGCCACATCCCTGCGGGCAGCACCACCATCAGCAGGGCGATGCCGGAGTACCGGTTGCGGTAGACCTCGCGGGCGCGGGTGCCGCCCGTCCGGAGTCCGTAGCCACGGGCGTTGAGCAGGACGACCGCGACGATGGTCCCGAACAGGGGGAAGGCCGCGCCGTAGTGCGCGTGGTCGATGAAGCTCTGACGGGCCGACAAGAACCACCCGAACCCACCGACCAGGACGGCGAGCGCGACGCCCATCCCGAGGCTGTGGTTGTCCCGGGTCCGTCCCTCGCGTCGCCCGTCCCAGTACGCGATCGCCGCGGTCAGCCCGAGACCGACCAGGCCGGTGACGAAGAGGGCCGGGATGTTGTTGGCCACGTCCGCGGCGATGTCGCGCCGGCTGCCCGGGGTGGAGAAGCAGGTTCCTCGGTCCGGCGTCGGGACGAGGGCGACCACGGGCGCGAGCATGCCGCCCAGGTTCAGCAGGACGTCCTCCCACTCGGTGCTGCCCTTCAGCACGATCATGCAGACCCCGATCGCCACGAGCGTTCCTACGAACACCGCCTCGGCGGGGGTGTAGTAGTAGGCGCTGATCGAGTTCTGGAAGCACCCCGTGGCCGTGTGCGCCCGTTCGATGAGCACTGAGGAGCCGAGCAGGAACAGCAGCGTCACCATCGCCAGACGGAGGTACCTGTAGGTCTTGACGGTGTAGCCGTCGAGGGGCGAGTTCATCGGGGCACCTCGTCCTGCAGTCGGCGGTAGAGCCGGACACCCGTCCGGGCCAGGTCCGCGACGTCGCTGACCGCCGCGGCGACCGCGTCGGGGGCGTCGTCCCAGCGATCGACGGTGAAGTCGGAGGGATCCGGGACGGGTACGTCGACCCGCGCACCCGACCTGCCCAGGCGCACGGACCGGCGCTGGGCCAGATCGGCCAGCGCTCCTGCGGACGTCGCGGCCACTGCCAGCAGCTCGTCGACCCCGGGCGGCGCGGTGTGCTGCGCCGGGACGGGGCCCGTCCGGACGGGCAGGTCGTCCAGGTCCCCGGTCAGCCCGGCACCGCTCCTGGTGATCGCCGCCCTCACCCGCTCGTTCCAGCCCGCCGCGAACTCACGGGTGCGCAGGTCGGGTCCGGGGCGGCCCTCGAGGTGGCGGCGTCCGGCGAGGACCTTAAGCGCCAGGTACTCCTTCAGCGTCGCGTTGTAGTCGCTCGGAGGCAGGCGGCCCACCGCCCTGTTGACCCGTCGCAGCAGGTCCGTGGACGCGTAGCCCAGGGAGGCGTTCGACCTCGTGGCCGGCTCCGAGCACACGCCGGGGTCCACTCCGACGGCCCGCGCGAACCGCGACCACAGCAGACCTGGCTCCGAACCCCGCGGCGGCACGGTGACGACGTGCAGCCGCCCTGCGGGGACGAGGCCCGCCCAGGTCCGCAGCATCCGGGCAACGTCCTGGGCGTCGAGGAACTCACGCAGCGACCGGTCCCGCGGCAGCCGCCCCAGCCGGCCGCGGATCCCCGCGGCCTTCCGGACGCTGTGCATGAACTGCGGCCACGAGGCGGCCGAGCCGTTGTAGACCGCGGTCTGCCACAAGGAGGGGATGGTGTCGAGGGCGTCGCGGACCGTGAGGACCACATGGACCTCGGCCGGTTGCAGCGACCGGACGACTCGCGCGGCACCGCGTCGTCGCGCGAAGCTCAGGAACTCCATGGAGACGACCGAGGCGGTGCCGGTGTGGGCGAGGATCTCCGCGACCAGGCGCTCCCAGGCGCCGGCGGTCGTCGCTTTGAAGCGCGGGTCCCACTGGTCCAGCTCGAGCACGTCGCGGGTCCCGCGCACCTGACGCGCCCAGGTGTCGCCGGGGAAGAGGTAGCCGGCCGCCGCCAGCCTGTCCTTGTTGGCCACCATCAGCTCCTGGAGGAACGTGGTCCCGGTCTTCATCGGACCGATGTGGAGGAACACCGGTGCCGGGTCCGGGCTCGCTGCGCCGGCAGCGGACATGCAGCCTCCCGAAGTGGTCGCGACAGCGGTGAGCCCCAGGGCACGTACCCCGTCTCACCGCATGACACCGTAGGACGAGGCCCCTACGGTGGGGCAATGTCACCGGGCTCCTGGCCATACATCCGCTTCCCGCACGTCCGTGGCGACGTCGTCACGTTCGTGGCCGACGACGCGGTGTGGCTGGTCCCGCTCGCCGGCGGGCGCGCGACCCGGCTGACGGGCGGCCGGGAGAGGGTGGCGGCCCCGCGGCTGTCGCCGGACGGGACGCGCTTCGCCTGGACCGCCTGGGCCGAGGAGCAGCCGGAGGTCTACGTCAGCGACGTCGACGGCGGGACGCCCAGGCGGCTGACCTACTGGGGGGGCACCCGCACGGCCACCCGCGGCTGGACCCCGGACGGCCGCGTCCTGACGGTCAGCGACGTGGGCCAGCCGGCGACGACGCGGACCTTCGCGTACGCGCTGCCCGTCGACGGGAGTCCGGCGGCCACGCTCGCCTACGGCTGGGTGGACGAGGTGGCGTACGGGCCCGGCGACGAGGTCCTGGTGGCCACGGCCGCGGGCGTCACCCGCGAGCTCGCGTGGTGGAAGCGCTACCGGGGCGGTACGGCGGCCCGACTGTGGATCAGCCCCGGAGACGGTGCCTTCACGAGGCTGCTGCCGGACCACGCCGCGTCGCTGGTGCATCCGATGTACGTCGAGGACCGGATCCTCGTCGTCACCGACCACGAGGGCAGCGGGCGGCTCTACTGCCTGGACGAGGGCCGGACCCGGCTCGCCGTGGTGGCCGAGCACGAGTTCTACCTCAGGCACGCCACGACGGACGGGCGCACGGTGGTGTATGTCGCCGGCGGAGACCTCTTCGCGCTGGACGCCCAGGACGCCGTGCACGGTCGCGCCCAGCCTCGACGTCTCGACGTGACGCTGGGAGGCGTCCGCGCGGGCCGCGAGCCACGGGTCGTGGACCTCGGGGGCAAGCGGGCCGCGGTGGCGGTGGATCGGACCGGGCGCGCGAGCGCCGTGGAGGCCCGCGGCACCGTGCAGTGGCTGCCGCATCGCGACGGGCCGGCCAGGGCCCTGCAGGCGACCTCCGGCGTGCGCGCCCGGGTTCCGGTGGTGGCCGGGGACCGGGTGGTCTTCGTGACCGACGCCGGCGGCGAGGACGCCCTCGAGGTCGTGGACCCGGACGGCACCACACGACGACTCGCGGCGGGGCTGCTCGGCCGGGTCCTCGAGGCGGCGGCCTCCCCGGACGGCGCCCACCTCGCCGTCGCGTCGCACGACGGGCGGCTGAGCATCGTCGACCTCCACGGCCCGGCCGAGTCCGGCGACCTGGTTCGCGAGGTCGCACGGGCCACGGAGGGCGAGGTCACCGGGCTCGCCTGGTCGCCGGACTCGGCCTGGCTGGCGTGGTCCCACCCGGGTCCCGAACCGCTGCGCCACGTGCGTCTGGTGGGCGCCGACGGGTCCGGGGCCCTGGAGGCGACGCCGCTGCGGTTCACCGACACCAACCCGGTCTTCACCGCGGACGGCCTGCACCTGGTGTTCCTCTCGGTGCGCAGCCTGGACCCGGTCTACGACGCGTTCTCGTTCGACCTCGCCTTCCCCGGTGGCGCCCGGCCGCACCTGCTCCCGCTGGCGGCGCGCACGCCTTCGCCGTTCGCCGCCGAGGTCGGCGGCCGGCCGTCGGACGGCGGTCCCGCGGCCGGTCGGTCCGCGGGCGGGGGACCCGAGCAGGAGGCCGTGGCGCCGACGGTCGTCGACGTGGAAGGGCTCGCCGGACGCGTCGTCCCGTTCCCGGTCCCGGCGGGGCGGTACCGCGACGTCCGGGTGGTCGAGGGCGGAGTGGTGTGGCTGCACCTGCCTGCGGCAGGCGAGCTGGGGGACGACCTGCCCTCCCTCGAGGGCGAGCATCCTCGGCCGGCGCTGGAGCGGTTCCACCTCGGCGAACGCCGGTTGAACACCCTGGTCGAGGCGGTCGACGAGGTCTGGGCCAGCGGCGACGGCACCCGGCTGGTGGTCGCCGACGGTCCCGTCCTGCGCGTGCTTCCTGCCGACCACCGGGTCCCGGACGGCCCGGACGGTGACAAGGAGCGGGTCGAGGTCGACCTGTCACGGCTGCGGCTGCACCTGGACCCGGTTGCCGAGTGGCACCAGATGTTCGACGAGGCCGGGCGGCTGATGCGGGAGAACTTCTGGCGACCCGACCTGGTCGGTGAGCAGTGGGACGCTGTGCTGGATCGCTACCGGCCGTTGGTCGACCGGCTCGGCAGTCACGACGATCTCGTCGACCTGCTCTGGGAGGTGCAGGGTGAGCTCGGTACGTCGCATGCCTTTGTCTCCGCGCCTCCGCGTCAGGGTGAGTCACGGCGGCGCCAGGGCCGGCTCGGCGCCGACCTCGCGCTCGCCGAGGACGGCACCTGGCAGGTCGTGCGGGTCCTGCCGGGGGAGTCCTCCGAACCGCGCGCGCGTTCTCCGCTGACCGCGCCGGGCGTCGATGTCCGCGCCGGGGACGAGATCGTCGCCGTCGACGGCCGGCCGGTCCCGTCGGCCACCGGAGCCGGTGAGCTGCTGGCGGGCACCGGCGGGATGGCCGTGGAGCTGACGGTACGGCGCGCCGGGGAGACGCGGCGAGTAGCCGTCACTCCGACCTCCGACGAGACACCCCTGCGCTACCAGCACTGGGTCGCGGACCGGCGGGCTTTCGTTCGGGATCGGTCCGACGGCCGCCTCGGCTACCTGCACGTGCCGGACATGATGAGCACCGGCTGGGCCCAGCTGCACCGTGACCTCCGGCTGGAGATGGCCCGTGAGGGACTCGTGGTCGACCTGCGCGAGAACCGCGGCGGGCACACCTCCCAGCTGGTCATCGGGATCCTGGCGAGGCGCGTGGTCGGCTGGGACCTCGGACGCGGCTACTCGCCGGCGCCATACCCTCTCGACGGCCCGCGGGGCGCGGTCGTGGCGGTGGCCGACGAGTGGGCCGGTTCCGACGGCGACATCGTGACCGCGGCGATCCAGGCGCTGGGTATCGCCCCGGTGGTCGGGATGCGCACCTGGGGTGGGGTGGTCGGGATAGACGCGAAGTACCGGCTCGTCGATGGCACCGGGGTGACCCAGCCGCGGTTCGCCTTCTGGCTCGAGGGCAAGGGGTGGGGAGTGGAGAACCACGGCGTCGACCCCGACGTCGAGGTGGAGCAGTCTCCGACGGACCGGTCGCAGGGACGGGACCCGCAGCTCGAGGAGGCGGTCCGGCTGGCGCTCGAGGAGCTCGAGCGGCGACCGGCGGCCCGCCCGCCCGCGCTTCCGGGCGACTCGGCGGAGGCGGTTGATTCCGGAAGGGTTGGGTAAGTGCCTGTGCCAGCCCCCTCGACGACCCGGACGACTGGAGCTCTGCGATGACCGAACCGCAGGACGAACACCCGCTCGAGGTCCCGACCCTCCTCGACCCCGAGGACGCCGGGCTCCCGAACGCGAACCGAAGCGGGCACGGCAAGATGCCCGACCTCGACGACGACCAGCTCGCACTCATCGCGGCCCGTGAGCGGGTGGCCGCGGGGCTGCAGGACTACGTGCCCGAGGACGTGCCGCCGGCGACGGACCCGCTGCCCGAGGGCTCCTCGGAGGAGGCCGACCTGGCCCAGCGAGGGCTGGTGGAGGAAGTGCCTGTCGACGACGACGAGGCCTGAGCGCCCGCTTGCCGCGCCTTCAGCGTGGTCCGCGGCTCACCACTCGAACGTCGCGCAGCCGTTGCGGCCGGCCTGCTTCACCTGGTACATCGCGGTGTCCGCCCGGCGCAGCAGGTCGGTGGCCTCGATCCGGTCCGTCGGCCTGCAGAACGCCGTACCGAGGCTGGTGGTGACGGAGATCTCCTGCCCCAGGCAGTGGATCGGCTCCGAGATCGCCGCCCAGATCCGGTGCGCGATCTCCTGGCCGTCGTACTCGTCGAGAAGTCCCTCGTGGAGGACCAGGAACTCGTCGCCGCCCCAGCGCGCGACGGTGTCGCGAGCCCGGACGGCCCGCTGGATGCGGCTGGCGACGACCTCCAGCACGCAGTCGCCGGCAGCGTGGGAGAAGCGGTCGTTGATCGCTTTGAACCCGTCGAGGTCGATGAAGGTCAACGCCAGCAGCGAGCGGTGCTCGGCCCGCACGGCGAGCGCGTGCAGCAGCCGGTCCTGCATCATCGCCCGGTTCCCGACCCCCGTCAGTGCGTCATGGGTGGCGCGGTAGGCGAGGGACCGCTCGGCCTCCTCGGCGCGGAACCGCAGCGTCGAGTGCTCGATGGCCAGGGCGGCCGAGATCGCGAACGCCTCGAGGGCGGCGCGGCCGGTGGACCCCGGTCGGCGGCCGTCGTGCGGCAGGTCCACCGAGAGGATCCCGAGCCGGGATCCGTCGCCGGCGGTCAGTGGCGCGAAGAGGGCGTCCTCCGGGTGCCAGGCGTCCTCGATGTCGAGTGGCTCGATGTCGGGCACCCAGGTCATCATGTCCACGTTGGCGGCCTCGTTGCGGTGGTCGGCGAACCGGAGCCGGCCCCACGGCTCGCTCACCGCGAGCAGGTGGTCCCAGGTCGCCGCGGAGTCCACGGTGCCCAGGAGCATCCGGCGCGCCGTCTCGTCGCCCGCAACCGAGACGACCTTGAGCGTCCCGTCGGGACGGGCGATGTTGACCGCGGCGACACCGAAGCCCAGCGCGTCCACGATCGTCTGCGCGAGGAGGTCGAGCATCGCGACGAGGTCCTCCGGGATGGTGGGTGCCTCGGCGTCGGGATCCGCACCGGGCGTCCGGGGACGCTCGGCTTCCCGTTGCTCTGACATCCGACACCCCGTTGATAGCGCTATCGTCCTAAATCAGTCTAAATCGACCACGGCGGTCGCGGTCGGTTACCGGAACTTCGGATCGAATGCGGGTGAGCGGAGGGGGTACGGCGCGGCGACCGGGGGTGGAACCTGACCGAGGAGATGCCATGAATCTTGCACGGCTCACCGCCCGAGTGGTCATCGGAGGGCTGTTCGTCGGCCACGGCACGCAGAAGCTCATGGGCTGGTTCGGCGGCCCGGGGCTGGAGGGCACCGCCGGGATGATGGAGGCCCTCGAGCTCAACCCGCCTCGTCGCAACGCGTTGCTGGCCGGCGCGACGGAGACCGCCGGTGGTGCGCTGCTGACTGCCGGCCTCGCCACGCCGTTGGCGGCCGCAGGGCTGATCGGCACGATGATCACAGCGATCCGCAAGGTGCACTGGTCCAGCGGGCCGTGGGCGACCAGCGGCGGCTACGAGTACAACCTGGTCCTGATCGCGGGGCTGCTGTCCCTTGCCGACCAGAAGCCCGGCGACCTGACCCTGGACTCGGCCCTCGGGCTGCGCTTCACGGGGACCCGGTGGCCGCTGGCCGCCCTGGCGCTGGGCGCGGCCGCGTCCTCGGCCAGCGTCGCGCTCGGCCGCAACGCCCCGGCGCCGATGGAGGGGGACGTCGCCACTCCCACCGAGCGCGCGGACGGGCTCGCGGACGGGCTCCCGGACGGGCTCCCGGACGGGCTCGCGGACGGGCTCCCAAACCCCGGCACCCTCTGACCCCGTGCC
>JAWWPF010000225.1:0-5695 GCA_033850795.1 Nocardioidaceae bacterium | reverse complement strand
GTGCTCGGCGGTGGCGTGGTCCCCGGTGCGGCCGTGCTGCTGGCCGGCGAGCCCGGGGTGGGCAAGTCCACTCTGCTCCTCGAGGTGGCCTCGCAGACGGCGCGGTCGGGGTTGCGGGTCCTCTACGTGACCGGGGAGGAGTCCGCGTCACAGGTCCGGATGCGCGCGGACCGCACCTCGGCCATCCACGAGCAGCTGTTCCTGGCCGCCGAGACGGACCTCGGGGCCGTGCTCGGCCACGTCGAGGCGGTCCGCCCGCAGCTGCTGGTGGTCGACTCCGTCCAGACGATCGGGGCCGCGGACGTGGACGGCGTCCCCGGTGGCGTCACCCAGGTCAAGGAGGTCGCGGCCGCCCTGGTGCGGGTCGCCAAGACGCAGAACATCGCGACGATGATCGTCGGCCACGTGACCAAGGACGGCACCATCGCCGGCCCCCGGGTGCTCGAGCACCTCGTCGACGTGGTGCTCCACTTCGAGGGCGAGCGCGGCTCCCGGCTCCGCATGGTCCGTGCGGTGAAGAACCGCTTCGGCCCGGTCGACGAGGTCGGCTGCTTCGACCTCTCCGGCGAGGGGATCGTCGCGGTCACCGACCCGACCGGCCTGTTCGTCGCGCGCCACCACGAGCCGGTCCCGGGGACGTGCGTCAGCGTGGTCCTCGAGGGCCGGCGCCCGATCCTGGCGGAGGTGCAGGCGCTGGTCACCCCGGCGACCGCCGAGCGGCCGCGGCGCACCACGTCCGGCCTGGACGGGTCCCGGATGGCGATGCTGGTCGCCGTCCTGCAGCAGCGGGCCGGCATCCGGCTGCACACCCATGACGTCTTCGCCTCCACGGTCGGCGGTGTGCGGGTCACCGAGCCGGCCGCCGACCTCGCGGGCGCCATCGCCGTCGCCTCCGCCTGGAAGCAGCGCGACATCCCCACCGACCTGGTGGCCATCGGGGAGCTGGGCCTCGCGGGCGAGCTGCGCCGGGTCCGCGACATCCCGCAGCGGGTCGCCGAGGCGGCGCGGCTGGGCTTCCGTGCCGCGATCGTGCCGGCGGAGTCCCAGCGCGACGCGGGCGTCGTGCGCAAGGTCGACGGGATGTCGGTGGTCGGCGTGCCCGACATCGCGGCGGCCCTGCGGGTCCTCGATCTCGGGGTCCGCGACTGCGAGCCGGTCTTCGACGTGCACCCGAAGCGATCGGGACGACCTGCCCTGGGGGTCGTGTGACCGGGTCGGCGGCGCCGATCCAGCGTGGAACGGCGGTGTCCCTTTAGACTGACCTGCGCCACAGGGGCGACGGAACCAGCACCACGGGGAGAGCAGTGCCAGCCAACGACCGCACGGAGGACGTCCTCCGCCTGCGGGCCACCCTCGCGAACATCGCCCCCGGGACCTCGCTCCGGGACGGGCTCGAGCGCATCCTGCGTGGTCGCACCGGCGCCCTGCTGGTGCTCGGCAGCGACAAGACCGTCGACTCGATATCCACGGGCGGCTTCTTCCTCGACATCCCGTTCACGGCTACCGGCCTACGTGAGCTGGCGAAGATGGACGGCGCGATCGTCCTGGACAAGGACGCGACGAAGATCCTGCACGCCGCCGTACACCTGATGCCCGACCCCTCGATCCACTCCGAGGAGACCGGCACGCGGCACCGGACCGCGGACCGGGTCGCCCGGCAGAGCGGCTTCCCGGTGATCTCGGTGTCCCAGTCGATGCAGATCATCGCGGTGTACGTCGGGGGGATCCGGTACGTCCTGGAGGACTCGGGACAGATCCTGTCCCGCGCGAACCAGGCGCTGGCGACCCTGGAGCGCTACAAGCTCCGCCTCGACGAGGTCTCCAGCACCCTGTCCGCACTGGAGATCGAGGACCTGGTCACCACCCGGGACGTGGCTGTGGTGGCACAGCGCCTGGAGATGGTCACCCGGATCGCGCGCGAGATCGAGGACTACGTGCTCGAGCTGGGCAGCGACGGGCGCCTGCTCTCGCTGCAGCTCGACGAGCTGGTCACCGGGGTCGACAACGAGCGCGAGCTGGTGATTCGCGACTACCAGCCGACCGGCCGGCGCATGCGCACGTCCGACGAGGTGCTCGGGGACCTCGAGGCGCTCAGCCCCACCGACCTCGTCGACATCGCCGCCGTGGCCCGCGCGCTCGGGCTCGGTGCCGCCGAGCACCTCGACGGAGCCGTCACCCCGCGGGGCTACCGGCTGCTCGCGAAGGTCCCGCGGCTGCCCGGGACCGTGGTGGACCGGCTGGTCGAGCACTTCGGGACCCTGCAGAAGCTGCTGTCGGCGAGCATCGACGACCTGCAGGCCGTCGACGGTGTCGGGGAGCTGCGTGCCCGCAGCGTCCGCGAGGGGCTGTCCCGGCTGGCCGAGTCGAGCATCCTCGAGCGGTACGTCTAGCGCGCGGTCGACGTCGCGCCGGCGCTCGGCGACGCGCTCGGGTGCCGCGGCTTGGGGGTCTCGGTCACGGTCTTGGTAGCGACCGGCAGCGGGACGAGCACGAACTGCCGGTCCGTCGGGTCGGAGCCGAAGGCCGCCGCCACCACGTGGTAGTCGCCCAGGCCGACCCAGGGAGTGTCGGTGGTGCACTCCGCGTCCGAGCGATGGTCGTTCCAGACCACGGTCACGGTCACCGGGTGGTCCTTGCGGACCACGACGTCGCGCTGCGGGACCGCGTCGACGCAGTCCTGGCTGGACCAGATCCGATCGGTCCCCGAGGTGACCTTCACCACGAGGGAGCCGGGCCCCACCGTCCAGTTGCAGGCCGGGGACTGCTTGGTGGTGAGGCTGAGCGTCAGCGCCACCGGCTTCCCGGCATAGGCCGGGGTGGCCACGGTCGGGACGGCGAGGATGTCGCTGTTCGCGCACCGGCCCGTCGGCTGCGCCAGTGCCGTCGACGTCGCGGTCGCGATCGGGCTCTCCGTGCCGGTCGGGCTGTCCTCCGACGGGGTGACGGATGGAGAGCCGGCCACGGTGGCGGGTCCGGAGGTGGTCGGCGTGGTCTGGGTCGCCTCGGCGTCGACCGGCCGCGGGGCGGACCCGTTCCCGCCGCTCGTCGACCCGCCGAGGAGGTGCGCGATCCCGAAGACGAGCGCGAAGGCCACGGCGACCAGCAGCAGCCGGCGGGTCCAGTAGACGCGCGCCGGCAGCGGTCCCCGAGGGCGCGCGACACCGGTCATGGCGACACCGTAACCGCGGGCTCGCACCCCTGGTCGATGCCACTCCGAGGCTAGGGTTCGCACTGTGCTCGAGACGTCCCTGCACCCCCACCACGACCTGCACGAGCGGCTGCTCCGCTGGTACGACGAGCACGCCCGCGACCTGCCCTGGCGCGAGCAGTCGGCGAGCCCGTGGGCGGTCCTGGTCTCCGAGTTCATGCTGCAGCAGACGCCGGTGGCTCGGGTCCTTCCCGTCTACGAGCAGTGGCTCCGGGCCTGGCCGACCCCGGCGGACCTGGCGGCCGCGGCACCCGGCGAGGCCGTGCGGGCCTGGGGCAGGCTCGGCTACCCGCGCCGCGCCCTGCGCCTCCACGCCGCGGCGACCGCGATCGTCGGCGAGCACGGCGGTGAGGTACCCGACACCTACGAGGACCTGCTCGCGCTGCCCGGGGTCGGGGACTACACGGCGGCTGCGGTGGCGTCCTTCGCGTTCGGGCACAGGCACGTGGTCCTGGACACCAACGTGCGCCGGGTCCTGTCCCGGATGGTGCTCGGCGTCGAGCACCCTGCCCCCAGCGTGACGAGGGCCGAGCGAGACCTGGCCGCGGCTCTGCTGCCCGCCCGTGAGCGCGAAGGGCGAGCCGCTGCCTGGGCGGTCTCGACGATGGAGCTCGGCGCGGTGGTGTGCAGGGCGACGGGGCCGGACTGCCCGTCCTGCCCGGTGGCGGCCCTGTGCGCGTGGCGGGCAGCGGGGTACCCGGCGTACGACGGCCCGGCCCGCAGGGGCCAGTCCTACGAGGGGACCGACCGCCAGTGCCGGGGACGTCTGCTCGGGGTCCTCCGGGAGCAGCCGGGACCGGTCCACGCCACCGTCCTCGAGGCTGTGTGGCCCGGAGCGGCCCAGCGCGACCGGTGCCTGCGGTGGCTGGTCGACGACGGGCTCGTCGCCCGGGTCTCGGAGGACACCTACGCGCTGCCCTGAGCCGCGATCCCGGCCACCGCGTCGGCGAGGTCGCGCACGGCCTGGTCCTGGACCGGGTCGCCTGCGTCGAGAGGGAGGTCGAGCAGGAAGCCCATGAGGGCGGCGTCGAGCAGGGCGACGGCCCGTGTCGCCCGCCCCCGGGGGACACCGGAGGCGACGAGATGGTCGGCGACGGCGGCGACCCACACCGAGTTGGCCTCCCGGACCACGCCGGCGTAGGGCTCCTGCCCGAAGAGGCCCAGCGCGGCCGCCTCGACGTACGTCCGCTGGCAGCTCGCCACCCGCGGTGAGGTGACCAGGTCCCAGAGGCCCAGCACGGCCTGCCGGACGTCGGGGGCCGCGGGCAGCCTGCGGACCTCCGCCACGGACCGGTCGTTGGCGAGCCTCAGCACGCGTGCGACCAGGTCGTCCTTGGTGCCGAAGTGGTAGAGCAGCATGCGGTCGCTGGTGCCGAGTGCGGCGGCCAACGGTCGCAGGCTGAGACCGACGAGCCCGTAGGTGAGCACGTAGTCGGTCGCGGCCTCGGCCAGCACCTCGCGACGGCCGGTCCCGGTGAGCATGGCCACAGTGTAGCGACTGCTACAGTAGGCCGTGTAGCGACTGCTACATTCGAGCCGGGGACGGGGCAAGGAGTGGCGATGCTGGGCGCGTGGGCGTTGCTGGTGACGGCGATCGTCGTGGAGGTCGCCTCGACGGCCGCCCTGCCGCGGACACACGGGTTCCACGAGCCCGGCTGGACGGCCCTGGTGCTCGCCGGCTACGCGGTCTCCATCTGGCTGCTCGCCGAGGTCATCCGGCACATCCCGGTCTCGGTCACGTACGCGGTCTGGGCGGGGCTCGGCACCGCCGGGATCGCCATGGTGGGCGTGCTCCTCCTGCACGAGCCCTGGGACGCCCTGAAGGCTCTGGCCCTGCTCATGATCATCGGCGGCGTGGTCATCCTCAACCTGCACGGCGCGCACTGAGGACACCCACTGGGAGCACACGAGGGCGCCACCCCTGGCGGGATGGCGCCCTCGTTCCGGTTCGGACGGCTACTCGATGTCGCCGGTCGCGGCCGGCTCCTCGATCGGCGGGAGGTCCGGGAGCTCGCTCTTCGACTCTCCCTTGAAGGTGAAGGCCGCGTCGACGCCCTCGCCCTCGACGTCGACCAGGATGATCTGGCCGGGCCGCACCTCGCCGTACAGCATCTTCTCCGCGAGGCTGTCCTCGATCTCGCGCTGCACCGTGCGCCGCAGCGGGCGGGCGCCGAGGACCGGGTCGAACCCGCGGGTGGCGAGCAGGTCCTTGGCCGCCTGGGTCAGCTCGATCGACATGTCGCGGTCGCGCAGCCGCTTCTCGACGCCGGCGATCATGTTGTCGACCATCGAGACGATCTGCGCCTTGGACAGCGGCGGGAAGACCACGATCTCGTCGACGCGGTTGAGGAACTCGGGACGGAAATGCTGCTTGAGCTCCTCCGACACCTTGGCCTTCATCCGCTCATAAGAGCCGGCGACGTCACCGGACTGGTTGAAGCCGAGGTTCACGCCCTTGGAGATGTCGCGCGTGCCGAGGTTCGTGGT
>JAWWPF010000210.1:0-5933 GCA_033850795.1 Nocardioidaceae bacterium | reverse complement strand
ACTCACTCCGACGAACGCCCCATCCACGGCCAGGAGCAGGCGAGCGTTGCCGCCCACAACGCGGCTCCGAACGTTCCTGTCACGTGCTCGGTGGCGTCTTGATCCGCTCCTTGGGTCTCGCCAGGTTGCCGGGCATCTCGGTACGAGCCTGCCGACCCGCCAGTAGCGGTACGTGCACCGCGCTGATGCCGTGCCCCTCGAAGTCGACGGCGATGGTGAGCCGCGATCGTTGGTCGGTCAGAGTTCCGACGCTGACGTCGACCCGGGGCGCGGATCGGCCCGTCGATGCCGCGCACCGCCCATGCGCGCTGTGGGTCGAGTCGGACCAGCTCCTATGTGGCCAGCCGTTCGGAGCCTCCGATGCGGCGGGTGGTGACGCAGTGGTCGCCGACCGCCGCCGGGTCCTTGCCGTCCATCGCCACTCGCGGACAGGGATCACATGACCACAGTCGAGGACGGGCGCCAGATCCCCGTTGACACGCCTGGACACGACCTCCACGCTCCGAAGCGAAGACAAACCGCCAGTGTCAACCAACTGGTGAACGTCTTGTTGGCCCGATCGGCATAGCCGACGCTGTTGGGTGCGGTCCTTATCGCCAGTCGGTACCGCGGGTCGCCCCGGATGCATAGCAAGCGCCGGGGCGACCCTCGCGCCGCGAGAGGCCGGCGGCGCCGCCCGCTTCTTAAGAGACGCCCGTCTCGGGTGCGTGCCCGCATGTGCCCATCCACCGCGGCAGCATGCCCGGAAGGTAGACCAGGAGCCCTCGGCGACGCGGCGCCTCGGCGAGTTCCGCGATAATGCGGTCTGTGTTCACCACGTATGACGTCCGCACCGAGGCTCAGGGGCAGCGCGCTGCGGTGCTGCTGACAGCGGCGGGCTACACCGCGACGTTCCGCAAGTACCCCGTGACCCTGTTCTACGTGGAGATCGAGCACGACGGCGAACTGCCCGCAGACGCACACGGCATCGTCCTTGCAGTGGACTCCCAGGCGGTGAGGTTCGGTCGGAGCCGGTGATCCCGAGGATCCGCTACCAACTGTGCGGCTCAAACGGACCCACTACCGCTTAATGGTGTACGTCGTCGAGCCTCGGACTCGTGCGTTGTTGCGGGCGACCCGAGAGGCCGAGCCGCTGCCTAGGACTTTAAAGCATGACCTATCGAGTGCGTAGGGACTGGCATATGAACGATGGTCGAGCGGGCTTCCCGGCTGCGTAGTTGCTTGCTGGCGAGTTGCCAGCCGTCGCTACGTTTCGCCAGAGCGGTGGCGGCGACCAGGGAGCTGCCACCGACGACCGCCATCAGGATCACGCCCGGGAAGTAGTTGCTGGGGAGGTCGGTGTGCCGGACCCAGGACGCCTGCTCGGCAATCCAGTCCATCATGAGCGCAAGATTCCCAACCCTGGCTCTCAAGCCGATGAACAGCAACGACCCGAGCAGGATGTTGTTGTTGCGGTCTATCGTCCCCGTCGGCGGTAGTAGCTAGCCGGCTTCCGGGACCCGACTTACTCGGCGTTGCGTTCGTCGACCAGTTCTTGGGCAATGGAGCGCAGTTTGATGTTTCTGTGGGATGAGGCTCGGACGAGGAACGCGAAAGCGCGGTCTTCGTTGATCTCGTAGCGCTCCATGAGGATGCCGATGGCCTGTCCGATGATTTTGCGGGTCTGCAAGCCCTCGTTGAGATTCTCTCGCTCGTGCGCGTGCCCGAGCGCGATGGCCGAGTGGGTGGCGAACAGCCGAGCGAGTGCTTGAGCGTCGTTGCTGACGTCATCGGCGATGGTGGAGTAAAAGTTGATGCCTCCTAGGGTGCCTTGGTCGAGGTACAACTTGACCGCCATCTGCGACCGCACGCCCGCGGAGCGGGCTTGGGGAATGTACCGGGGCCACCGCGTCTCATCTCGGAGACTGGACACCGATACGACGTGAGTGCCCTGTAGCGCTGCCGAGCACGGGCCTTCGCGCAAGCCGTACTGGATCTCGTCGAGGCGCTGTACTAGGTCGCCGGTGAAGGCTCTGGTCTCAACTTCGCCGTTCTTGTGGAGTGTCGCGATGCCGACCTGGTCGAATCCAGGTACCGAGTTGCAGGCGACCTCGACGATGGTCTGCAAAGTCTCGTCGAGGCTCCGGCGTCGGTTCAGGGTGCGCGCCGCTTCGTCGATTGACTGAGCAAACGCTGAAGAAGCGTCCATGGTGTGTCCTCGGATGCGTTGAAGGTGAGGCACACAGTGAGGCGCTCAGAAACACGAAACGCTGCAGACCAGTCGGGCGTTTCAAATCGAGTCGCGCGCAACTGTCTCCAATCTACACCTCCGACTAGAGGCGGGTACGTCGCCGTTGGCCCTCTGGGTATGGTCGCCAAACGGCGAGAACCAAGTGGACACGGTCGTCGCTCGTTGGTTCACCGGGTCGCGTCAACGGCCTGGTGGACCGCCCCCTTCGGCAACACTGTGTCGGACGGTCAGCCGGCGGGTTGGCTGGCTCGGTTCTGTTCCGCGCCGTGGTGACTGTCGCGGTCTCGCCCGTGCCCGCCGTGCCAGTCCAGGCACAACACGGTCGCGTCGTCGCTGAGCTTGTTTCCGGTTGCTTCGAGAACCCGGTCGGCCAGCGCTCGGACCGCCTCCCTTGGGTGCAGCGCCCTGGTCTCGGCGATCGCTGCGGGGAAGTCAACGTCGACCGCGTTGCGTTCGATCATGCCGTCGGTGAGGAACACCAGCCGGTCACCGGGCTGGAGGTCGACCCGGCTCGTGCGGTAAGGCGTGTCACCGAACAACCCGAGCGGTAAGTTCACCGGCAGATGCAAGGGGATGGAGCGCGAGTCGCGAACCAAGTACGGCGGAACGTGCCCGGCGTTGACCAGCTCAGCCGACCCGGTGCGCAGGTCGACCCGTCCGATCAGACCGGTGACGAAGTCCTCGATGTTGCAGGTGGTGGCGTGGTCGACCAGTGCCTGGTTGGTAGATGTGACCTGTTCGAGCAGGGACGCGCCTGCGTTGCGAGCGTTTCGCAGGCCTCCTACGCACAGCGTCGCGGTCAGGGCAGCCGCCACACCGTGACCCATCGCGTCGGTCAGCGACAGGTGCAGGACGTCGCGGCCCAGGTTGAAGTCGAAGGTGTCTCCGGCGATGCTGGCCGCGGGCTCCAGCCACCCGGCGAGGGTGAAGGATCCGGCCTCGCAGGTCTGGGGGCCGGGAAGCAGCCGGTTCTGGATCTCCGCGGACAGGCTCAGCGGTCGGGTGCGTTGCCCCCACTCGTAAAGGTCGGTGTGGCGCCGGTTCGCGATCACCACGAACGCCAGCACGTGAGCCAGCCGGGCGACCTCCGCTACGGCCGCGGCGTCCGGGCAGGCGGGCACCGTCAGCTCCAGCACGCCGATGGCCTCACCGCGCTCGGTCACTGGTGCCAGCACCAGCCAATCTCCGCCACCACTGGGCGTTGGGTGCTTCGCATCCGGGCTGAGAACCTGCACCTGCTGGGTGCGGATTGCCTGCTCCGCGGGTCCGCCATCGAACGGCAACAGCGTCGCAGACTCCTCGTGGGCCCGACGCTCGCCAGGCTCGGGCAACAGGCTGTCGGCAGACCGGTGGTCGGAGGACAGCTGGACGTGTGCCATCCGCACCAAAGCCCGACCCGACAGATCAGCTATGAGGAAGGAGACCTTCGTGGCGCCGAGCGCGCGGCCGAGCTCCCGGGTGACGCTTTCAACGGCCTCAACCGGTGAAGCCGCGTCTGCGGCCCGCAGGGCGCCGTCTGCCGATGGTATACCAACCTGCTCAACCATCTTCGCAGCATAGGGGCCCGCAACGCTCACACGGCGCCCGCAGTGGCCGGTGCCGCTGCTGGAGGGGACTGAGTCCGTCGCCGACGCCCTACCCTCGCCGGATCAAGCGCTCGGCCAGCTTCGCGCCGCCGGGGGCCACAAAGGGGCGTCCCCGACGTCCATGGCTGTGAACTGGGAGTCACGCGCGTCCGTTCCAGCGCCGCCGCCCTGCCGCGGAGGCACCGGCCGGGCGTGACAGTGAATCGCCTGTAAGTGTTCGTGGTGGCTGGCCTGGGGCTGGCTGGCAGGGTTGACGGTGGTCTCTCGAGCCGGACGTGACTCATGAATCGCCTGACCCCTTCGGGGTGTCCTGCCCGGGATCTGTCCGTCAGGTTCGGGGGCCGGCGTCGACCTTGGCCCACCACGATGTCCTGATGAGAAGCATGTCCAACCCGAGCCGCTGAAACGACTCAGGTTGTGACCCGTTACAGGCCTGCCTCGTAGTGACTTCACTTTCGGGCCGACCTCGGCAACGACGCCATCCCCGTTGAAGTGAAGGAGACACCGCAGTGCCCAGTGTGACAAAGATCAGCGCCCCGATCACGCCGGTGCCGGTCGCGCAGTCCTTCCGGTTCGTGATCGGGGTCGACACCCACGCCGCGACCCACAGTTTACGCCGTCCTCGACTCGACCGGCGCCCTGCTGGACGAGCAGACGTTCCCGACGACCACCGCCGGCCTCGGCCGGGCGCGCGACTGGATCGCTCGCCGCACCAACGGTGACCTCGACGGTGTCTTGATCGCCGCGGAAGGCACCGGTTCCTACCGAGCTGTGCTTGCCGAGAGCCTCGCCGAGGTCGGCTACCGAGGGGTCGAGGCACCCACCCCACGCCGTGAACGGGGACGGGGGAAGACCGACGCCATGGACGCGGTCACCGCTGCCCGCAACTCCCTGACCGTGCCGGTGGCTCGTCTACGTGATCGCCGCGGCGGTCAAAATCAGGTCGCGCTCCAGGTCCTGACCACGGCCCGCGAGCAGCCAACGCCGAACGTCTACGCGCGATCAACGCCCTCACCGCAGGGTCCGTTCCCACGACCTTGGCATCGACGCACGCCGCGCGCTGGCCAGCACCCAGATCCGCCAGGTCGCCAGCTGGCGTCGACGAAGCGAACCCGTGGGTCTCGCAACTGCGCGCGCCGAGGCCGTCCGGCTCGCTGGCCGAGTCCTGCAGCTCGACGCCGAGCTGAAAAGTGCAACCGTGACCAGCGGGTGCGCAGCGAAGCCGCCATGGCCCAGATTGCCGGCACCTGATCCGATCCCAGCTTCTTCCGGCAACATCGTGCGACACAGGCTCAACCGCGGCGGCGACCGACGACGGAACTGGGCGCTGAACACCGTCGTGCTCACCCGCATGCGCACCGACCCCGCCACACGTGACTACCTCGCTCGTCGCACCGCCGAGGGCAAGACCGGTCGAGAGATCCGAGGCTGCCTCAAGCGCTACACCACCCGCCAGATTCAGCGAACCCTCAGTGCCGCCAACACGCCAGGCCCACTCGCTTCGACGGCTTGACAGCACATAGAAGCATCCCGGGTTGCTTGGAGGCTCCTGACCTTGGAAACGAGGATGGGGCCATGCCGAATGTAGAGTCACCCGGGAAGCCCACGACGCGTCGTTACAGTCCGGAGGAGAAGGCCGCCGCGGTGCGGATGGTCCGTGCTCTGCGGGCCGAGCTGGGCAGCGAGCATGGGACGGTGCACCGGGTCGCTGGCCAACTGGGGTACGGGGTCGAGTCGGTCCGGTTCCGGGTTTGCCAGGCCGACATCGACGAGGGTCAGGTGCCGGGGGTCAGCACGAGCGATTCCGCGAGGATGAAGGCGCTCGAGCAGGAGAACCGGGAGCTCAAGCGTGCCAACGAGATGGCGGTTGATTCCGCCATCTCGTTGGCCCGGCGCAACTCGGCGTTCTCCTGCTTCAGCCTCTTGATTTCGGCGATCTCATCGGTGGTCTTGCCCGGCCTGGTGCCGCCGTCGACTTCGGCCCGCCGGACCCACTTGCGCAGCGACTCCGGTGAGGTGATCCCAGCTTCGCTGCGATCGAACGAATCGCCTCGTACTCGCTGGGATAGTCGGCCCGAGATTCCAGGACCATCCGTACCGCGCGCTCACGCAGCTCG
>JAWWPF010000208.1:0-2873 GCA_033850795.1 Nocardioidaceae bacterium | reverse complement strand
TCGCGACCGTCGGCTCCTCCGGCTCCTCCGGCTCCTCGGCCGCTCCAGGGCCCTCCGCCAGGCCGACGGGGCGCTCCCCGGGCGCGTGCAGGATGTGCGCGGCCCGCAGCGACTCCCGGATCCGGGTCCCGAGCTCGTGGGCGGCCTTGGTCGTGAAGGTCAGCCCCAGGACCTCCTGCGGGGCGACCTGCCCGGTGGCGACCAGCCAGACGACCCGCGCAGCCATCACCGTGGTCTTGCCGGAGCCGGCGCCGGCGATGACCACCTGCGGGGACAGCGGCGCGGTGACGGTCGCGAACTGCTGGTCGCTCAGCGGGTACGGCGCGCCCATCAACCGTTGCAGCGCCTCGGGCGTGTCCAGCCTCGGGGTCGGCCGCAAGGCCCCGGCTGACGGGGGGCTGGTCAACGTCATGACAGCACCGTGCCGGCGGTCTTGGTCGGGCAGATCGCGTGGAAGCCGCAGTACGTGCAGTGCGGACCTGGCGTCGCCTGGAAGACCTCGCCGCGCATCACCGCCGCGGCCCCCATGAGCTGCGCCTCGACGGCCGCGCGGCCCTCGGACCCCGGCTCCTGCGGCGCCTGCTTCTGCACCTTCGGGGCGTCTGCGGAGCCCTTCCTGAGCTGGACCAGCTCCGCGCCGCCGGGTCGCCCGGGTCCCTCCACCACGTCGGCGACCAGGTCGTCGACCGCGCCGTTGGCGACGGCGTACTGGTAGATGCCGAGCTGCGGGTTCTCCGGCACCTCCTTCTCGAGCGGCGGATGCTTCGAGGTCTTGAGGTCGACCACGACGACCCTCCCCTCCTCGTCGAGCTCGAGCCGGTCGGCGTACCCGTTCAGCCGCACCCGCTGCCCGTCAGGGAGGGTCACCTCCGCGGAGAGGTGCTGCTCGGTGGCCACGACGGTGCGCGCCCCCGGAGCGGTGTGCCAGGTCAGGAACCGGCCCAGCGCGGCCTTCACCTCCTGCCGCTCGCGGGAGCGGGACCACGGGGTCCGGAAGGGGATCTCCTCCCACACCGTGTCGACGTGCCCCATCAGCTCCGCGAGCACCTCCTCCCGGGACCTGCCGTCCGCGGTGATCTCCCCCTTGGCGATCCGGTCCGCCAACGTGTGCACGACGAGCCCGAAGCCCTGGGACTGGGTCGAGGGGGACTCCCCTCCGGCCTTCCGCTCGAGGAACCACTTGGCCGGGCAGCCGAGGATCGCCTGCAGCGCGCTGGCCGAGAGCGTGACCGGTTCGTCGGACGGCTCCATGGGCACGGCGCACAGGCTGCGCGCCCGGGTGCCCCACCACTGCCCGGGGTCGGCGGCCGGCGCCAGCGGCACGCTGCGGTCGGATGCGATGGCCAGCACCGCGAGTCGGTCGGCAGCAGCCTGGCGCAGGGCAGGCGACGTGCCGGGCTCGGACAGCGTCCGGCGCAGGTCTGCGACCAGGCCCGAGAGGGACAGCGGCCGGTGCGGCCGACCCTGCAGGTGGGTGTGCCGGACGAACCCGAGCGCACCGTCCTGCTGCGCGGCCGCGGTGAGCTCGTCGACGAACCGCGACGGCTGCTCCCCCTCGTCCTCGGGGGAGGTGACCGCGGTGACCAGCAGCCGCTCGCGGGCCCTCGTGCAGGCGACGTAGAACAGCCGGCGCTCCTCGGCGAGCAGCGCCTGCACGGTCAACGGGGGCAGGATCCCGTCGGCCCCGATCCGGTCGGCGTGCAGCAGCGTGGAGCGGCGCCTGAGGTCGGGCCAGCCCTGGTCCTGGACGTGCGCCACCACGACGAACCGCCACTCGAGCCCCTTGGAGCGGTGCGCCGTCAGCAGCCGCACCGCCTCGCCGCGCACGCCGCGCTCCGCGAGGGTGTCCGCGGGGATCTCCTGGGCCCGAAGGGACTCCAGGAAGCTCACCACGCTGGTGTGGCCGCGTTGCTCCTCGGCGCGCGCCGCGACCTCGAAGAGCGCACAGATCGCGTCGAGGTCCCGGTGCGCGAGCCGCGCCGCCTGACCGCCCAGGTCGACGCCGCGGCGCAGCCGCCGGGGCCAGTCCGTGCCGGACCACAGCAGCCAGAGGACCTCCTCGGCGGTGCCGCCGCCGTCGAGGAGACCGCGAGCCTGCCCGAGGAGCCGGCCGAGGGCCCGGGTCTTGACCGCGCCCCGCTCCTGCACCCCCTCGAGCGCCGTGGGCCGCAGCAGCGCCTCACGCAGCAGCTCCGGGGAGGAGCGGAGGGCCTGAGGCGGGGAACCCGGCGCCGCGCCCGCCTCGGTGAGCCGGCGCCGCTCCCGTCCGCGCAGCGCCCGCGCGAGCCCGCGGACCTCGGTGGCGTCGAGCCCCCCGACCGGGGACCCGAGCAGCGACTCGACCCGGTCGGGCCCGAAGTAGCCGGCGTCGCCGGGGTCGTCGTTGGTGAGGTCCACCACCGCACGGAGGGCGTCGAGCAGCGGCAGCACGGCGGGCTCCTGCACGAGCGGGGTGTCGTCGCTGGCCACCTCGACCGGCACGCCGGCAGCGCCGAGGGCGCGCCGCAGCCGCGGGATCGTCGCGCGCCCGGAGCGGACCAGCACGGCCATCTGCGACCAGGGCACCTCGTCCTCGAGGTGGGCGCGGCGGAGCAGGTCGGCGACGTGCTCGGTCTCGGCGCGCTCGGTGTCGAAGGTGAGGACGTCGGCCCGGCCGGGCCCGAACGGGCCGGGCTCCGCGTCAGGGTGTCGGAACGCGGCGAAGGTCTCCGCGTCGATGGCGCCGGTGGTGGCCAGGCCGGACACGACCGCCCGGGAGAGCCGCAGCAGCCGCGGGCCGAACCGCCGGGTGACCCGCAGGGCCACCGTGTCGGCCGGGCGGCCGTCGCGCTGCGGGAAGGCGCGGGGGAAGTCCAGGATCCCGCGGACCTCGG
>JAWWPF010000207.1:0-7051 GCA_033850795.1 Nocardioidaceae bacterium | reverse complement strand
GCCTCGATGGCCTGGTGCAGGCCCTCGTTGTAGCGGCGCCCGGCGAGCATCCGGCCGGTGTGCTCGTCGACGATGAGCACCTCGCCGTTCATGACGACGTACTCCTTGTCGTTGCGGAACAGCTCCTTGGCCTTGATCGCGTTGTTCATGAACGAGATCAGCGGGGTGTTCACCGAGTCGTAGAGGTTGTCGATGCCGAGGTGGTCCTCGACCTTGGTGATCCCCGGCTCGAGCACCGAGATGGTGCGCTTCTTCTCGTCCACCTCGTAGTCGACGTCGCGCACCATGGAGCGGGCGATGGACGCGAACTCGCTGTACCAGCGCACCTCGTCCTGGGTGGGGCCCGAGATGATCAGCGGCGTGCGGGCCTCGTCGATGAGGATGGAGTCCACCTCGTCGACGATCGCGAAGTTGTGGCCGCGCTGGACGCACTCCTCGATCGAGTTGGCCATGTTGTCGCGCAGGTAGTCGAACCCCAGCTCGTTGTTGGTGCCGTAGGTCACGTCGGCGGCGTAGGCCTCGCGGCGCTGCTCGGGGGTCATCTCCGGGAGGATCACCCCGACGCTGAGCCCGAGGAAGTGGTGCAGCCGGCCCATCCACTCCGCGTGGTACTTCGCGAGGTAGTCGTTGACCGTGACGACGTGCACGCCGTCGCCGGACAGGGCGTTGAGGTATGCCGGCAGCGTCGAGACCAGCGTCTTGCCCTCACCGGTCTTCATCTCGGCGATGTTGCCGAGGTGCAGCGCCGCACCGCCCATGATCTGCACGTCGAAGTGCCGCTGCCCCAGCACCCGCTTGGCCGCCTCGCGGACGGTGGCGAAGGCCTCGGGCATCAGGTCGTCGAGCGTCTCGCCGTCCGCGAGCCGCTGCTTGAACTCGTCGGTCTGGGCGCGCAGCTCGTCGTCGGTCATCGAGACGAAGTCGTCCTCGATCGCGTTGACCGCGCGAGCGATCGCCTCCAGCTGCCGGAGGATCTTGCCCTCACCGATACGAAGGATCTTGTCGAGGATGGCAGGCACGAGCGTCGACTCCTGTGTTGTCTGGTGTGCGGGACAGGCGCCGGTCCACCGCTGTTCCGGCGTGGTCCGTCCCGACCGGGGCTGGACCCCGAACGCCATCGTAACCGGACCCACAACGCCTCGCGGGATCCTGTGGATCTGTCGATCTGGCGCCGTCTCGTCCGTCATCGTGGTGACTGCAACCAGAAAGGGGCCACACATGACCCAGTACGCCATCCTCCTCCCCGGCAACGAAGCCGCCTGGCAGGAGGCCACCGAAGAGCAGCGCGCACAGATGTACGACCGGCACCGCCGGTTCATGGACCTGCTCGCGGAGCGCGGCCACGTCATCACCGGCGGCGCCGAGCTCACTCCCTCCCACGAGGCGCGGGTCGTCCGCGGCGACCTCGACGCGGTGACCGTGTCCGAGGGGCCCTACGCCGAGACCGTCGAGCAGCTCACCGGGTTCTACACCGTCGAGAGCAGCGACCTCGACGACCTGCTGAAGGTCTGCGGGCTGCTGGCTGGGTCGGGCGCCGTGGAGGTCCGGGCCGCGGTTGTCCAACCGGCCGACCCCGAGCAGGCCGAGCGCACGGAAGCGGCGGTCAGGGCGTGAAGTACGCGGTGCTGATCTACCAGGACGAGCGGATGTGGGCCGAGGCGAGCGCCGAGGAGCGCGCCCGCTACCACCAGGCCCACACCGCCTTCGACGAGGCGGTCCGCTCCCGGGCCAAGATGCTCGGTGGGGAGGCGCTCACCGGGGTCGCGGACGCCACGACCCTGCGCCACGACGCCGAGGGCCGCAGGGTCCTCACGGACGGGCCGTTCGCGGAGTCGACCGAGCAGCTCGGCGGGTTCTACCTCGTCGAGGCCACCGACCTCGACGCCATACTCGACCTGTGCGAGCTCTTGCCCCAGCAGTACGCCCTCGAGGTGCGCCCGGTGGCAGACATGAGCAACGCGACCGACTGGCTGGACGCCAACCCGGGGTGAGCCCGGGATGAGCGAGGCCGCCGTCGAGCAGGTATGGCGCGACGAGTGGGGCCGGGTGCTGGCCCTGCTCGTCGCGCAGTACCGGCGGCTCGACCTCGCCGAGGACGCGCTCGCGGACGCGTTCGAGGCCGCCACCCGGACCTGGCCGGTGTCCGGGGTGCCGGCCAACCCGCCGGCCTGGCTGCTGACCGCCGCGCGACGGCGGGCCGTGGACCGGCTCCGGGCCGAGGCCGTGGCGGTCCGCAAGCAGCCGCTCCTCGTCGTCGACGCGGAGGTGCAGCAACGGGCCCACGCCGTGATCGCCGACCCCGGCGGCCTGGTCCCGGACGAGCGGCTGCGGCTGCTGCTGCTCTGCGCCCACCCCGCGCTCGCACCCGAGGCCGCCTGTGCGCTCAGCCTCCGCCTGGTCCTGGGGGTGAGCACCGAGGACATCGCCCGGTTGTTCCTCGCCACCACCTCGACGATGGCAGCCCGGCTGACCCGCGCCAAGCGGAAGCTCGTGGCGGCGGGGGTGCCGCTGCGCGTCCCGGACGGCTCCGCCCTCGCGGAGCGGATCGACACCGTGGCCTCGGTCGCCTATCTCGCGTTCACCGCCGGCTACGCGCCCGGCAGCGGCCCCGACCCGCTGCGCGTGGACCTGGCCGCGGAGGGGATCCGGCTGGCCAGGGTCGCCTCCACGCTGCTTCCCGGCCGGCCCCGGCTCCAGGCGCTGCTGGCCCTGATGCTCCTCCAGCACTCGCGGCGGGACGCGCGGGTGGCCCGGGAGGCCGACGGCGGTGAGCCGGCCCTCGTGCTGCTCCCGGACCAGGACCGCACCCGGTGGCACCACGACGAGATCACCGAGGCGCTCGGGCTGCTCGCCGAGGTCCTCGGCGACGAGGGGGCCGCGAGGGACCCGCGGATCCGTGAGCTCACCCTCCAGGCCGTGATCGCCGCCGAGCACGCGACCGCACCGAGCGCACAGGAGACCCGCTGGCCGCGGATCGCCGCGACCTATGCCGAGCTCGAGGAGCTGACCGGCTCCCCCGTGGTGCGGCTGAACAGGGCGGTGGCGGTCGCGGAGGCCGACGGCCCCGAGGCCGGGCTGCGGCTGCTGGAGGGCCTCGACGAGCAGCTGCCGGTCTCACACCGGCTGCCGGGGACGCGGGCGGTCCTGCTGGCCAGGGCAGGGCACCGGCAGGCGGCTGTGGAGGCGTACGACGTCGCGATAGCCCGCTGCGCCAACGAGGCGGAGCGCAGGCACCTGCGAGCCGGCCGCCTGGCCCTGGACGACCCCGCGGGCCGACCGCTCACCGCGCCTTGACCTCCACGGCCAGGTCCGCGGCCAGGTCCCCGTTCTGCGCAACCTCGACCGTGGCCAGCCCCAGCCAGCCGGCCAGCTCGAGAAGCTCGGCGGCGAGCTCGGTGGCCGTCTCGGCCGGCGCCCCGGGCTCGGCGAAGGCGCCGAGCACCTGCAGGGTCGCGGCGCGCCGGTCCGCCTTCAGGTCCACGCGGGCGACGATCCGCTCACCGAGCAGGAAGGGCAGCACGTAGTAGCCGTGCACGCGTCGCGGTCCCGGGGTGTAGATCTCGATGCGGTAGCGGAACCCGAACAGCTGCTCCGTGCGCCGGCGCTCCCACACCAGCGGGTCGAACGGGGAGAGCAGCGCCCGCGCCCGGACCCGGCGCGGAAGAGCCGCGTCCCGGTGGAGGTAGGCGGGGCGGTCCCAGCCCTCGATGCGCGCCGGCAGGAGCTCACCGGCCTCGACCAGGTCCTCGACGGCCGCCTGCGACTCCTCGGGACGCATCCGGAAGTAGTCGCGCAGGCACGGCTCGGTGGCGATGCCGTGAGCCCTGGCCGCGCGCCGTACCAGCTCGCGCCAGGCCTCGCGGTCGGTCGGCTCCGGCGCGTCGAGCACCTCGGCCGGGATGACCCGCTCAGGAAGGTCGTAGAGCCGCTCGAAGGCGGAGTTCCGGCCCGCCACGGCGAGTCGGCCGGCGAGGAACAGGTACTCCAGGGTCTTCTTCGTCTCCGACCAGTTCCATCCCCAGCTGTCCCGGGTCCGCGGGAGCCCGTCGTCGAGGTCCCGGGCCGTCGAGCGGCCCCGGTCGTGGATGTCCGAGAGCAGGGACGTGACGAGCTCGCGCCGCTCGGGGAGCCCCATCCAGGCGTGGCCCTCCGCCCGGTAGCGGCGCATCCGGTGCTGCATGTGCGGCCACAGGTCCACCGGCATGAACGCCGCGACGTGCGCCCAGTACTCCACGATCCGGCGGGGCCGGCCCTCGGAGGCCCGGCGCAGGAGGTCACGGTCGTAGGGACCCATCCGGGAGAACAGCGGCATGTAGTGGGCGCGCTCCACGACGTTGACCGAGTCGATCTGGAGCACCGCGGTGCGGGCCAGGGTGCGGTTGAACGTGCGCATCGTCGGGACGGTGTGCCGCGGGTCGCGGAACCCCTGGGCGACCAGGGTGACCCTGCGGGCCTGGGCGCGGGTCAGGACGGTCGGGTCGCTCATCCGGTCAGGGTCAGGGGATGTCGAGGAGCTTCTCGCGCACGGCGTACATCACGGCCTCCCTGCGCGAGTGCAGCTGCAGCTTCTCCAGGATGTTGCGAACGTGGTTCTTCACGGTGTTCTCGCTGATGAACAGCCGCTTGGCGATCTCGCGGTTGTTCAGGCCCTGCGCCACGAGCTTGAGGACCTCGAGCTCGCGGTCGGTGAGCCGCGGGGTGGGAACCTGCTGCCGGTCGGAGCGGGACATCTGCTTGAACTCGTCGAGGAGCTTGATCGCCATCGACGGGCTGATCAGGGACTGGCCGTCGGCGACCACCCGGATGGCCTGGGCGACCTCGTCGATCGAGGAGTCCTTGAGCAGGTAGCCCGACGCCCCGTTCTTGACCGCGTCGTAGAGGTCGGCCTCCTCGTCGCTCACCGTCAGCATGATGATCCGCGCGGTGGGCGCGATCTCCTTGATGGCCACGCACGCCTCGATGCCGGACCGCTTGGGCATCCGGACGTCCATCAAGATCACGTCGGGCACGGTGGTCCCCGCGAGCTCGGTGGCCGCGACTCCGTCGCCCGCCTCGCCGACGACCTCGATGTCGTCCTCGACGCCGAGCAGCATCGTCAAGCCGCGACGGAAGAGCTCCTGGTCGTCGACGACGGCGACCCTGATGGGCTCACCGCCGGCCTTGGGACGCTGCTCCTGATCCTCCACGAGATGCATCATGGCATGTGCCGTGCCCGACGTGAGAGCCTTTTGCCCCGCAAAACGCTGCAGAGGGCCTCAGGTGAGCTCGAGCGTGATCACTCCGTAGTCGTACCCGCGGCGGCGGTAGACGACCGACGGACGGTCGCTGTCCTTGTCCACGAAGAGGAAGAAGTCGTGCCCGACGAGCTCCATCTCGTAGAGCGCCTGCTCGAGCGTCATGGGCACGGCCGCGTGGGTCTTCTCCCGCACGACCAGAGGTCCGTCACCGAGCACGGTGATCGGCCCGACGCTGCGCGGGACGTCCTCGTCGTCGCTGATAGCGGAGCTCGCGGCACCGTCGCCGTTGGGTGACACGTCGGCCAGCGCGCGGCCCACCGAGACCGGCGTGTGCCGCCCGCGGTGCACCCGCTTGCGGTCCGCTGCGCGGCGCATCTGGGCCGCCATCCGGTCCAGGGCCAGATCGAGGGCCCCGAGCTTGTCCTCGGCGGAGGCCTCGGCGCGGATCACCGGCCCCTTGGAGAACCCGGTGAGCTGGACGCGTACGGCGCGGTCGGCCTGTCGCGGGTTGCGCTGCTTCTCCACCTCCACCTCGACGCGGATGACGCGATGGTCGTGCTTCTCCAAGCGGGTGAGCTTCTCGCGGACGTGTTCGCGGAACTTGTCCGTCAGCTCGCAGTGCCGGCTGTTGAGCACGATGTCCATCGACGACCTCCGTTGTTCGACGACTTCCTATGGGTGCGGGTGGCTGGAGTCCGCCCGGCCGACCTGGTCTTCGACCCCACAACCGCCTGCTGAGGCTTCCGCAGCTTCTCTGCCACTACCGGCCTTCTCCCCCGGGGACGCTGCGTCTGACAGCGTTCGGGAGGCAGGGCTTACCTCTAAGCCGCACCGTGATCGACCCGCAGGAGGGGCGATGCCCTCGGTGAGGGTCTTACGTGGACCGTTTCGCCTGCGACTGGCATCGGCTAGCCGGACGGAGGCCCGGCGGTCGGGCCCGGCGGCCCGGAGGCCGCCGCCCTTCGCGCGCAGGGCTCCGGCGGCGCAACCACGGACCCGGACGGACTCCATGAAGAGACGGTAGTCGCCGTGACTCGAGAACGGAAACCAGCCCCGCGCGCGTCGGGGCGCCCAGGGAGGAGCCCGGGAGGCGACCTGTCTAGCCGCTCGCCCAGGTGCCACCCGGCCACCGACGGCGGGTGGCCGCGACCACCGCGATGCCGGCCACGGGGACGTCGGCGTCCTCGAGGGCCCGCTGCGCCTCACGGGCCGTGGCGCCGGTGGTCAGGACGTCGTCGACGATGACGACGAGCCCGGGTCCCGGCCGCGGCGGCCGGCGGCACCGCAGGGACCCGGCCAGGTTGACCGCGCGGTCGGCGGCTCCCAGCGTCGACTGGTCGACGACCCGGCGGGACGGGCTCAGCGGCCGGGCCACGGTCGCGGCGAGCCCCCGACGCCGGGATCGGGCCGCCGCCGCACGGGCGATCCGCAGCAGCGGGTCGTGCCCGCGGCTCCGCACGACGCTCCGCCGGGACGGGACCGGCACCAGCACGACGGGTCCGCCCGGATCAGCGTCCGGCCGGGACGCGACCAGGTCCCGCAGCACGTCGGCCAGCACCCTGCCCAGCGGCGCGGCGAGGCCCAGGACGGCCCGCTCCTTGTGCTCGTTGACCAGGGTCCGGAGCAGCCCGTCGTAGCGACCGCCCGCGAAGGGCGTGGCGAGGCCGGCGGGCGTGGGGGTCGGCCAGGCCGGGCCACCGTGCCGGGGCAGCGCCGCCTCGCAGCGCCGGCACAGCACCCGACCAGGAGATGCGCACCCCACACAGGCGCTGCCGAGCAGGAGGTCCCCCGCGGCGTCGGAGAGCAGGTCGGGC
>JAWWPF010000189.1:0-17200 GCA_033850795.1 Nocardioidaceae bacterium | reverse complement strand
ACAGGTGGTCGGCCTCGTCGAGGACGGTCAGCGCGATGTCGTCGGTGCGGCAGTGGCCTTTGTCGATCAGGTCCTGCAGCCGGCCGGGGGTGGCCACGACGATGTCGGCACCGCCCCTGAGCTGCTTGATCTGGCGGTCGTACGGCGTGCCGCCGTAGACGGTGACGAGCCTGAGGCGTACGGCGGAGGCGAGCGGCTCGAGGGAGCGGCGCACCTGGGTGGCGAGCTCGCGGGTCGGGACGACGATCAAAGCCCGTGGGTGCTTGGGCCGGCTGCGCTCACCGGCGAGCCGGGCGAGGATCGGCAGGCCGAAGGCCAGCGTCTTCCCGGATCCGGTGCGGGCGCGGCCGAGGACGTCCCTGCCGCTCATCGCGTCGGGTATGACGGCAGCCTGGACCGGTGTGGCGGTGGTGATGTCGACCCGGCGCAGGGCGTCGACGACCTCGACCGGGAGGCCGAGGGCGGTGAAGGAAGGCAGGACAGGGGCAGGGCTGGACAAGAAAGGGTCCTCGAAAGCTCAGGCGATGCGTCCCTGCCCGGAGCCACGGTGTGGTCCGGCGAGCCTGCGGAACGCGGTTTGACGCCCGATCACTGGTCCTGCGCGGTGGTCGCGCACCCATTCCGGGCTACAAAGCAGGCCGGTGGACGGCCTTGGCTGTTCCCAGTCTACCGGGCGCCTCCTCCTCCCCGGGGCCCACGCGGGGAGACGTCGACCACGCCCGGACCGTCCAGGAGGCCGCGACAGCCCGTGGGTGCTACGCCTCGCCGGACAACGGGAGCAGGAGGCGACTCGTGCCGCCGTCGACGACGCGGACCGGGATCCCCCAGTCCTGCTGGTGCATGTGGCAGGCGGCGCCCTCGCCGCCGTGGTCGTCACAGGACGCCGCACGAGCAGCCACGTGCAGGACGCCGTCGCCGACCGACGGGTCGACGCGCAGCGTGCGGGTCAGCTCGGTGCCGCGCCCGTCGCCGTCCTTGAGGAGCGCCGGCGGGGTCGCGGTGACCAGCAGCTGCGAGGGCGGCCCGAACCGGTCGTCGACCTTCTGTCCCGGCGGCGGCTGGAACGAGACGACGAGCTCCAGCTCCCCACCGGCGACCTCGGTGACCGGGCGCTGCGTCGTGTGCGAGAACCCGTCGACCCGGACGAGACGGCCGAGGGGGACGCGGGTCAGCCGGTGCGCTGCCGACTCCACGACCACGAGGTGGTCGCCGTCGAGGACGGCATCGCTGGGCTCGGCGAGACCGGAGGCAAGAGTCGTCAGCTGCCCGTCCGCGAAGCGGCGGACCGCCCCGTTGTAGGTGTCGCACACGGCCACCGAGCCGTCCGGCAGTGCGGTGACGCCGAGCGGGTGCTGGAGGAGCGCCTGGTCCGCAGGACCGTCGCGCCATCCGAAGTCGAACAGTCCGGTCCCCACCGCGGTGTGCATGCCGAACCGGTCGACGTACCGCAGGCTGGAGGTCTCGCTGTCGGCGAGCCACAGCCGCTCCCCGTCGGGGAGGAGACCGGAGGTCTGCGCGAGCCAGGCTTCGTGCGGGGTGCCGTCGAGCAGGCCCTCGTTGCCGGTGCCGGCCGCGACCTCGCTCACCCCGGTGCGCGGGTCGAAGGTCCACAACTGGTGGATGCCGGCCATCGCGACCCAGACGCGGTCCTGCCACCAGGCGACGTCCCACGGGCTCGACAGCGTCTCCGTGCCGTCCTGCTGCACGTGCTGGCGGCCGTTCCCGGCCAGCGTCGTGACGAGGCCGTCCTCGAGGCGTACGCCGCGAAGGGCATGGTTCACGGTGTCGGCGACGACGACGTCGTAGCCGACCTCGGCCGCCACGTCGTCGGGCAGCCGGCACAGCCCGTTCGGCTCGTTGAAGCGGGCCTCGGCGGGTCCGCCGTCGAGGAGCCCGCGGCTCCCCGACCCGATCCGGCGCACGACCGTCTCCCCGTCCGCGGCCAGCTCCACCAGGCTGTGGTGCCCGGCGTCGGCGACCAGGAACCCCAAGCCTGCAAGGGCTATTGCCTTCGCGGGGAAGCTCAGGTCACCGGCCTGCGGGACCGGTGGGACGTATGGCGAGTCCCCGGGCTGCAACGTCCCCCGCGCGAGGTGGTCGTCGCGGAGGTCGTCCACCAGCGCCGCGATGGCATGGGCGTGACCCTCGCCGGCGTACTGCGCCACGACGTAGCCCTCGGGGTCCACCAGGACCAGGGTCGGCCAGGCCCGAGCGGTGTAGGCCTGCCAGGTCACCAGGTCCGGGTCGTCGAGGACCGGATGACCCACCTGGTACCGCTCGACGGCCGCTGCGAGCGCGGCCGCATCGGCCTCGTGCACGAACTTCGGGGAGTGCACACCCACGACCACCAACTCGCCGTCGTACTTCTCCTCGAGCGGGCGCAGCTCGTCGAGGACGTGGAGGCAGTTGACGCAGCAGAAGGCCCAGAAGTCGAGGAGGAGGAAGCGCCCTCGGAAGTCAGCGAGCGAGAGGTCGCGGCCCCCGGTGTTCAGCCAGCCGCGGCCCCGGAGCTCAGGGGCGCGGACCCGGGGACGCTTCGACATGCCGACCAGTCTCTCGCGACGTCGGTCCGCGGCGAAGCCGGAAGCCCGTGGCGTGGCTCTCAATCGGCGCGGGGAGCGCACGTGATGACCGCGACCCCGACCAGAAGGAGCGGGGCGACGGTCACGCCCGTGTCACGCCCGTATCGTCGCAGGCGGCTCCTGGCGGAACCCCCCGCCGTCCGCGAGCACCTGCCACTGGTCGCGGTCGCCGCCGGTGTAGCGCGCTCGCCGGGCCAGCCAGCCGAGCACCTCGGGCCCCGGCATCGGTCGCGCAAGGCCGTACCCCTGGTACAGGTCGCAGCCGAGCTCGGCGACCCGGTTGCGGGTGAGGTCCGACTCGACACCCTCGGCGACCACTCGCAGCCCCAGGTCGTGGCCGAGCGCCACGGTGGCCTTGACGATCGTCGGGTTCTCCGCCTGCTCCAGCCGTACGACGAACGAACGGTCGATCTTCACCTCGTGGACCGGGAGTCGGTCCAGGTAGGCCAGGCTCGAGTAGCCGGTGCCGAAGTCGTCGATCGACAGGCGCACGCCGAGCGCGGACAGCCCACCGAGCACCACGACCGACTGCTCGGGATCGACCAGCGCGTCGCTCTCGGTGAGCTCCAGGACCAGGGCCGCCGGTGGCGTGCCCGTCTCCTGCAGGGCGGCCTCGACGCGGTCGGCGAGATCCGCCGTGGTGAGATCCCCGGTGGTGATGTTGACGGACACGTCGAGCTCGTGGCCCGCCAACCACCACTGGCGCCGGTCCGCCAGCGCCTGCCGCAGCACGAAGGACGTCACTGCCGGCATCAGGCCGGTGCGCTGGGCCAGCGCCACCAGCTCGGGCGGGGGAACCATGCCGAACCGCGGGTGCGGCCAGCGAAGCAGCGCCTCGAACCCGGTGACCTGGCCCGTCGCCGTCGCGGCCTGCGGCTGGAACCACAGCTGGAGCTGCCCGCTCCTCAGGGCGTCGGGCAGGTCGGCCGCGAGCGCGAGGCGGCGGGCGGTCGCCTCGCCGTCCTGCGGGCGGTACTGCTGGACCCGCTCCCGGCCGGTCTTCGCCGCGGACATGGCGACGTCGGCGTGCGCGAGCAGCTCCTCAGCCGTGCAGGAGCGACCGGCGAAGTCGGCGATGCCCACGGTGGACGAGATCACGATCTCCACGCCACCGAGCGGCACCGGGCGGCTCACGACGTCCTGCAACCGCTCCGCGCGCGGACGGGCAGCGACCGCGTCGAGCCCGGGGAGCAGTACGGCGAACTCGTCAGCACCGAGCCGCGCCACGGTCATGCCGGGGACCGCCTCCTGCAGCCGCCGGCCGGCCACCCGGAGCAGCTCGTCGCCGGCCGTGTGCCCCAAGGTGTCGTTGACGTCCTTGAAGTCCTGCAGGTCGAGCAGCAGGAGCGCGCCCCGGCCGCCGCTCGCCATCGTCGTCTCGATGGCGTCCCGCAGCGACCGGCGGTTGGGGAGAGCGGTGAGCTGGTCGTGCAGCGCCTCGTGCTCGCGCTCCTCGGCCACCCTCCGCAGCCGCTCCACGGCCCGCGCCTTGTCGAGCGCTACGGCAGCATGGGCCGCCATGGTCGCCAGCACCTGCTGGTCGGTCGCGTTGAAGGTCTCCTGCTCGAAGGACCGGTCGACGACCATCAGGACGCCGCGGACCTCACCGTCGTCCACCAGCGGCACGGCGACGCCGTCGCGAGGACCGGCCGCGCCGCCACGGCGTACCGCGTCGTCCTGAGCCTTGAGGAGCACCGGCTCGCCGCGCAGCGTCGGCTCCCACCAGGCACCCTCCCCGTCGGTCCCGGGCTCCTCCGTGGCGAGGTTGTCCTCCGTCCAGGTCCAGGCCCGCGCGTCGGTCGACACCGAGGGCAGTACGAGCAGCCGGGCACCGGACGCCTTCAGCAGCAGAGCCGCCTCCGAGAGCACGGCGGAGACCACGTCGTCGAGGTCGGCACTCCGGCCGGCCGAGCCGACGAAGCGGTAGAGCAGCCGCATCTGCCCGTAGTCGCGGGACAGCGTGACGTGGAGGCGGTAGCCGAGCACCAGCAGTACCACGACGACACCGAGCAGCGGCAGCGCCGTCGGCCGGACGAGCAGCAGGGTCACCACCAGCAGCGCGATGCAGGCGTTGGACACGGTCGACGCCAGACCGGAACGGAGCGCCTCCCGCAGGACGTGGCCGTCGAAGGCGCCGTCGGTGAAGCTGATGGCCGCGGTCACGGCTGCGGCCGACACGAGGTCGGTGAGTACGACGGCTGCGAGCGCTGCCGCCCACGCGCGAGGTGCGAGGGGATCGGTTCCCCCGAGGACGAGGTGGTAGACCTCGGCCCCGAGCACCGCCTCGACCGCGAACATCGCCACGTTGAAGGCCAGCTTCACTCCCCGCAGCCGTGACCACATCACCAGCGCCAGGGCCCCGCCCAGGACGTACGCCGTCAGGTACTGCGGCGCGGGAAGCAGCGTCAGCCCGACGATCGCAGGGAACTCGCGGAAGGTGTGGCTGTGCGAGCTGCGCCGGGCCGGGACATGGATGACCACGATCTCGGCGAGGACGAACGCCGGCAGCAGCGCCCACCAGGTCAGTGTCGGCACGGCTGCCCACGTATCGCCCGCCACCTCGTGGCTCCCGACGAGGACGGCCACGGCCGTCATGAGCACGACGAGCTCCCACACCCGTCGTTCAGCCGAACGGTGCGCCGGGGGAGCAGTCATGGTCGGAGCCAGTCGTCGTCGGGATGGGGGTGGCTGGGTGCCCGGCCGCAAGGGCCGGGCACCGAGACCTCAGTCCAGGCTCCGCCAGCTGCGGGACTGCCAGGAGTCCTCGCGCCAGCTGCGTGAGCGCCAGTCGTCGTTGCGCCAGCTGCGGGACTCCCACGCGGCCTTCGACCACTGGTGCGCACCCCACGGGACGCCGTTCCAGGAGGAACCGGCCCACGCGGCGGGAAGAACCGCCTTGTCCTTCCACTTGTCGCTCGTCCACACGCTGCCGTTCCAGACACCGCCCTTGGACCATGCGGTTCCCGCGCCGGACACGTCGGCCCAGGCGGCGCTGTTCCAGGGGTTGCCCTGGGCGTCGCGCTCACCGACCAGCTCGTCACCGGTCGACGGGTCGACGACGTGCTCCCCGCCGCGGGACGCCTCGAGCGACCCGGTGCCGGTCGATGCCGGGAGAGCCGGCTGTCCGGACCGCGTCAGCCCCGCCAGGACCGTGGGCAGGATCTTCGGGTTGAGCAGGTCGAGGGCGGCGTCGACGTCGACGACCCCGGCGCCCTGCGCCGGGTTGCTCGACTGCGGCAGCCGGTCCGCGGTGGCCCGGAGAAGTGCCTTGACCTGGTCGGGGGTGAGGTTCGGCTTGGCCTGCAGCAGCAGCGCCACCTCGCCGGCGACCACGGCGGTCGCCTGGGAGGTCCCGCTACCGCGGAAGAACCGCCCCTCGTCGTCGCCGGGAACCAGGCCCTCCGGGTGCAGCTGGTCGACGTACGAGCCGGGGTCGCGCAGCGAGACGACGGACTTCCCGGGCGCCAGCAGGTCCGGGCGCCGCGACGGGGTGCCGCCGCTGGTGAAGTCGGACACCTGGTCGTCGGTGGACGAGGCCGTCCCCTCGTGGTCGACAGCGCCGACCGCGATCACGTGCGGGTCGATCGCGGGCATGAGCAGGGGCGCCTGCGGGCCGTCGTTCCCGGCGGCCGTGACGACGACGATGCCGGCGTTCCAGGCGTCCTCGACCGCCTTCGCGAGCGGGTCGACCTGCCAGGGCTGGGTCGACTCGGTGCCGTAGGCGAGGTTGACGACGCGCACGTGCATCCCCGCGTCGTTGTTGTGCTGGACGACCCAGTCCAGCGCCGCGATGACCTGCGACACGTCGACGCCGCCGTCGCCGGTGCCCACCTTCATGTTCAGGAGCCTGGCGTCCGGGGCGACCCCCGCGAACTGCGTGGCGCCCGGCTTCTTCGGGTCGAAGCCCTCGTCCTTGCCGGCGATGATCCCGGCCATGTGCGTGCCGTGCCCGTAGCTGTCGAGGTACGCCGTGCTGGGTGACTGGCCCTCGTAGGAGAGGTCAGGGCCGTCCATGACCTTGCCGTCGCGGTCGAGACCCGGAACCGGCGAGACGCCGCTGTCGATGAGCGCGACAGTCACGCCGTTGCCGGTGACCCCGCGCGACCACGCGTCCTGGATGCCGTTCGACTGCTCCAGCGAGTACATCGAGCCGAGGTCCAACGAGGCATCCCACCCGGTGCGGTGCTTGCTGGCGTCCTTGCCCTCCTTGGTGGAGTCGTCACCCCAGAGGGTCGACTCGATGGTGCTGCCCAGGCTTGTCGCCTTCGTGGTCGATGCCGCCGACGCGCCGGGCGTGAGCACCGGAGCCACCGACAGGGACGCTGCGACCGCGACCATGGCGCCCGTCTTCCACGTGCTGCTGCGCTTCCTCATGCTTCCACTCCCCCAGGACCGTCAGATGCGTAGGCCAAGCATGCAGGATGGAAGCGGACGAATCGGACATTATGGCGAAGGCTTTACCGATGCCGTCGCCGGAGGGCACCCGGGATCAGCCGGACGCCGTGGTGGCGACGGTGGCGGCGCTGACGGCCACCATCACGGCCGCAGCCATCTCGTCGACCGCCTGCCGGACCGCCTCGGAGGCCCAGCTCCCTTCGGCGACCTGCTTCGCCCGCCGGTCCAGGTCGCGGCGACGCAGGCCGTGCTCCTTGGGGTCCACGACCTTGTCCGTCGCCCGGAGCGCGTGCAGCAGCGCGACCAGGGCGGCGTCCCGGGGATCCGGTGTGGTCCCGGTGACGAGCGCCGCGGTGAGGGCCCGGCGGACGGCGCTCTCGTGGTCGGCAGAGGCGGTTGGCCACCGGTGCCTCGGGAAGATTCCGAGCACCTTGTCGTGCTGCGCCCGCAGGATCCCGCAGCCGGTCAGCCGTGCGTAGAGCCGCTCTCGGAGGTTCTTGCCGAGGGGCCCGAGCACGGCCGACGGCTTCTTGCCCTGCTTCTGCGACACCGCCCCGAGCGCCCGGTCGAGGAGCTCGTCGCCCGTCGGGGATCCGTCGCGGACCACCAGCCGCTTGCGTTCGTCGACATCGACACGGCCGGGCAGGGCCAGGTCCATCAGCAGGGCACCGGCGAGAGCGGCGTCGACCTCCCCGGCGGTCACCAGCAGGCCGCCGGTCCGGTCGTCGGTGAGAAGCAGCAGCAGGTCCTCCGCAAGCAGCATGGAGGGACCCTAACCGGCTTCGCAGGCGATCTTCGACGGAGCCGAACGGTGACCGCGGGGCGTCGACGACCGTAGGCTCACCACGACCCGCCGAGTCGGCGCGTCCGCAGCTCTCAACCGGCCCAACGGCCCGGAGGTGCACGTGTTCTACCCACTCACCGTCGTGGACTTCCTGGACCGCGCCGAGACCGTCTACCCGGACCGCACGGGGATCGTCGACGAGCCGGACCAGCCCGCGCCGGGCCTCGGCGCGCCGACCTACCGGGAGGTCGCCGCGAACGCCCGAGCGCAGGCCGCGAAGCTCGACTCGCTCGACGTACCCGTCGGCGGCCGGGTCGCGGTGGTCTCGCAGAACTCGGCCCGGCTCTTCACGTCGTTCTTCGGGGTCAGCGGCTGGGGGCGGGTGCTCGTCCCGGTCAACTTCCGGCTGAGCCCGCCGGAGGTCGAGTACATCGTGCGGCACAGCGGCGCGGACGTGGTGTACGTCGACCCCTCCGTCAAGGGCCTGCTCGGCACGCTCGACGTACGCCACAAGTTCGTGCTCGGCGACGACGAGGACCTGTACCTGCCGGGCGCCGACCCACGGCCGTGGGACGCACCGGACGAGCAGGCCACGGCCACCATCAACTACACGTCGGGCACGACCGCCCGACCCAAGGGCGTCCAGCTCACGCACCGCAACCTGTGGCTGAACGCGACGGTGTTCGGGCTGCACGCGGGCATCGGCGACCGCGACGTGTACCTGCACACCCTGCCGATGTTCCACGCCAACGGCTGGGGCATGCCGTTCGGGATCACCGGGGTGGGAGCGCAGCACGTGGTGCTGCGACAGGTCGACGGAACCGAGATCCTGCGTCGCGTCCGCGACCACGGGGTCACGCTGATGTGCGCGGCCCCGGCCGTGGTGAGCGCCGCCCTCGACGGCGCAGCGACCTGGGACGGCGAGATCCCGGGACGCGACCGGGTCCGGATCATCGTGGCCGGGGCCCCTCCCCCGACCCGGACCATCGAGCGGGTCAGGGAGGAGCTCGGCTGGGAGTTCTGCCAGATCTACGGCCTCACGGAGACCTCGCCCCTCGTGACGGTCAACCGGATGCGGGCCGAGTGGGACGACCTCGACGCGCACGAGCAGGCGCGGCGGCTCGGCCGGGCAGGGGCTCCGGCACTCGGGGTCCGGGTCTCGATCGACTCCTCCGGAGAGGTGCTGACCTCCTCCAACCACAACCTCGCGGGCTACTGGGAGCAGCCGGATGAGACGGCGCGGGTGACGGCCGGCGGCACCTTCCACACCGGGGACGGCGGGTACCTGGCCGACGACGGCTACCTCGTCATCTCGGACCGCAAGAAGGACGTGATCATCTCCGGTGGCGAGAACGTGTCGTCGATCGAGGTCGAGGACGCCCTGATGTCCCACCCGGCGGTGAAGGAGGTCGCGGTGATCGGCATCCCCGACGACACGTGGGGAGAGGCGGTCACCGGTCTCGTCGTCCGGACCGGCGAGGTCACGGCCGAGGAGCTGGTCGCGCACTGCCGGACGTCGCTGGCGGGCTACAAGTGTCCCAAGCGGATCGAGTTCGTGGACCAGCTGCCGCGCACGGCCACCGGGAAGCTGCAGAAGTTCAAGCTGCGGGAGCCGTTCTGGGAGGGCCAGGAGCGCCAGGTCCACTAGGCGGGTCGCCTCTCGACCGACGCCCGGCCCCTGGGACAGTGGGCCGCGTGCGCGCACTGCTGCTCGAGAACCTGCACCCGCTGGCCTCCTCGATCCTCACCGAGGCCGGCATCGAGGTCGAGACCCATCGGGGAGCTCTCGGTGAGGACGACCTCACCGCGCGGCTGGAGGGCGTGGACCTGCTCGGGATCCGCTCCAAGACCGAGGTGACGGCCCGGGTGCTCGAGGCACGACCCGACCTGGTGGCCGTCGGGGCGTTCTGCATCGGCACGAACCAGATCGACCTGGCCGCGGCCACCCGGCTCGGCATCGCCGCCTTCAACGCGCCGTACTCCAACACCCGCTCCGTGGTCGAGCTGGCGATCGCGAACATCATCGCGATGGCCCGTCGCCTGACCGAGCGCGACAAGGCGCTGCACGCCGGGGTGTGGGACAAGTCGGCGGAGGGCAGCCACGAGGTCCGGGGCCGCACGCTCGGCATCGTCGGCTACGGCAACATCGGCTCGCAGCTGTCGGTGATCGCGGAGATGCTCGGCATGCAGGTGTACTTCTACGACATCCACGAGAAGCTGGCCCTCGGGAACGCGCGGCAGTGCTCCTCGCTCGAGGAGCTGCTCGACGCGGTCGAGACGGTCACCCTGCACGTGGACGGCCGGGCCGGGAACGCCGGCATCTTCGGTCCCGACCAGTTCGCCCGCATGCGGCCCCGCTCGTTGTTCCTCAACCTCTCCCGCGGCTTCGTCGTCGACTACGACGCCCTCCGGGACGCACTGGTCTCGGGCCACCTGGCCGGCGCCGCGGTCGACGTCTTCCCCGTCGAGCCGAAGAGCCGCGGTGATGCCTTCGACTCGCCGCTGCGGGGACTGCCCAACGTCATCCTGACCCCGCACGTGGGCGGTTCGACCGAGGAGGCGCAGGAGGACATCGGGCGCTTCGTGGGCACCAAGCTGCGCGACTACGTTCGCACGGGGAGTACGACGCTGTCGGTGAACCTCCCCACGCTGAGTCCCGAGTCCACGGCTGAGCCAGGCGAAGCGCACCGGGTCGCCCACATCCACCAGAACACACCGGGGGTCCTGGCCCACCTCAACCAGGTCTTCGCCGAGCACGACGTGAACATCGGTGGGCAGGTCCTCGCCACCCGGGGACACACCGGGTACGTCGTCACCGACACCGGCTCCCCCCTGTCACCGCCTGTTGTCGCCGCTCTTCGCGCGGTCCCGGAGACCATCCGGCTGCGGGTGATCTCTGGGGCTCGGTGACGCAGGGGCCCTAGGGTGGGCTGATGCCCGACCAGAACCCGCCCGACGGCCAGCCGATCCGCGACGAGGCCGGGCCTTCCCGCGACGACGTCGTGACGACCCGGCACACGCTGAAGGTCGGCCGCGGCAGCCTGGACTACACCGCCACGACCGGCCGGATGGTGCTCCGCGAGGAGGTCTTCGAGGACGGCAAGTTCACCGGCTACCAGGCCAAGGCCGAGGTGTCGATGACCTCCTACGTGGTCGACGGGCCGCCGAACCGCCCCGTCACGTTCGCGTTCAACGGCGGGCCCGGGAGCTCCAGCGTGTGGTTGCACCTCGGCCTCCTCGGCCCGCGCCGGGTCGTCATGGGGGACGCAGGCGCGCTGGCCCCGCCGCCATACGCCCTGACCGACAACGCCGAGACCCTGTTGACGGTCAGCGACCTGGTCTTCATCGACCCGGTCTCGACGGGCTACTCGCGGGCCGTCGAGGGGACGAAGCCCGAGCCGTTCCACGGCTACCAGGGCGACATCGAGTCGGTCGCGGAGCTGATCCGGATCTGGACGTCGCGCCACAAGCGCTGGCTGTCGCCGAAGTTCGTCGCCGGCGAGTCCTACGGGACCCTGCGCGGTGCCGCGCTCGTCGAGCACCTGCAGTTCCGGCACGGGATGTACGTGAACGGGCTCATCCTCATCTCCAGCGTGCTCGACCTGTCCTCGATCGACTTCGAGAACCAGCGCAACGACCGGGCGCACGCGCTCTACCTCCCGACGTACGCCGCCATCGCGCACTACCACGGCAGGCTGCGGCGCCGGTCGCTCAAGGCGGTGCTGGCCGAGGCGGAGGAGTACGCCTCGCGGGAGTACCCGTGGGTGCTCTCCCGCGGCGACCGTCTCGGCGCCAAGGAGCGCGCGACTGCGGTGCGCCGGGTGGCTGGCCTCACGGGGCTCTCGGAGGAGTACGTCGACCGCGCCGACCTGCGCATCGAGCACTGGCGATTCTTCGGGGAGCTGCTGCGCGACCAGCGGCGGACAGTCGGGCGCCTGGACGGCCGGTTCACCGGGCCGATGGCGTCCGCGATCGCCGAGAACATGGACGCCGACCCGTCGATGGACGCGATCAGCGGGCCCTATGCGGCGGCGTTCAACCACTACGTGCGCGACGAGCTCGGCTACGAGAACGACCTGCCCTACGAGCAGCTGACCAGCCGGGTGCAGCCCTGGTCGTACAAGGACTTCGAGGGCCGGCCGGTCGACGTGACGCCGAAGCTCGAGCGCGCGATGCGGGCCAACCCGCACCTCAAGGTGCACGTGGCCTACGGCTACTACGACGGCGCGACGCCGCACTTCGCCGCCGAGGACGTCCTCGCGCACCTGCAGATCCCCGAGGAGCTCCGCGCGAACATCGAGCATCGGTACTACGAGGCAGGGCACATGATGTACGTGCACGAGCCGACCCGTCGCAAGCAGGGCAGGGACCTCGCGGACTTCGTGACCCGCTCGTCGCCACCGCCGCCCGCCTGACGTCCCCGACCCGGCGCGTCCGCACGTCTCAACCCCCGCGAGTCGGCGCATCCGCACGTCTCAACCCCCGCGAGCCGGCGCATCCGCATGTCTCAACCCCCGCCTGTGGATCGTGGGACGCGCACCTGCCGCCGACCGACCATGCTGCTGCGCATGCCTGTGAGAGCGCGGTTCTCCGAAAGGCCCCTCCTCGGGCCGGACTTCCCCCTGCCGCTCGACCGGCCCTTCACCACGAGGGATGCGCTGAGCGCCGGGGTGTCCCGCGCGGTGCTCGCGCGGCTGCTCCGCGAGGGGTACGTGCGGCGACTTCTCAAGAGCGTCCACGTCGCGGGCCAGGTGCCTGACGCCCTGCTCCTGCGCGCGCAGGCCCTGCGGCTCGTCGTACCGCCGCACGCGGTGATCACCGACTGGACCGCGGTGTGGCTCTACACCGGTCTTCTGCCGTGGGGCGATCACCTCCGAATACCGCCGGTGTCGCTGTTCCTTCCGGCCGGCAGGGGCCGGTTGCGGAACGGCCTCTGCGTGAGCGGCGAGAGGGCGTTCATCGCGAGCGACTTGACCAGCGTCGGTGGACTGCGGGTCACCACCCCCCTCCGGACGGCGTGGGACGTCGGTCGACTCTCGCGGCGCGACACGGCGATCGGCGGTCTCGACGCCCTCCTTCGCGAGGGCTACTTCAGCGCGGCAGAGCTCGTCGGAGGCGTCGAGCGCTTCCGGGGCGCGCGCGGCGTCGTCCAGCTGCGTCATCTGGCTCCCATCGCCGACGGTCGCTCGGAGTCGCCGGCCGAGTCGGTGCTGCGGCTCCGATGGCTCGACGACACCTCACTTCCCAAGCCCAGGCCGCAGGTACCGATCCTCGACGACCGCGGTGTCGAGGTCTACCGCCTGGACCTCGGTGTGCGGGAGCTGCGGTTCGCCGCGGAGTATGACGGTGAGGAGTTCCACTCCCGCGACGAGGACCGTAAGCACGACGATGATCGACGCACCTGGATCCGCGAGAAGCGCGGTTGGATCATCGAGGTGCTACGCCGCGACAAGCTCTTCGGTCCCAGGCGGGACGTCGAGGGGATCCTGACCCGCGGCATCGACCGGGCGCGTCGGCGGCTCGGTACTCGTCCGTGACGTGCAGACGCGCCGGGTCGCGGGGGTTGAGACGTGCAGACGCGCCGACTCGGCAGGGTTGAGACGTGCGGATGCGCCGGGTCGCGGAACGCAGAAGGCCCGCCACTCCCGAAGGGAGGGCGGGCCTCGTGCGGGTCAGGTCACTCGGACCTGGTGTCCTCCGCGGAGTCGTCCGCCGGAGCGTCGCCAACGTCCTCGGCCGAGGCATCGGCAACGTCCTCGGCCGAGGCGTCGGCAACGGCGTCCTCGGCCGGAGCCTCAGTCGCAGCGTCCTCGGCCGGAGCGTCGGCAACGGCGTCCTCGGCCGGAGCCTCGGTCGCAGCGTCCTCCGCCGGAGCGTCAACAGCAGCGTCCTCCACCGGAGCGGCGGGGGCCGCAGCGGGAGCGGTCCGGTCGGCCTGGGTGGTGCGTGCCCGGGGCGAGTACTCCTCGGTCACCAGCTCGATGACCGCCATCGGGGCGTTGTCACCCTTGCGCGGACCGATCTTCGTGATCCGGGTGTAGCCGCCGGGACGGTCGGCGAAGCGCGGCGCGATGTCCTCGAACAGCGCGTGCACGACGCCCTTGTCCTTGATGGTGGCCAGCACCTGACGACGGTTGTGCAGGTCGCCCTTCTTCGCCTTGGTGATCAGCCGCTCCGCGACCGGACGCAGGACCCGCGCCTTGGCCTCGGTCGTGGTGATCCGGCCGTGCTCGAAGAGGCTGGTGGCCAGGTTCGCCACGATCAGCTTCTGGTGGGAGGCGCTGCCGCCGAGGCGGGCGCCCTTCTTGGGAGTTGGCATGGTCGTCACTCTCGTTTCTCCCGGGCCGTGTCAGGTACCCGGGTAGAAGGTTTCGTTGGCCTGAGCGGCGAGGCTCAGTACTGCTCGTCCTCGACGAACGAGTCGTCGTCGTCGTCGTACGCCGCCAGGGCAGCCTGCGGGTCGAAGCCCGGCGCGCTGTCCTTGAGCGAGAGGCCCATCTCGTGCAGCTTCGCCTTGACCTCGTCGATCGACTTGGCGCCGAAGTTGCGGATGTCGAGCAGGTCCTGCTCCGAGCGCGAGATCAGCTCACCCACGGTGTGGATGCCCTCACGCTTGAGGCAGTTGTACGAGCGGACGGTCAGCTGCAGGTCCTCGACCGGAAGCGCGAGGTCCGCGGCCAGCTGCTCGTCGACGGGCGAGGGACCGATGTCGATGCCCTCAGCCTCGACGTTGAGCTCACGGGCCAGCCCGAAGAGCTCAACGAGGGTCTTGCCGGCCGAGGCGATCGCGTCGCGGGGACGGATCGAGGGCTTGGTCTCGACGTCGATGACCAGCTTGTCGAAGTCGGTGCGCTGCTCGACACGGGTGGCCTCGACCTTGTAGGTCACCTTGAGGACCGGCGAGTAGATCGAGTCGACCGGCATACGGCCGATCTCGTTGTCCCCGCCCTTGTTCTGCATGGAGGACACGTAGCCACGGCCGCGCTCGACGACGAGCTCCATCTCGAGCTTGCCCTTGTCGTTCAGGGTGGCGATGACGAGGTCGGGGTTGTGCACCTCGACACCGGCCGGGGGCGCGATGTCGGCTGCGGTGACGACGCCGGGGCCCTGCTTGCGCAGGTACATGGTGACCGGCTCGTCGTGCTCGGAGGAGACCACGAGGTCCTTGAGGTTGAGGATGACCTCGGTGACGTCCTCCTTGACGCCCTCAATGGTCGAGAACTCGTGAAGCACGCCGTCGACCTTGATGCTCGTGACCGAGGCACCGGGGATGGACGACAGCAGGGTACGGCGGAGCGAGTTGCCGAGCGTGTAGCCGAAGCCCGGCTCGAGGGGCTCGATCACGAACCGTGAGCGGAACTCGTCGACGGACTCTTCGGAGAGACTCGGACGCTGAGCGATAAGCACGTTGTTTCCTTTTCTGAGCCCACCCGCTATTTGACGGACTCGGACGCTGTTCTCAGGAACCGGCTATGGGAGGGACCATGGCCGGGGACCGACGGCGGCCAGACTCGACCACCGCCCGAGGGCATACGGGGGCGGAGCCCCCGTACGCTTACTTCTTCGAGTAGTACTCCACGATCAGCTGCTCCTGGACGGGCAGGTCGATCTGCTGGCGCACCGGGAGCGAGTGGATCAGGATCCGCATGCGACCGGGGACGGCCTCCATCCACGCCGGGACGATCCGCTCGCCGTGGGTCTCGCGAGCCACGATGAACGGGGTCGTCTCGAGGGACTTCTCCTTGACGTCGATGACGTCGAACTGGCTGACCTGGTACGACGGGATGTCGACCTTCTTGCCGTTCACGCGGAAGTGGCCGTGGACGACGAGCTGGCGGGCGTGGCGACGGGTCCGCGCGAAGCCGGCGCGGTACACCACGTTGTCGAGACGGCACTCGAGGAGCTGGAGCAGGTTGTCACCGGTCTTTCCGGCGCGACGGCTGGCCTCGGTGTAGTAGTTGTGGAACTGCTTCTCGAGCACGCCGTAGGTGAAGCGGGCCTTCTGCTTCTCCCGCAGCTGGAGGAGGTACTCGCTCTCCTTGATGCGGCCGCGGCCGTGCTGGCCGGGCGGGTAGGGGCGACGCTCGTAAGCCTGGTCGCCGCCGACGAGGTCGACACCCAAGCGGCGCGACTTCTTCGTCATGGGGCCGATGTAACGGGCCATGGGTCAAGTCTCCTAAGGGATCGCTGGGGCCGGGGTCAGACGCGACGGCGCTTGGGCGGCCGGCATCCGTTGTGCGGGGTGGGCGTGACGTCCTGGATGGTGCCGACCTCGAGGCCGATGGCACCCAGCGACCGGATCGCCGTCTCGCGGCCCGAGCCCGGGCCCTTGACGAAGACGTCGATCTTCTTCATGCCGTGCTCCTGCGCCCGACGTCCCGCAGCCTCGGCTGCCATCTGTGCGGCGAACGGCGTGGACTTGCGGGACCCCTTGAAGCCGACGGTGCCGGCGGAGGCCCAGGCGACCACCGCACCCGTGGGGTCGGTGATCGTCACGATGGTGTTGTTGAAGGTGCTCTTGATGTGGGCTTCGCCCTGAGCGATGTTCTTCTTCTCCTTGCGGCGCACCTTCTTGGCGCCGGAGGCCTGACGGCTCTTGGGAGGCATACGGTTCCTGTTCCTGGTTCGAGATCGGGATGTTGCGCCTGGTCAGCGCCACGAGGTGGAGGCGCGACGCAGGCCCGGGGTCATCGGGGCAGCTGGACCGGAAGAACGCTTCCGGTCACTTCGCCTTCTTCTTGCCGGCGACGGTGCGCTTGGGACCCTTGCGGGTGCGGGCGTTCGTCTTGGTGCGCTGCCCGCGGACCGGAAGGCCCTGGCGGTGCCGGCGTCCCTGGTAGCTGCCGATCTCGATCTTGCGACGGATGTCGGCCTGGACCTCGCGACGGAGGTCACCCTCGATCTTGTAGTTGGCTTCGATCACGTCGCGGAGCCTCACCAGCTCGTCGTCGCCGAGCGCGTGGACCCGGCTGTCGGGGTCCACCCCGGTCTCGGCGAGGAGCTGCTGGGCGCGGGTACGGCCGATGCCGTAGATGTAGGTGAGTGCGACCTCGATGCGCTTGTCGCGCGGAAGGTCGACACCGACGAGGCGTGCCATGTGGTGGCTGATCCTTTCGGAGGGGACCTGCGTCCCCTCGGTCCACGGAGGTGTCTGGTCGTGTCGCGCCCCCGCGGCGGTCGGTCGAGCCGACCAGCGGGGCCCCGGCCTCCGGTCCGGGGGTGACCTCGCCCCGTCGTGCCGGGCGAGGAGCGATCACGTTGTCGTCTTCAGTTGTGGGTTGTGCTGTCGCGCTGGTGGAGCCTGTCGAGACCGGCTCAGCCCTGGCGCTGCTTGTGACGCGGGTTCTCGCAGATCACCATGACGCGGCCGTGGCGACGGATCACCTTGCACTTGTCACAGATTCTCTTGACGCTCGGGTTGACCTTCATGAGACCTGGC
>JAWWPF010000188.1:0-8074 GCA_033850795.1 Nocardioidaceae bacterium | reverse complement strand
AGAACGGTCGCCTGCGCACCGAGAAGCGCCAGGAACTCAGCGACGAGCCGCGACTTGCCGATCCCCGCCATGCCCACCACGACCGCCCTGCGAAGGGTGTGACCGGCCAGCACCTGACCGTAGACCGCTCGGAGGGCGGCGATGTCTCGCTCGCGCCACACGAGGGGCGCGTCCAGTCGGCGCGCGAGACCCTCGGAGCGGTCCGACACCCGGAGGACCCGGTACGCCGGCATCTGTTCGGATTTTCCCTTCAGGCGGAGGGGGGAAAGCGTCTCTACGTCGACGGCGTTGCTGACGAGCCGGTAGGTGTCCCGACTGATCACCACCTGCCCGGCTTGCGCGGCTGCCTCGAGACGCGCGGATACGTTGACCGCGTCGCCCGTAGCGAGCCGCCCCCGCCCTGCGGAGTCGCCCGCGAGGATTTCGCCGGTACTGACCCCGATGCGCACGCTGGGTCGCACACCCCAGGAGGTGGCGAACTCGTCGGCCAGCGATGTCATGGCATCGGCCATCTCGACGGCGGCGCGGACCGCGCGCAGGGCATCATCCTCGTGTAGGACCGGAACGCCGAACACCGCCATCACGGCATCACCGATGAACTTCTCCACCGACCCGCCGTGGCGCTTCAGGACCTGGGACATGGTGGCGAAGTATCGGTCCAGCAGCGTCCGAAGCGACTCGAGGTCGAGCCGCTCGCCGAGTTCGGTGGACCCGGTTAGGTCGCTGAACACCACCGTGACGACCTTGCGCACCTCGCGGGTCGACGCTGCCATGAGCGACGGGCCAAATGGCGTTCCGCACGCAAGGCAGAACCGGGCCTGGGACGGGTTGTCCTGGCCGCACGCCGCGCAGAGCGCCACGCTCTCAACCTACGGGCGGCACGCCCACCTGGCAATCGACCCTCATCCGCGCCAAGCAAATGCCACAGGTGTCCCCAGCACGCAAACCTTTGCGTGCTGGGGGCTCTCAGTTAATGCCCGTCACTGCACACGCTCATCGGCATGAACCGCTCCGGAAACTCCGGGGCGGTTCAAACTCCGGGGCGGTTCAGGGCGAGCGTAGCCGCCCACAACGCGGCAGAGATCCGAGCGCGTCAGCGAAGCATTACGCGGTGTTGGACCCAGCGCTCCAGCTGCGGCACGAGAAGCAACGTGAAGATGCCGGCAACCATGATCAGGTGGACGGTCGCGTTCCAGGCCACCGTTCCGGTGGTTTCGCCTCCTTGCGTGCCAGCGAACCAGTAGGGGATCAGCGCCAGCAGCCCAACCAGTGTGGAACTGATGGCGATGAGCTCCCACCATGGCTGACGGGCGAACAGGCCCACCGTTGCGGCGCAGAGGCCCACGATGGTCAGCAGGCTCAGCGTTCGGGTGACCGACCACAGGAATCCCGAAGTGGTCACTCCTCTCGTTGCGAACATCGGGGTGAGCCACAGCCAGGTGCTGGCCGCGAGGAACAGGGCGACTCCACCCGTATTTCGGATGGTGAACATCACCACCACCTCCTCCTTTGACCTTGGCGACTCGCGTCGATACCGGCTAGAGGCGAACGTCCCCAGCCGCAGGCGGCCGGTGCAGGCGTCCTCGCGGGAGCGACGGCACCGCTGCCCAGCTAGTTCTTACTGGGGCTGCTGGGGGTCACGAGCCCCAGAGATTGGAGCGAACATAGGCGCCTTCATCGGGGGACAGGGACCGTAGCCACTTGACGGCTACCACCACGCTGGTCGCCAGGAGCAGGAGACTGGGTCCCGCGTCGGCATCCAGCCTGACGTGTCCGTCGTCGATGAACGCGGCCACCACCCCTGTCCACAAACCCGCGAACAGGGTCACGATCTTGATCAGCGCCACCGTGGCCAGTGGTCCAGCGATGGGCCGTTGACGCAGCAGCAGTACACCAACGGCGGCGATGCAGGGCAGTACGACGACGAGATCGAGGATGTAGACGGGGAAAGCAACGCCGCCTGGCCCTGCGGGCGTGGGTGCTGCGCCGCCAAGCGCGAAGGGCAACAGCACGCTGAGCCACAGTCCGGCGAACAGCGTGGCTACCACCACCAGCATCCATCCGGTCCCCCGCTCAAGACGACGGTTCGCGACGCGGGGCCAGGCTTCAGGGCGTAGCCGTAGTAACCCGTGCAGGAAGGCTCCCCCGGAGGTCATCACCAGGACGACGTAGACGAGGAAGATCCGGTTCATCGGCACGCCGATCAGATAGATGGCGTAGCTGTAGACGACATAGGCAAGAAGTCCCAGCCGGATGACGTGAGCCTGGGCCGAGCCGCGACGCACCAAGAAGAGCAACACGACCGCAACCACGACGCTGAACACGTCCTGAGCTACGGCAGCCTGCGCCTTCTCGTGCGCCAGGCCCCGATAAGGGTCGTCGGCCATGAGCGCGTACAGCGAGGACGCCACGATGCCCATGACGACGACAACCGTCGAAAGGCGCATGAGAATGGACGGAGCAGAGCCTCCGTGACCCTCAGCTCTTGAGGCCTTCGTGTGGGCGATCAGCGATGCCATGCAACCAGCCTGACCAGCCAATCTAGGCCCAGTAAGAGGCGGAGGTCCCCCACCGCACGAGGTCCAGCCGAGGTCAGTCAGTCGGCCGCCGGAGGACCAGAACGACGCACTCGCATCGGCAGATCGGGTAACCCGCATCGCCGTCAGTGGCGCCCGTGCGGCCGCATCGATTGCGGCGGAAGGCGCCTTGGCAGGAGGGCGCGAGCACTCAGCGGTTCGCCAGCCGCTGGGCAAGACGCGCGAGGTCTGTGCCCATTGCACTCTTCATGGCCTTGGCCATCATGGGTGCGGCAATCTTGGCGAATCCACTCGGAGCCCCGCGGTTGCGTAGCTTCATCAAGGTCCCGCCGGCCACCTGCTCCCAGGTGTAGGTGGTCTCCATGGGAAACGGCCCGTCCGCGGTGCGCATCACCAGCCGCCGCCCGGGTTCGAGATCGACGACCTCGTAGGTGTAGCCGAGGCGACGGCCGAGGAACCATGCCTCGAAGTCCATGCTCGAACCGAGTGCCGTCGGCGGCGGGGTCCGCCAGTTCACCGACTTGATGTTGGCGTACCACTGTGGGGCGTTGGTCGGGTCCCCTGCATAGGCAGCGACTTCCTCGGGCGGGAACGGGATGACGGCCTCGACCTCGACGTCGACCTGCATTCTCTGAGTATGCGGGATGAGCTGATGAGCGAGGGTCGCATCGGACCGCTGCCGCCCCGCTGGGCGCCGCCATTCGCACGATGTCGAAGGCCCTCGCCGGCGCCGAGCTGCTCGAATCGGTCAGTACGAGCCAGGCCGTCGCCTGAGTGTCAACCAATCCTGAATTAACCAGGGCCAGTCGAGAAGCCGGCGACCGACCGTGGCGTTCGCACAGGATCCGACAGTGCTGAACGGCTTCGTGCTTGGCACGTTGTGGTCGGCAGATCCGTTCGTACAGGAGCGCCGACAGGCGGCGGTAAGACCCACATGTCGACCGCGCGGATCGCGGCTACTTGTGGTGCGGCGGAATGTAGATGATGTGGGGTTGCGTGCGGTTGGCGGGTGCGGGCATCTCCGAAATCCATGACCGTCGTTCACGTTGCAACGCCGCCAACGAGGGTGCGTCACCGCAGCCATGGGCCCCCGGCGTAGCGCCCCTGCTCCCGAGCTGGGTGTGGCCAGCGCTGCCGATGGGTGCGGCCCAGGGGTGTACTTCCGGGACAATTAGCAGAGGCGTCGACGGCGGCGCTGCCCTTCTGGTGGTCTGGCCTCCCGTTTTCGAGGGGCTGCCACGGCCACCGAGGGACCTACTCGCCCCGGGTGCGTGGCCCGACGTTGCTATTGCGGTGCGAAGAAGCACGGCCATAGCGTCAAGAGCAGGCCCGTGGCCCGGTGTGGGCCACGGCCGCAGGATTCCTTGATCCCGGAGGTTCGCGATGTCGCGTACGCAGTCAACCCCGGCACGCAGAAGGCGGCTGGCGATCCCGGCCGCTCTTTTTTGCGCGCTCGGACTCACCGGGCTCAGCCAGCTGTCCGCGCACGCGGCACCGCCAACACCCGGGTCCACGTCTGGACTCGACGTCCGACCGTTCGAGCACGGCGAGCAGACGGTCGGCGCTGACATCTCGGCGCCGAAGTCGAACGCTCCGTCACGCGTTCCGGCCGTCAACGTGCCCAGGCCCGTCACCGTCGCGGTCGCCCAGAACCCCTCCGTCAAGGCGGGCGAGGGGCTCAGCCTCCGGGATCAACGCGACTCCGACAATGGAAACGCGTTCCCTGACACGCCCCCGGACCAGGCGATCTGTGTCAACGGCACCCAGGTGATCGAGGGTGTGAACAGCGTGTTCTCCGTCTACGACAAGGCAACCGGCCGGCCAACGGGGGCACCGAAGTCGTATGTGTCGTTCTTCAACCCCGGCGAAGTGGAGGTCAACCAGTCGCCGACGGCGGACCCGAACCACATCTTCGGCCCGTTCATGTCCGACCCCAAGTGCTACTGGGACCCGGCGCTGCGCCGGTTCTACATGACGGAGCTCCAGAACGGCCTCGACCCAGTGACCGGTGGCTTCGACGGCACCAGCTTTGTGGTCATCGCGGTCAGCAAGACTTCGACGCCGAACACGGACCCCAAAGGCTGGTTCTTCTATCGTCTGGACAACGAAAACGCCGGTGGCGCAGACACCAGCACCGCGAACGGCAGGCCGTCGTCGACGACGCCCTCCGGCCGACTTGCCACCCATCAGGGCTGCCCTTGCTTCGGTGACCAGCCACTGATCGGTGCGGACACGTTCGGCTTCTACATGACCACCAACGAGTTCTCCAGCGACGGTTCGGTGTTCAACGGCGCACAGATCTATGCCTTCGACAAGGAGGCGCTGACCCGAGGCGTGATGAAGGTTCAGCGGATCGAGAACGACGGCCCCATCGGGCTGCCGCTAGCCGAGGGCACCGCGTACAGCGTTCAGCCCGCCACGTCACCGGTGGCCGGTGAGTGGTCGACGGCGAACGGCGGCACGGAGTACGCCCTGTCCGCACTGGAGTTCACCGGCGGATTTGACAACCGGATCGCGCGCTGGGCGCTCACGAACACCTCCAGTCTCGCGGGTCCGACGCCCGCCGTGCAGTTGAGCAAGGTCATCGTTTCAACCGAGGTGTACGGCGTTCCACCGAAGGTCCTGCAGCGACCGGGCCCATTCCCCCTGGGGCAGAGCCTGAAGGCCCAGCTCGGGCTTCTGGAGTCTAACGACGACCGGATGAACCAGGTCGTCTACAGCGGCGGCAAGCTATGGAGCGGCGTCAACACCGCCGTCAAGACCGACAACGGCCCCACGACCGTAGGTATCGCGTACTTCGTCGTGCAGGCGGCATCGGCAACGATGGCGAACCAGGGCTACGTCGCGGTGAACCGCGACTCGGTGATGTTCCCGGCGATCGGTGTCGGCGCTGGCGGCGCCAACCCGGGAATGGTGTTCACACTGGCCGGACCCGGGTCGTTGCCATCGACCGCCTACATCCGGCTGACCAACGGGGGCACGCTGACCGGTCCAGTGACGATCTACGGCCCGGGCACGAAGCCGGCCGATGGCTTCGAAGCCTACCCGCAGTTTGGCGGTGCGGGCGTCGATCGCTGGGGTGATTACTCGGCGGCGGTGGCGGACACGGACGGCACCGTGTGGCTCGCCACGGAGTACATCCCCGGCACGTTCGGGTTCATCCCGGGCTCGGACCTGCCGCCGTCATACCTCGGCAACTGGGGCACCGCCATCGGCAGGCTACCCACAACCGGCTGATCCGCGGGTCGTCGTCGCGGCGCCGTCCCCGTCACACGCGGCCACCAAGACCTGGAGACGATGTAATTCCCAGGGACCGTATAGGCATCGATATTCAGGATCGAGATGCCAGAGAAGCGGAAGAAGTACGACCGGGCGTTTCGTGAAGAGCTTGTCCGGATCGTCGAAGCGACCGGAAAGCCCATCGTGCAGGGTCGTCCGCGACCTCGGCGTGGTCGAGGCACGCTCGGCAACTGGGTCCAGCGCGCTCGCGATGCCAGGGGTGGGTCGTCGAGCCTGTCCAAGAACGACTACGCCGAGCTCCCGCGGTACGGGCGGAGAACTCGGAGCTTCGGACGGAGCGCGAGATGAGCGTGGCGCGCTTCATCGCCGACCAGAAGACCAGCTACGTTCTCGACATCTCGAAGAGCCTAGGATCAACTCTGGCCTGCGCCCGCGGAGAATCGACGATCGACAAAGCTCGGCTGACGGCCTGGATGAATGCGCACCTCAAGGCGGTCGCCGTGCCATTCGATGATGCCGACACCCTCGGCCATCTCGAAGAAGAAGTCCTACGACGGCTCGATCCACCTCTCAACCTCAAGGGCATGGCCGAGTCGCCGATCCCTCAAGGTTCTGCGAAAGCGACACGCGAGTCCGACGCGCCGCGCCACCTGAGGCTCCGAGAACGCTCAGACATAGGCGGAAAGACGCTTCTCCACCAGCTCCGCGACCCAGCTGCTCAACCCTTGTCGCTCCAGGACCGATGCAGGGCACGCGGCAATCCCCACGTGCCGCGTTCTGTGAGCCGCTGGTTCTCATCCAGCACACCGGGGTCCTGCCACCGAGGAGCCAAGTGGAGCAGGGCCGCTTCCAGCACGGCCAGGTCGCCTTCGGGGTCCTCAATCTCGCCATCAACGTCCTCGAGGCGATCGATGTCGGCTTGCACCAACTCGGGATCTAGGGCGCCGCGAGGTCCACGCTGCACGATCCCGAGGGCAAGACCAAGCCAGTCCGCGTGCTGTAGCGCCATCACCGCCGACCCCGACTCGACCTCGTCCCCACCGGGGTCCTCGGATAGGGAGATCGTCTCAGCCACCGCGTCCAGCCAGCGGGCATCGTCGTCTGTGGGGATGTCCCGAACTCCGGGGATCCGTTCAGCGAGGTAGTCCGCGGCGGCCCGATCCACGGCCGGCCACTCCTCGACCCAGGAGTCGATCTCGGCGTCGGTGACGTCCCACGCGTCCGGCATCAGATCAGCGTAGACAGCCAGACGGGCCAGCGGCGCTCTCGAGCTGTCCCGCCGACCCCGCGCCCGCTCGGGTGTGGACCCGCGAGGCACTGCGGGCCTGAAGACAGAGGTCAACGCGGTGTTCCCAGCGTTACCCATTGGGTGGCCGCTGGGGGGCAGACTGGTCAAAGCACAGGGGAGGAACACAGAATGCCTGAGCTTGTCGTCGACTTCATCACTTCGCTCGACGGGTACGCGTCCGCCGAGGGGTGGCCCGGTTGGTGGGGCCTGGAAGGGCCGGAGTACCTCGCCTGGCTCGGTGAGAACCCCGAATCGGAGTACCTGGTCCTCATGGGAGCGAAGACGTACCGGCTCATGTACGGCTTCACGAAGGGGGGCGAGCCCGGGACCGATGTGCTGGGCGGTATGTCCAAGGTCGTGTTCTCCAGCACGTTGACCGAACCGCTGGCGTGGGAGCACTCGACGCTCGTGCCCGGGGAGGCTGCCGAGGCCGTGCTCAAGATGAAGGAGCAGGGCGACAGATCGATGCGAACCATCGGCAGTCTCACGCTGTGCCGCTCGTTGCTGGCAGCCGGCCTCGTCGACCGGTTCCGGGTGGTGATGTTCCCGGTCATCACTGGCGCGACCGGTCAGGAACGCATCTACGACGGTTACCCCGACGTCGCCCTCGACATGACGGAGAGCCGCACCTTCGACGGCCAGATCCAGCTGGTCGAGTACGTTCCAAGGGTGCTGGACGGCCCACCCGGCACGTCCTGAGCCTCCATCCTCCACGTCACCCGGGCCCATAGACGCCCATGGCGACCGATCCTCGCGCATGCCGCCGCTTCGCGGATAGACGCACCCGAACCGTGTCCACGCCTCTGGTGCTGGGGCACTGCGGTCGTCCGCGACCGGGGCTGGTCTGCGGCCTGTCCAAGGGTGGGAAGGCGGCCGACGTCCGCGGGCGCAAACTCAGGGTGGCGCTGGACGGTGATGGGGAGCTCTCTCCTTTCCCTTCTCCGGGCGTGCGACGAGAAGGCGCTCAGCCGGTCACACGGTCGAGGAACGCCGTGACGGCCTCGAGGAA
>JAWWPF010000176.1:0-20616 GCA_033850795.1 Nocardioidaceae bacterium | reverse complement strand
ACGGCGAGATCCGGCACCTGCGCGCCAACGCCGACCTGGCCCGGCGCACCGGGGTCCCCACGGACCAGGTGGTGCTCGCCGAGGACGGCGTGGTCGTGGACCTCGTGGAGGGCAAGGCCGCGATCGTCGGCAAGGTCGACTGCGGCTACGTGTTCGTGGACGGCTCGTCGGTGGGTGACATCACCGAGTCCTCGCTCAAGGACCGGCGGATCCTGGGGGAGGAGGGGTTCATCTCCGTGGTGGTCGTGGTGGACTCGGTGACCGGCAAGGTCTCCGGCGGCCCCGAGATCCACGCGCGCGGCTTCGTCGAGGACGACCGGACCTTCGAGGAGGTCAAGCCTGCGCTGGTCCAGGCGCTCGACGCCGCGGCCCGCGACGGCGTCGACGCCTACCAGCTGCAGCAGACGATCCGCCGGGTGGTCGGCCGGTGGGTGTCGAACAAGCACCGGCGGCGGCCGATGATCATCCCGGTCGTCGTCGAGGCCTGACCGCTCTCAACCCGGCCGAGTCGGCGCATCCGCCGCTCTCAACTCGGCCGAGTCGGCGCATCCGCACGTCTCGGCCCCACTACCCACGCGAGGGCGGCGGCGTGGGATCCCTGTGACTGGTGTGGCGATCCCGTAGATTGCCCACCATGGCGACCCGTACGTCTTCCCCGCCGGAGTCGCGGACCCGAAGAGGCTCCAAGACCTCCGCGGCCACGACCCGGTCGTCCGGCAGCCGGCCCCGTAGGAAGCCCGCGTCCAAGGGCAGCTCGAGGAGATCGAGCCGCCCGTCCCCGCGTGCGGTCCGCAACGGCACCGGCCCCATCGCCGCGCTCGGCCTGGCCCTCGGCCGGGGGCTGCGGGCGCTGTGGCTCGGCGTCGCCCACCTGCTCGGTGCGGCGGTCCGCAAGATCGGGCGCACCGCGCGTGACCTCGAGCCGGAGCACCGTCGCGACGGGGCCGGGCTCTTCCTGATCGGCCTCGCCGTCGTGGTCGCCGCGGCGGTCTGGTGGCAGCTGCCCGGCGGGCTCGGGGACTTCACGCGGACCGTCGTCAACGGCTCCGTGGGGCTGCTCGGCTGGTTCGTGCCGCTCCTGCTGTGCTTCGTGGCCTGGCGGAACCTGCGCAACCCGGAGACGAACGGTCCCGCGGGCCGTCAGGTCATCGGCTGGGCGGCGCTGCTGTTCGGCGTGCTCGGCCTGGTGCACAGCGCGAACGGGATGCCGGTGCCGCACCGGGGGAACACCGAGGACCTCCAGCAGGCCGGCGGCGCGATCGGGTTCGTGATCGCATCGCTGTTCATGGACCTGTTGCGCAGCCGACTGGTCGCCGTACCCCTGCTCGTGCTCATGGCGGTCTTCGGCGTGCTGGTGCTGACCGGCACCCCGGTCTACCAGGTGCCGACCCGGCTCCGCGCCGCGCGCGACTCGCTACTCGGGCGCGCACAGCCCGCCGAGACGCCGCCGCCCGAGGACCCCGAACCGCTCAAGCGCGCCCGGCCCCGTCGCCGGGTCGGATCGATGACCGGCGCCGAGGACGTCGACCCGAACCTCGGCGACCAGCCATACGACAGCCCGGTGCTGGAGGAGCGCGCGCTCGGCACGCGGCGCGGGGGATCGGCCGGCGCCGTCCCCGAGCAGGGCGACGCGCCCGTCGAGGAGAAGGTCGAGGCGCCGCCGCACACTCCGCTGCCCGCGCGGGTGGAGCAGCTGGCGCTGTCCGGCGACATCACCTACTCGCTGCCCGCCAACGAGGTCCTCCGTCCCGGATCCGTGCACAAGGCCCGGTCCAAGGCCTCGGACGAGGTGGTGGCGCGGCTGACCGAGGTCCTCGACCAGTTCGACATCGACGCGCAGGTCACCGGCTACACCCGTGGCCCGACGGTCACCCGCTACGAGGTCGAGCTCGGGCCGGCGGTCAAGGTCGAGAAGGTCACCGCCCTCGGCAAGAACATCGCCTACGCCGTGGCGTCGGCCGACGTGCGGATCCTGTCCCCGATCCCGGGGAAGTCCGCGATCGGCATCGAGATCCCCAACACGGACAAGGAGATCGTCTCCCTCGGTGACGTGCTGCGCTCGGGCAACGCCCGCAACGACCACCACCCGATGATCGTCGGGCTCGGCAAGGACGTCGAGGGCGGCTTCGTGGTCGCCAACATGGCGAAGATGCCGCACCTGCTGGTGGCGGGCGCGACCGGCTCCGGCAAGTCGTCGTTCGTGAACTCGATGATCACCTCGATCCTGATGCGGTCGACGCCCGACGAGGTGCGGATGATCCTGGTCGACCCCAAGCGCGTGGAGCTCAACATCTACGAGGGCGTCCCGCACCTGATCACCCCGATCATCACCAACCCGAAGAAGGCCGCCGAGGCGCTGGCCTGGGTGGTGCGCGAGATGGACATGCGGTACGACGACCTGGCCGCGTTCGGCTTCCGGCACGTCGACGACTTCAACAAGGCCGTCCGCGTCGGCAAGGTGCAGGTGCCCCCGGGCAGCGAGCGGGTGCTCGCGCCGTACCCCTACCTGCTCGTGGTGGTCGACGAGCTCGCCGACCTGATGATGGTGGCGCCGCGCGACGTCGAGGACGCCGTGGTCCGGATCACCCAGCTGGCCCGCGCGGCCGGCATCCACCTGATCCTGGCCACCCAGCGGCCCTCGGTCGACGTGGTCACCGGCCTGATCAAGGCGAACGTGCCCTCGCGGCTGGCCTTCGCGACCTCGTCGCTGGCCGACTCCCGGGTCATCCTCGACCAGCCCGGCGCCGAGAAGCTCGTGGGTCAGGGTGACGGGCTCTTCCTGCCGATGGGCGCGAGCAAGCCGGTGCGCGTGCAGGGGTCCTGGGTGACCGAGGCCGAGGTGCACGCAGTCGTGCAGCACTGCAAGGACCAGCTGGCGCCGACCTACCGTGAGGACGTCACCGCCCCCAAGGAGTCCAAGCGCGAGCTCGACGACGACATCGGCGACGACCTCGACCTGGTGGTGCAGGCGATCGAGCTGGTGGTGTCCACGCAGTTCGGGTCCACCTCGATGCTGCAGCGCAAGCTCCGTGTCGGGTTCGCCAAGGCGGGCCGGCTGATGGACATCCTGGAGAGCCGTGGCGTCGTGGGACCCAGTGAGGGCTCCAAGGCACGCGACGTCCTGATCAAGCCCGACGACCTCGACGGCGTCATCGCCGTCCTGCAGGGGGAACAGTGACCGCAACCATGTCGCCCGTGCACCCGGACGACTTCGACGACTCCACCGACCATGGCACCGACGGCGTCGGCGGCGCGCCCGCGACCGTGGTCGTACGCCGCAACGCCGGTCTCGCGGCCCTCATCGGCGCGGGCGCCTCGGCGGTGGCGATCGCCTACCTGTGGCGGGCCACGCAGTCCTCGGCGCCGCTCGAGTGGGCGCTGTGCGCGGTGATGGCGGCGATCGCGGCCTGTTACCTCGCACAGCTCGTCGACGCCCGGACGCCGCTGCTGGTGGCCGACGACCTCGGCGTGCGGATCCGGCTCGGGAACCAGTGGCGCGGACTGCCCTGGGACGCCGTCGGCGAGGTGGTCGTGCACGAGCGCCGCGGACTGCTCGGGGACGGCCGCCTCGTCTTCGGGCCGCACAGCGAGGCCGACCCGTTCGAGGGTCTCGAGGCCCGCGGCCGCCGTGCTGCCACGCTGAACCGGAGGCTGTACGGCGCGCCGCTCGCCGTGCCGGTGGGCCTCACCACGAGGGTCTCGGCCCGGGGCGCCCATGTCGCGGACGGCCTCGCCGCCCTCGCCCGGGGCCGCGCCGAGGTCGTCGTGGCCGGTCCGGTCGGCGACCAGCCCGAGGCCGACGTCGCTGGGGGCAACCTGGATGCGGACGACCGGGACGGGGCTGGCCTGGCCGGGGGTGAGCCGGCCGAGCCTTCCGGCGCGGACCTGTTCGGGGTCGGCGGCGACACGCGCTACGGCGACACCCCGTTCGACCAAACTGAGTACGGCGACACCGCCTACGACGACTCGAGGATCGACCACCCCAGCCTGATCGGGGACCGCGCCGAGCAGGCGGGGGAGCACGACCACGCCGGCGACCCCAGCGAGCACGGCGACCCCGCCGACGCTGCCTACGACGAGCCAACGGAGCCGACCGACGCCGAGATCCCGGCCCGGCGCAGCCGCCTCGGGGAGCTGGGGATCATCGTGTCCCGCTTCACCAAGGGCGGCTCGCGGCGGCCCCGGCGCCCGACCTCCGACGATGATCCCGAAGGCCGCGACGAGCTCCTCGGGCACGCCGAGCACACCGACGGCCTCACGGACCCGGGCACCGGCCAGGACGCCCCGACCGACCCCGAGGACGACGAGCCCACCGTGCGGCTGCACCGGGCCGGCGCGGCGGCCCGCTCGGCCGTTCCTCTGCTCCGGGACACCCGCCGGGCGCTGCGGGCAGAGGTCGTCCGGGACACTCCCGCGACCGTCCTGGGCAGCGCCGCGCCGCTGCCCAGCACCGAGGCGGACCGCGACAGCGCCCTTCCCGAGAGTGAGGAGCTGCGTCGGCAGGACGAGTACGGCGCTGAGATCCCGCGCCAGGCCACGCCTGAGGACCGACTGGGCGACGCCCGGGTGCACCGGATCTCCGAGGCAGCAGACCCGGTCCACCCGATGCTGCTCGACGACCTGACCCGGCCGGCCCCCGATCCGGTCATCGGGCCGGAGCTGGCAGCCGCACGCAACCGGGTCGGGCTCAGCGTCGACGAGCTGGCCGAGCGGACCCGGATCCGGCCGCACGTCATCGAGTCCATCGAGGTCGACGACTTCGCGCCCTGCGGCGGCGACTTCTACGCCCGTGGGCACCTGCGCACCCTGGCCCGCGTCCTCGGCCGCGACGCCGCGCCGATGATCGCGCAGTTCGACAGCCGCTACGCGGGCGCACCGATCAACGCCCGCAAGGTCTTCGAGGCCGAGCTGGCGACGGGGATGGCGGACAGCACCCGCCGGAGCCTCGGCGGCCCCAGCTGGACGATGCTCGTCGCTGCCGTCCTGGTGCTGGGCGTCACCTGGGGAGCCGTGCGTCTGTTCGCCTCCGAGCCGCCGGAGGTCCTGCAGAGCCCGGCACCCCTGCCCGGCGCCGCGGCCGCCCCGCCGGTCACCGGGTCGCAGCCAGCCCCTGCCCCGACGGCGACCCCGGTCCGGGTCCGCGTCGTCGCCACTCAGGCCGCCTCGCGGGTCCTGGTCCGCGACCGCACCGGCACGGTGGTCTGGGCCGGCGACCTTCTCCTCGGCGAGCAGCGCACGCTGCGGGTCGTCCCCCCGGTCCGGATCCGGGCCGAGGACGCCGGCGCCGTCGAGGTCACGGTGAACGGGCAGGGCCAGGGCGTGGTCGGTCCGGTGGGCCGCTCCGGACACCGCACCTTCGTGCGACCTGGGACCCGCTGACCCGCGGGTTCGTCCAGGGGCCCTCCGCCCGTCATACTCGACAGACGATCATGACAGCTCTCCGCGACACCCCGGCGCCCTCCACCAGCAACGACCTCAGCACTGTGGCCCTGGTGACGCTGGGGTGCGCCCGCAACGAGGTCGACTCCGAGGAGCTGGCCGGCCGGCTCGCCGCCGACGGCTTCCGCCTCGTCGCGGACCCGCAGGACGCGGAGACCGTCGTGGTCAACACCTGTGGCTTCGTCGAGGCGGCCAAGAAGGACTCCGTCGACACGCTCCTCGACGCCGCGGACCTCAAGGCCGACGGCTCCACCCGAGCCGTGGTGGCGGTCGGCTGCCTGGCGGAGCGCTACGGCAAGGACCTCGCCGAGTCGCTGCCCGAGGCCGATGCCGTCCTCGGCTTCGACGACTACCCGGGCATCGCCGACCGGCTGCGCGCCATCCTGGCCGGGGAGCGGCAGCACCCGCACACGCCGCGGGACCGCCGCAGGCTCCTGCCCATCGCACCGGCCGCGCGGGACGCGTCGAGCGTCGTGGTCCCCGGGCACACGGTCGCGGCGCCGGACCTGCCCGCGGGGGCGGCGCCCGCCAGCGGTCCCCGGCCGGTACGACGCCGGCTCGACGGTGGCCCGATGGCCCCGCTCAAGCTCGCGAGCGGCTGCGACCGGCGCTGCACCTTCTGCGCGATCCCCTCGTTCCGTGGGTCGTTCGTGTCCCGCCGGCCCGCCGACGTGCTGGCCGAGGCCCGCTGGCTCGGAGAGCAGGACGTCAAGGAGCTGTTCCTGGTCAGCGAGAACTCCACCTCCTACGGCAAGGACCTCGGGGACCTGCGGCTACTCGAGACGCTGCTCCCCGACCTCGCAGCCGTCGAGGGCGTCGAACGGGTCCGGGTGTCCTACCTGCAGCCCGCGGAGACCCGGCCCGGGCTGGTCACCGCGATCGCCTCGACGCCCGGGGTCGCGGACTACTACGACCTCTCCTTCCAGCACGCCTCTCACCGCGTGCTGCGGCGGATGCGCCGCTTCGGGGACCCGGAGAGCTTCCTCACGCTGGTCGAGCAGATCCGCGCCCAGGCGCCGAGGGCGGGGATCCGCTCCAACGTCATCGTGGGATTCCCCGGCGAGACCGAGGACGACCTGGCCACCCTGTGCGACTTCCTGGTGGAGGCCCGCCTGGACGTGGTCGGCGTCTTCGGCTACTCCGACGAGGACGGCACCGAGGCGGCGTCGTACGGCGGGAAGCTCGACGCCGACGAGATCCGCGAGCGCACCGGGCACGTCGACCGGCTCGTCGAGCAGCTCACCGCGCAGCGCGCCGAGGACCGCGTCGGCGACCGGGTCGAGGTGCTCCTCGAGAGCCTCGACGGGGACACCGCCGAGGGGCGTGCAGCGCATCAGGGCCCCGAGGTGGACGGCTGCACGACCGTCCTCGGGCTCCCCGCCGGGGCGGCGGTCGGCGACCTCATGAGCGCGCTGGTCACCGGGTCCGACGGGGTCGACCTGGTCGCGGAGGTGACCAGGTGAGCGGGCCGCAGGTCCCCCTGGTCCGGCCCAGCAACTGGAACCTCCCCAACGCCCTGACCGCCCTACGGATCGTGATGGTTCCGTTCTTCGGCTGGGCGCTGCTGGTCGACGACGGGCAATCGATCCTGTGGCGGGTCGTGGCCTGGGCTCTGTTCGTGGCCGCGATGGTCACCGACAAGGTCGACGGGGACATCGCCCGGAGCCGGGATCTGGTCACCGACTTCGGCAAGATCGCCGACCCGATCGCCGACAAGGCGCTGACCGGAATGGCCTTCATCGGGCTGTCCGTCATCGGTGAGCTGTGGTGGTGGGTCACGATCGTGGTCCTGGTCCGCGAGTGGGGGATCACCCTGCTGCGGCTCTGGGTCATCCGGCACGGGGTGCTGGCCGCGAACCGCGGCGGCAAGCTGAAGACGGTCCTGCAGACGCTGGCCCTGGGTCTGTTCATCCTTCCGCTGCGGCTGCTGCACGGCGACTGGGACGTGGTCGGGCAGGTCGTGTGGTGGGTCGCCGTGCTCACCATGGCGGCGGCCGTCTCGTTGACCCTGGTGACCGGCGTGGACTACGTGCTCAAGGCGCTCAGCATCCGCCGGGACGGACGCGCCGGGGTCAAGACCGGCTGACCCCGGGGCGGCTCGGCACGTGGTGCCGCCCGGTGGCGAGCTGCTCCAGCTTGGTGGCGGCGCTGACCAGCGCCAGGTGCGAGAACGCCTGGGGAAAGTTCCCGACCATCCGTCGCTCCTTCGGGTCGTACTCCTCCGACAGCAGGCCGACGTCGTTGCGCAGCTCCAGCAGCCGGCTCATCAGCGCGTGCGCCTCGTCCATCCGGCCCGCGAGCGCGTAGGCCTCGACGAGCCAGAACGAGCAGGCCAGGAACGGGTGCTCGTCCCCGCTCAGGCCGTCGACGCCCGAGGTGGTCCGGTAGCGGAGCACCAGGCCGTCGCGCATCAGGTCCTCCTCGACGGCCCGGATGGTGCCCACCATCCGCGGGTCGTCGCCCTCGATGAACCCGACAGCCGAGAGCAGCAACAGCGAGGCGTCGACCTCGGTGGTCTCGTAGTGCTGCGTGAACGTGTTGCGCTCGGCGTCGAAGCCGCGGGTCAGGACCTCCTCGCGGACCCGGTCGCGCAGCTCGCGCCACCGCTCCACCGGGCCCTGCAGGCCGTGGTTCTCCACCGCGGCGATGGCCCGGTCGAAGGCCACCCACACCATCACGCGCGAGTGGGTGAACCGGCGCAGTGGCCCGCGGATCTCCCACAGGCCGTTGTCCGGCTCGTCCCAGTGCTGCGCCAGCTCCTCCACCAGCGTGCGCTGCAGCGCCCACGAGTCCGCGGTCTCCGGGGCGCCGACCTGGCGCGCCTTCTCCAGCGCCACCATCACCTCCCCGAGGACGTCGCTCTGCCGCTGGCCGACGGCGGCGTTCCCGATCCGGACGGGCCGCGACCCGGCGTACCCCGGCAGGTGGTCAAGGGTCCGCTCCAGCAGGTCGCGGCCGCCGTCCACGCCGTACATGATCTGCAGGTCCTGCGGGTCGCCGGCGGCCGCGCGCAGCAGCCAGCCGCGCCACAGCTGCGCCTCCTGCTCGAAGCCGGACTCGAGCAGCGCCTCCAGGGTGAGCGAGGCGTCCCGCAGCCAGCAGAAGCGGTAGTCCCAGTTGCGCTCCCCGCCGAAGTCCTCGGGCAGCGAGGTGGTGGGTGCGGCGACGATCCCGCCGGTGCCGCCGTGGGTCAGCAGCCTCAACGTCACCAGGGACCGCACCACCGCTTCGCGGTAGGGCCCCTCGTAGGCGCACTCGCGAGCCCAGGCGTCGCTGAGGTCGATGGACGCGGCGATCCGCTGGTCGAAGTCCAGCGGCTCGGGGATGGCGTGGTGCGAGGCGACCCAGGTGGTGGAGAACGACAGCTCGTCACCTGCGGAGACGTCGAACTCGTCCACGTGGCGGCCGCCGACCGCCTTGGGGAGCCGGGAGCCGCGCAGGATCAGCCGGTCGGGTCCGGCGACCGCGGTGATCACCCGGATGCCGTGCGTCTCCTGGCGGCGCACCCAGGGCCGGATCTTGCCGTACCCGAACCGCACCACCCACTCGTGCCGGATCCGCATGGTGCCCTCGACACCGATCACTCGCCGCACGATGTCGGCGCGACCGTCCCCGATGGGCATCACGTCGAGCACGCGGGCGGTGCCCGTCTCGCTGCGGTACGTCGTCATCAGCGCGGCGCTGTTCTCGATGTACTCGCGGCTGACGGCGACCCCGTCCTCGCTCGGGCCGAGCAGCCACCGACCGTGCTCGGGGCCGCCGAGCAGGGCTGCGAAGCAGGCGTGCGAGTCGAAGCGGGGCAGGCAGAGCCAGTCGATGGAGCCGTCCTTGCCGACCAGGGCCGCCGACCCGGTGTCGCCGAGCACCGCGTAGTCCTCGATCGGGAGAGCCATGGGCACACGGTAGCCGTCGCCGGGCGCCGGCAGCGGCCCCTGACGCGCGGCTCGCTAGCATCCCCGGGTGAGCGATCCCGGCGACGGCGAACTCGAGCAGGCTCGGCTGGGGGATGAGCTGCTGGCGGCGCTCCTCGGACACGGGATGACGCTGTCCACGGCCGAGTCCCTGACCGGAGGCCTCCTCGCGGAGCTGGTCTCGGCCCCTCCGGGCGCCAGCGAGACGTATGTCGGCGGGGTGGTGTCCTACGCGACGCGGGTCAAGGTCGGCGTCCTCGGGGTCCGCGAGGAGACCGTCGAGGAGCACGGCGTGGTCTCCGAGCAGTGCGCCCGCGAGATGGCCGACGGGGTTCGGACCCTGCTCGGCGCCGACTGGGGCGTGAGCACGACGGGCGTGGCCGGGCCCACCACGCAGGAGGACAAGCCGGTCGGGACGGTGTTCCTGGCCGTGGCGGGACCGACGGGCACCACCACCTGCGAGGAGTGGCACTTCGAGGGGGACCGGTCGCAGGTCCGCGCGTCAGCGGCGCTCGCTGCGGCTCGGCTCGTTCTGCAGCGGGTGGCGGGTGCTCAGCGGTAGGGTCGGACCCCGGTCCGGGACCGGCACGGGGGCGCGGGGGAAGTTTTCCCCGGACGGTAGCGTTGGCACAGAAGGATGAACACGGCACACAGGACGGAACCGACCACCAGGAAGGGACGGCGCTCGTGGTGATCTTCCGACGTCTCCTCGGTGAGGTCCTGCGCGCCCAGCGGATGCGGCAGGGCCGCACGCTGCGCCAGGTGTCGGCCGACGCCCGGGTGAGCCTGGGCTACATCTCCGAGATCGAGCGGGGACAGAAGGAAGCCTCCTCCGAGCTGCTCGCCTCCATCTGCGCCGCACTCGACGTACCCCTCTCCGAGATCCTCTCCGAGGTCAGCGACGCGGTCGCGCTCGAGGAGGCCTCCCTCGCCATGCAGCTCGAGACGCTGCACGTCGACACCACGAGTCTGGAGCAGTCCCTGCGCAGACCCCAGCAGGGCTCGACCCACCGCTCCGGCGACGTGGTGGCGTCCGCGGCCTGAGCCGGCCCGATGGTCCGCCGGGTCAGGCGGCCGGGTCAGGCGGCCGGGGCGACCGCGAGCAGCCGACGCGCCCCGGTGAGGCCCTCGCAGAGGTCCACCCGGCGCAGCCGTTCGGGAACCCGGTCGTCGTCGGGGTCCTCGGCCTCCCAGCAGGTCAGCACCACCCGTCCACCGGGCCGGATGACCCGGCGCAGCTCCTGGTACGCAGCCGACGGGGGTCGGCGAGCTGCACCGCGTCGATGCACATCGCAGCGTCCACCGACCCGGGCTCGAGGCCGGTCGCCTCGAGGGCGCCGACGACGAACTCGGCGCGCCGGGCCAGCCTCGACGCCTGCGCCCGGGCCTGCCGGACGGCCTCGGCGGAGAGGTCGACGCCCACCAGCCGAGCAGGCTCGTGGACAGCAGGTGCGAGGGCAGCCGCAGGTGCCGTTGCTCGATCTCGTCCTTGGCCTGGCTGTGCTCCATGTCGGCGTACCGTTGGTCGAAGTAGCCGGCCAGCTCCGAGTTCTGCTGCACAGCCCCATCATCGCGTCCCGGCAGGCTCCGGCTGGCACGTCGGGCACCAGTACGTCGCGCGTTCCTGCATCTCCGGCCCCTGTACGTCGACCCGGATCGTGGTTCCGCAACGGCGGCACGGCTGCTTGTCCCGGCGGTAGACCCATGTCTGCCGGCCGCGCCGCAGGTCGCCGGTCATCGTCTGCTCGACCCGGTGCTTGTTCGCCTCCAGCGCTGCGTGCGCCCGTCGTACCAGCCGGCGCAGGTCCGGCACCTCAGCCACCGGCAGCCGCGGATGGACGCCCGCCACGAAGCAGAGCTCGTTCTTGTACAGGTTCCCGATCCCGGCCAGGTTCCGTTGGTCCAGCAACGCGTCCGCGACCGGGCGTGCCGGATCGGCCAGCAGCCGCCGCAGCGCCTCGTCCTCGTCCCAGTCCGGGCCGAGGAGGTCGGGGCCCAGGTGGCCCACCACGCTGTCCTCGGCCTGCCGCGGGACCAGCTCCACGACCCCGAGGGCGAACCCGACGGCGGTCCAGCCCTCGGTGCGGAGCACCACCCGGGCCTCGTGAGCGGGACGACGCCAGGGGGTCCCGGGCCGGTACAGGTGCCAGGCCCCCTCCATCTTCAGGTGCGTGTGCAGGGTCTGGTCGGTCCCGATCCGGGTGAGCAGGTGCTTGCCGCGGGACAGGGTCGTCTCGACCCGCTGACCGGAGAGGTCCACGGTCGCGTATGCCGGCACCCGGAAGTCGCTCTCGACCAGGAGGTCGTCAGACAGCGCCTTGTCGAGGTGCAGCGCGGTGCGCCACACGGTGTCGCCCTCGGGCACTCAGCGCCTCCTCGCGCGGACGGTCCAGGCCACGGCATCGAGGGTGAACGGCGCCACGGGCAGCACCTCGGCGTAGTGCGCGAGGAGCCGCTCACGTGCCGACCGGTCGAGGCCGGCGACGTAGTCACCGGCGGGTCCGACACCCAACGTGAACGGCTCCCACCAGTCCTGGAAGCGGTCCACGTGCAGGCTCACGGAGAGCCTGCCGCCCTCCACGTCGCGCAGACCCGCCGCCGTCGCCAGCCGCTCGAGCTGCCCCTCGGCGGTCCCCGGGAGCTCCGACTCCCCGACCGCCTCGGGGTCGAGGTCGTGGACGGCTCGCCAGAAGTCCGCCAGCGGGCCGCCCGACCCGGCGTGGTCCCAGACGCAGGCCGTCACGATCCCGCCGGGGCGGACCACGCGCGCCATCTCGGCCAACCCGGCTACGGGATCGGTCATGAAGTGCACCACCAGCTGGGCCGCTGCGACATCGAAGCCGGCGTCGGGCCACGGCAGGTGCTCGGCGGACGCCGACCTCGCGTCCACGCGGGGGAAGCGCTCGTGTAGCGCGTGGACGAAGGCCGCCGAGGGGTCGGCCGCCGCGACCGCCTCCTGCCCGAGCCGGTCGACCAGCTCGGCGGTCAGGGCACCCGGCCCACACCCCACGTCCAGCGCCCGCCGGCCGGGTCGCGCGTCGGCGAGCTCGACGAACTTCGCAGCCAAGGGGCGCGACCAGCGGCCCATGAACCGGTCGTAGGCGTCGCCGGCGACCTCGAAGCTCACGGCCGCGGCTTCCCGTGTGCGAGCGGAATCGGGTCTGGCCCCGGGCCCCGCGGGCTGCCCGCGGGCCAGTGAGCCGGAAGCTGCAAACCTGTGGGCAGCAGGGTCGACCGGTCGCCGCGGGCCGCCCCCACCTGCAGCCGGGTGAGGAAGAGCACCTCACGCAGGTCGGTGCCGCGGACGTCGCAGCCGCGCAGGTCGGCACCGGTGAGGTCGACCAGCCGGAGGTCGGCGCCGCGCAGGTCCGCACCGAGCAGGAGCGCGCCGCGCAGGTTGGCGCCCCTCAGGTCACGCCCCGCCAGCCGGCCGCCGGACAGGTCGGCGCCCGCAAGCTCCGGCCCCGCGAGGTCCGGGCCCGCGATGCCTGCCCGGGCCAGCTCACTCGCCTGCCGCAGCAGCGGGACGAGCGCGGCCCGGTGATCCTCGACATCGACCCTGGCGAGAGTCGCCGCGGGGGAGAGGGCGAGGCGCTCCAGGTGTTGCTCGGCCTCGCGGAGCCGTGCCGCCAGTGGTGCGGCCGCGGGCAGCCGGATCGCCTCGCCGAGGTACCAGAGGAGCTCGTGCAGGGCGCGCACGACGGTGAAGACCGCGAACATCTCCGCGGCCGACTCGGGTGCGTCACGCCAGGTGGTCCCGGCGTAGGTGTGCTGGACGACGCGCTGCCCGGCGCCGAAGCAGTCGAAGGCCGCGCAGCCCGGAAAGCCGCTCTCCGGCAACCGGTCGTGGATGGTGCAGCCGAAGTCGTCGGGGCCGGGCGCGAGGTGCGGGCACGGGACGCCGGCCGGCTTGTCGATCGCGAAGTCCGTCGACCTCGCGAACGCCGTACCCACGCAGCACAGCCCTGCGCAGCGCGCGCAGTCGGCACGGAGCCGGGACCGGTCAGCCACGCAGCCGGAGCCCCCTCGGCGTGGTGACGAACCCGGCGTCCTCGAGTGCCTGGCGCAGTGCGTTGGGGCGCTCGCCGACCGCCAGGATGCTCTCGCCGTCGGCGCGCTCGACGGTCAGCCGGCCGAGAGCGCCGCGGCGGACCGCGGTGGCCAGCGCCGCCATCGCGGGGGAGAGCACCTCGACGTCGTCTGAGAAGGTCAGCAGGGTGCGGCCGCCACGCTCGACGTAGACGCCGAGGTCCCCGTCGACCAGCACCACCATGGCCCCGGCCTTCCGCCCGGGCCGGTGCCCGCTGCCGGCGGGGCTTGCGCCGCTGACGTCGGGGCTGTCGTCGACCACCCGCTCCGGCCAGGGGAGCGCCGCGCCGTAGGGGTTGGCCGGGTCGGTGGCGGCGAGTGCCACCGCGCCACGCTTCTCGGCCGGCCCGGTGCCGTGACCGGTGCCGTGACCGGTGCCGTGACCGGTGCCGTGACCGGTGCCGTGACCGGTGCCGTCCCTGGCGACGTCGACCGTCCCGTCGCCGGTCCCGGCCGGCGCCACCTCCCGCGAGAACGACCGCAGCCGGTCCACCGCGCCCGGGGCCCCGAACTGGGCCGCGCCGAGCGAGCCGACGAAGTAGCCGCGACGGCAGCGGCCGGACTCCTCGAACGCGGCCAGCACCTTGTAGACCCCCGCGAACCCGCCGGGCACCCGCTCGCTGGTGACCGCCCCACGGGTCACCACGCCGTGCCGCTCGAGCAGCCCCTCGGCCGAGGCGTGCGCCCGGCGGGTCGGGTCCGGCTCGAGGCCGGGCAGCAGCGACCAGCGGCCGGCCGTGCTCGGCGGCCCGGTTCGGGTGGGCAGGTCGCCGCGACGCGGGCGCGTGGAGAGCCGGGCCCGGGTCGGGGGTCGTCTCGAGCGATGGGCGGCTCGCCCGCCCGAGGTCAGGGCCCGCACCGGCGCGAGGGTGTCGTTGGTCAGCCGGCCCGACCACACCAGGTCCCACAGCGCGGCCTCGAGCGCGCGGTCGTCGAGCGACCCCACGGTGTTCGCGAGCCGGCGGAAGAAGAACGCGCCGCCACCGGCGAGCGCCTCCAGGACGGTGTCATGCAGAGGGGACCGTTCGACCTCGGCCTGGTCCGGCAGCGTCAGGTGGGCGCTGTCCGCCGGGTGCAGGGACACCCAACCGTCCGAGCCCGGCAGGGACCCGTGGCCGGCCCAGAGGACCTCACCGCCCGACGTCAGCTCGTCGAGCATCGCGGGGACGTAGTCGACGACCCGTGCCCCCAGGACGAGCGGCTCCAGCGCCGAGGCGGGCACCGCGCAGCCGGCGAGCTGGTCGACCACCGCGAGCACCCCGTCGATGCCGCGCAGCCCACGCCCGGTGCCCCTGCCCGCGGCCGTGACGTTCTGCCAGGCCGGCAGGAACCGCCCCAGGGTCGCCGGCTCCACCGGCTCCACCTCCTTGCGGAGCGCGGCCAGCGAGCGGCGCCTCAGGCGGCGCAGGACCTCCGCGTCGCACCACTCCGACCCCGCGCCCGAGGGCCGGAACTCGCCCTCGAGCACCCGGCCCTGCGCAGCCAGCCGGGTCAGGGTCTGCTGGGCGACCGCCACGCCGAGACCCAGCCGGCTCGCCACGTCGGCCGAGCTGAACGGGCCGTGGGTCCGGGCGTATCGCGCCACCAGGTCGGCGAGCGGGTCCTCGACCGGCTCGGCGAAGACCTCCGGCGTGCCGGGAGGCACCGGGACGCCGAGCCCGTCCCTGAGCCGGGCCACGTCCTCGACCGCGGTCCAGCGCGGCACCCCGGCCACCCGGACCTCGACGATGCGGCGGGCGTCGACGAGGAGGGAGAGCCATGACGCCACGTCGGCCCCCTCGACGCTGCGGGCGGCCACCTCCTCGGTCGAGAGCGGTCCGAGCAGCCGCAGCAGGTCCGCGAGCCCCTCCGCGTCCCTGGCCCGCCGATCCGGGTCGAGCCGCTGGAGCTCCTGCTCGAGCTGGGCGAGCACGTCGGGATCGAGCAGCTCGCGGAGCTCGGCTCGGCCGAGGAGCTCGGCGAGCAGACCCTGGTCGAGGGACAGCGCCGCGGCCCGTCGCTCGGCGACGGGGGAGTCGCCTTCGTACATGAACGCCGCGACGTACCCGAACAGCAGCGAGCGGGCGAACGGCGACGGCTGTGGTGTGGAGACCTCCACGACCCGGATGCGGCGCGCGGAGAGGTCGCGCATCAGGCCGAGCAGGGCCGGCACGTCGTACACGTCCTGGAGGCACTCGCGCACCGCCTCCAGGACGATGGGGAAGGACGGGTACTTCACGGCGACCTCGAGCAGCTGGGCGCTGCGCTGGCGCTGCTGCCACAGCGGGGACCGGCGACCCGGGTCACGACGCGGCAGCAGCAGCGCCCGTGCCGCGCACTCACGGAACCGGGACGCGAAGAGCGCCGACCCGCCGACCTCGGTCGTCACGATGTCCTCGATCTCGTCGGCGTCGAAGACCACGATCTCCGCACCGGGCGGGTCCTGGTCGGTCTCCGGGACCCGCAGCACGATGCCGTCGTCGCCGGGCAGCGCCTGCGCGTCGATGCCGTACCGCTCACGGAGGCGGACGCCGATCGCCAGCGCCCACGGGGCGTGCACCTGGGCGCCGTACGGCGAGTGCACCACGATCCGCCAGTCGCCGAGCTCGTCCCGGAAGCGCTCCACGAGCACGGTCCGGTCCGACGGAAGGGTCGTGGTCGCCGCGCGCTGCTCCTCCAGGTAGGCCACGAGGTTCGTGGCCGCCCACTCGTCGAGGCCGGCCTCGGCGCAGCGTCCGGCGGCCTCCTCGGGGGTCATCGCGCTCAGCTCACGGGTGAACGCGCCGATGGCCGCGCCGAGCTCGGCGGGCCGGCCGAGCTGGTCCCCCTTCCAGAACGGCAGCCGGCCCGGCTGGCCGGGCGCGGGGGAGACCAGCACGCGGTCGTGGGTGATGTCCTCGATCCGCCAGGAGGTGGCGCCGAGCGCGAACACGTCGCCGACGCGCGACTCGTAGACCATCTCCTCGTCGAGCTCGCCGACCCGGCGCCCCGTGGAGCCCTCTCCGACCAGGAACACCCCGAAGAGGCCGCGGTCCGGGATCGTCCCGCCGCTGGTCACCGCCAGCCGCTGCGCGCCCGGACGGGCAGCGAGCGTCCCCGCCACCCGGTCCCACACCACCCGCGGCCGCAGCTCGCGGAACTCGTCGGAGGGGTAGCGACCGCTGAGCAGGTCCAGGGTCGCGTCGTACGCCGAGCGCGGCAGCGTCGTGAACGGTGCGGAGCGTCGCACCACGGCGAAGAGGTCGTCCACGTCCCACTCGTCGAGCGCGGTGGCCGCGACCACGTGCTGGGCAAGGACGTCGAGGGGGTTGGCGGGGACCCGCAGCGCCTCGATCGCCCCCTCGCGCATGCGCTCGACGGCCACGGCGGTGTGGACCAGGTCTCCGCGGTGCTTCGGGAGCAGCACCCCCCGGGAGACCTCCCCGACCTGGTGGCCGGCCCTCCCGACGCGCTGCAGCCCGGACGCGACGGACGGCGGCGACTCGATCTGCACGACGAGGTCGACGGCCCCCATGTCGATGCCCAGCTCCAGGCTCGACGTCGCCACCACGCAGGGCAGCCGGCCGCGCTTGAGGTCGTCCTCGATCAGGGCCCGCTGCTCCTTCGACACCGAGCCGTGGTGCGCGCGGGCGATCAGCGGGCCGGCCTCCGGTCGCGGCCGGCTCTGACCGGACTGGCCCATCAGCTGCGCCGGAGGGCCGGAGACGTCCTCCACCTCCGGGGAGGACCGGTCGGCCGCGATCTCGTTGAACCGGGCGGTCAGCCGCTCGGCGAGCCGGCGCGAGTTGGCGAACACGATCGTCGAGCGGTGCTGCTCGATCAGGTCGACCACGCGCTCCTCGACGTGCGGCCAGATCGACCCGCGGCGCTCGGCGCTGCCAGCCGCGGATCCCTCGCCGATCTCCTCCACGCCGGCCGCCAGGGCGAGCTCGGTCATGTCCTCCACCGGCACGACGACCTTGAGGTCCCACTGCTTGGTCGACGCGGGAGCCACGATCTCGACGGGTCGGCTGCCGCCGAGGAAGCGGGCCACCTCCTCCACCGGGCGGACCGTGGCCGACAGCCCGATGCGCTGGGCGGGCTCCTGGTCCTGCTGCCTGCGGAGCTCGTCGAGGCGCTCGAGGGACAGCGCCAGGTGTGCGCCGCGCTTGGTGCCGGCGACCGCGTGGACCTCGTCGACGATGACCGTCTCCACGGCGCGCAGCGACTCCCGCGCCTGGGAGGTCAGCATCAGGAACAGCGACTCGGGGGTGGTGATCAGGATGTCGGGTGGTGCCGTGCCCAGCCGGCGACGGTCCGCAGCGCTGGTGTCGCCCGAGCGCAGCCCGACGGTGATGTCCGGGACCGGGATCCCGAGCCGGTCCGAGGTGTGCCGGATGCCGGTCAGCGGAGCGCGCAGGTTGCGCTCGACGTCGACCGCGAGCGCCTTCAGCGGCGAGACGTAGAGGACCCGGCAGCGCCGCAGCCGGTCCTCGGGCGGCGGAGCGGCGGCGAGCCGGTCCAGCGACCACAGGAAGGCCGACAGCGTCTTGCCCGAACCGGTCGGGGCGACCACGAGGGCGTTGCGGCCGGCCGCGATGGCCTGCCAGGCGCCCACCTGGGCAGGGGTGGGTGCGGCGAACGCTGCCTCGAACCAGGTGCGCGTCGCGTCGCCGAAGGAGCCGAGGACGTCAGCTCGTCCCGGCCTGCCGTTGCCGGTTCCATCTCCTGCCACGTCACCATCCTGCCGGACGCCACCGACACCGGCTCAGACGTGCAGACCGCCGTCCGAGCAGAGCAGCTGGCCGTTGACCCAGCCACCCTCGGCCGAGCACAGGAAGGACACCAGCGCGGCCGCGTCCCGCGCCGTCCCTCCGCGGCCCAGCGGGGTCCCTGCCACCACCCGCGCCCGCAGCTCCTCGTCCATCCAGCCCGTGTCGACCGGGCCGGGATTGACCACGTTGGCGCTGACCCGCAGGTGCGCGAGCTCGCGGGCCGCGCCGGTCACCACGCGGTCGAGGGCCCCCTTCGTCGCGCCGTACGGCAGGTTGCCCACCACGTGATCGCTCGTCATCGCCACGATGCGGCCACGGCCGGGCTCGCCGCGGAAGCGCTCCGCGTACTCCTTGGTCAGCAGCCAGGTCGCGCGCACGTTGACGGCGTAGTGGCGGTCGAAGCTCTCCACGCTGGTGTCGAGCAGCCCCGAGTCGACGCTCTCGCAGTGGCACATCACCAGGGTGGTGACCGGGCCCAGGTCCCTCTCGACGGCGTCGAAGACCTGCCCCGGCGCCCCGACGTCGACGAGGTCCGCGGACACGGTGGTGGTCCGGGCCCCGGCCGCACGCACGGAGTCGCCGACCCGTTGCGGGCCGTCGTCCTCCCGCGGCCACGGCATGCGGTCGTCGTACGGCGTCCAGTGGGTCGTCGCCACGTCCCAGCCGTCCTCGGCCAGTCGCACCGCGACCGCCGCTCCGATGCCGACGGTCCGCCCGACGCCGGTCACCAGGGCCACCGGTCGGCTGCCTCGAGGGTTCTCGGTCATGGGCCCATCCTGGCCCGGGACGCCCCCGAGGCGCGCCGGCGAGGTGGACGCGAGGAACCGGGATGCAGCTGTCGGTGGCCGCACGTAGGGTCGAGCCGTGCCTTCGACACCACGCCTGCGAACGACGACCGGGCACGCGTCCGGTGCCGACGAGGCAGGCTCCTCCCTCATCCGGGCGCGCGGTCTCCGCAAGTCCTACGGGGACTTCGAGGCCGTGCGCGGCATCGACCTCGACGTGCGGCCCGGTGAGGCGTTCGGGTTCCTCGGGCCCAACGGTGCCGGCAAGTCCTCGACCATGCGGATGGTCTCCGCGGTGTCCCCACCGTCCGGGGGCGAGCTCTCCATCCTCGGGCTGGACCCGCGGACCGACGGCCCCCGGATCCGCGCACGGCTGGGCGTCTGCCCGCAGGAGGACACCCTCGACAACGAGCTCAACGTCCGCGACAACCTGATGGTCTACGGCAGCTACTTCGGGATGCGGAAGGCGGAGGTCGGCGCACGCGCCGACGAGCTGCTCGACTTCGTGCAGCTGGGGGACCGCGCGAAGGGCAAGGTCGAGGACCTGTCCGGCGGCATGAAGCGCCGGCTGACGATCGCCCGTTCCTTGGTCAACGACCCCGACCTGCTGCTGCTCGACGAGCCCACCACCGGGTTGGACCCGCAGGCCCGGCACCTGGTGTGGGATCGCCTGTTCCGGCTCAAGGCCCGCGGCGTCACGCTGGTGCTGACGACCCACTACATGGACGAGGCGGAGCAGCTGTGCGACCGGCTCGTGGTGATGGACGCCGGCCGGATCGTGGCCGAGGGCTCGCCGCTCGACCTGATCCGGGAGCACTCGACGCGTGAGGTCGCCGAGCTGCGCTTCGGCGTGGGGGACCACGAGCAGGCGGCGGCGCGGGTCTCCGACCTCGCCGAGCGGGTGGAGGTGCTGCCCGACCGGCTGCTGCTCTACACGCGGGACGGCGAGGCGACCCTGGCTCTGGTGCACCAGCGAGGGCTGACCCCGCGGGCCGTGCTCGTGCGGCGCTCGACCCTCGAGGACGTCTTCCTGCGGCTGACCGGTCGGACGCTGGTGGACTGATGAGCCCGCTGCAGTCGGTGACCCCTCGGACCCGACCCCGCACGCGCGCCTTCCTGCCGCGCTGGGACATGGTCGCGCGTCAGCGCACCTACTGGACCCTCACCTACCTCCGCACCTGGAAGGGGTCGGTGTTCACCTCCTTCGTGGTCCCGCTCTTCTACGTGCTCGCGATGGGCGTCCTGCTCGGCAGGTACGTCGACGCGGGTGCCGGCAGGCTCGAGGGCGCTCCGTCATACCTCGCCTTCGTCGCGCCCGGCCTGGCGGCCGCGTACGCCATGCAGACGACCATGGGGGAGACGACGTGGCCGGTGATGGGCATGATCAAGTGGAACCGCACCTACTTCGCGATGACCACGTCCCCGCTCGCGGTCGCCGACATCGTGGCCGCGCACCTGCTGTTCGTGGCGTTCCGGGTGGCGAGCACGTGCGGTGTCTTCCTGCTCGTGATGTCGCTGTTCGGGGTCTTCGACTCGGCGGTCGGCGTCCTGCTCGCGTGGCCGGCCACGGTCCTCGTCGGGATGAGCTTCGCCGGCCTCTTGCACGCGTTCTCCTCGACCATCAGGACCGAGAACGGGTTCTCGATCGTCTACCGGCTC
>JAWWPF010000173.1:0-10890 GCA_033850795.1 Nocardioidaceae bacterium | reverse complement strand
TGCGAGCACTGCTGCTTGAGCAGGAACGCGGTGGCCTCGTCGGCGAGCCCGCTGTGTGCGCCGGACAGCGCCCGGACCGTGAAGGACTGACCGATGGTGTTGGAGAAGTCGGTGCCCTGGTCCACGGCGCGGCCGGTCTGGGCGCCCTTGGTGACGACGAGGCCCTGAAGCCGGCGGACCAGGTTCACCCCGCCGAAGGAGCGCGGGTCGCGCCCGTCGGTCAGCACGGCCGTGGCGAGCTTCGCGGTCGCCCCGGCGAACGTGTCCGAGTCGAACTCGATGTACTTGCGGGGGTTCCGTCGTACCGCATCCAGGATGGAGGCCGCGATCCGCGGCCGCCCAAGAGCCTTCAGCGCGAAGTACTCGTCGAGGCTCAGGCCGTAGTCCAGGACGTTGAACTGGTCGTTGTGGATGAGCCCCTTGGTGAGCTGGGCGTTGAGCCAGGTGGTGGCCGTGGCCGCGTAGCGGTTCGTGGCCGCGGGAGCCGGCGCGGCGACCAGGGTCGACCCGGCGGCGACAGCGGTGGTGACGGCGACGGCACTGAGCCGTCGTACGGAGGTACGCATGTGTAGTCCTTCCCGCTGCATGGCAAGCAGGACCACTGGAGCCCCGCTGCTTTCCTCGACAGCGTGGATTGCCTTCTGCCTTGCGTCAGGTCTCCCGGCTCGCCTCCTGGTGCGGAGGCCTACGGTTGCGGGTCAGCGCCGGACTTCGACCGGCTTCCCCTGGTGCGTTGCAAGGCGCGACGGGACCATCCCCTCGCGGCCACAGGAATGTAGCACCCGCCCGGCACCGCCGACGAAACGTCCCAGTGGCCGGCTGCCGGGCTACCTCCGGCCCTTGTCCCCGGCGCTGCCGTCGGAGGAGAGCGCGGCGATGAAGGCCTCCTGGGGGACCTCGACGCGGCCCACCATCTTCATCCGCTTCTTGCCCTCCTTCTGCTTCTCGAGCAGCTTGCGCTTGCGGGTGATGTCGCCGCCGTAGCACTTGGCGAGCACGTCCTTGCGGATCGCCCGGATCGTCTCGCGGGCGATCACCCGGGCGCCGATGGCCGCCTGGATCGGAACCTCGTACTGCTGGCGCGGGATCAGCTCGCGCAGCTTGCCGGCCAGCGCGACGCCATACCCGTAGGCGTGGTCGCGGTGGACGATCGCGCTGAACGCATCCACGGTCTCCCCCTGCAGCAGGATGTCGACCTTCACCAGGTCGGCGGCCTGCTGGCCGGTGGGCTCGTAGTCGAGGGAGGCGTAGCCCTTGGTGCGGGACTTCAGCTGGTCGAAGAAGTCGAAGACGATCTCCGCCAGCGGAAGGGTGTAGCGCATCTCGACCCGGTCGGCGGACAGGTAGTCCATGCCGTCCAGCTGGCCGCGCTTGGACTGGCAGAGCTCCATGATGGCGCCGATGAAGTCGCTGGGGCTGAGGATCGTGGCACGGACCACCGGCTCGCGGACCTCCGCGATCTTGCCGGTCGGGTACTCACTCGGGTTCGTGACCACCTGCTCGGTGCCGTCCTCCATCAGCACCGTGTAGACCACGTTGGGCGCCGTCGAGATCAGGTCCAGGTTGAACTCGCGCTCCAGCCGCTCCCGGACGATCTCCATGTGCAGCAGGCCGAGGAAGCCGCACCGGAAGCCGAAGCCGAGCGCGCCCGAGGTCTCCGGCTCGTAGGCCAGCGCCGCGTCGTTCAGCTGGAGCCGCTCGAGCGCGTCGCGCAGCGTGGGGTAGTCGTCGCCGTCGATCGGGTAGAGCCCGGCGAACACCATCGGGTTGGGGTGCTTGTAGCCGCTGAGCGCCTCGGTCGCCCCGTGGTGCTGGGAGGTGACGGTGTCCCCGACGCGGGACTGGCGGACGTCCTTCACGCCGGTGATCAGGTAGCCGACCTCCCCGACGCCGAGGTCGCCGGCCTTGATCGGCTCCGGCGAGATCACCCCCACCTCGAGCATCTCGTGCGTGGCGCCGGTGCTCATCATCTTGATCCGGTCGCGGTGGGTGAGCTTCCCGTCGATCACCCGCACGTAGGTGACCACGCCGCGGTAGGTGTCGTAGACGGAGTCGAAGATGAGCGCCCGCGGCGGGGCGTCGGCCTTCCCGTTCGGCGCCGGAGTCTGCGCGACGATCTCGTTGAGCAGGGCCTCGACGCCGGCCCCGGTCTTGGCGGAGACCTGGAGCACCTCCGAGACGTCGCAGCCGATGATGTGCGCGAGCTCGGCGGCGTACTTCTCCGGCTGCGCCGATGGCAGGTCGATCTTGTTCAGCACCGGGATGACGTGCAGGTCCGCGCCGAGGGCGAGGTAGAGGTTCGCCAGGGTCTGCGCCTCGATCCCCTGCGCCGCGTCGACGAGGAGCACAGCCGCCTCGCAGGCCTCCAGGGACCGGGACACCTCGTAGGTGAAGTCCACGTGCCCGGGGGTGTCGATCATGTTGAGCACGTAGCCGCCGGGCTCGGCGCCCGCGGCGTTGTCGGCGGGGACGGTCCACGGCATCCGGACCGCCTGGCTCTTGATCGTGATCCCGCGCTCGCGCTCGATGTCCATCCGGTCCAGGTACTGGGCGCGCGCGCTGCGCTCGTCGACGACTCCGGTGAGCTGCAGCATGCGGTCGGCCAGCGTGGACTTGCCGTGGTCGATGTGCGCGATGATGCAGAAGTTCCGGATGATCGCGGGGTCGGTCTTGCCCGGTGTGGGCGCGGACTGCGAGATGGGCACGGATGACTCTCGGTAGCTTGCGGGGGTCACCTCATTCTCCCATACGGCCGGGCGCCGGGGCCGCTGCGCGTGGCTGCCGCGACACCGCGGCGCCGGCGGTCACAATGACGCGCATGTCCTCCACCCGGCCGCCCACCCGCGTCCCAGCAGATCTCTCCATGGGCCCACGGGACGTCGCGACCCTTGACCCGATCCCGCACGGCCGCACCGCGCGCCGGCTGGACTGGACGCTGCTCCCCCCAGCCGTCCGCCGGCGGGTTGAGGACCTCTTCGGGACCCCCGTCGTCTCCGCGCGCTCGGCGGGCGCCGGCTACACGCCGGGGTGCGCGAGCGTGCTGACCGGGGCGGACGGGCGCCGCATCTTCCTGAAGGCGGCGAGCACGAAGGCGCAGCGGCCGTTCGCGGATGCCTACGCCGACGAGATCCGGAACCTGCGCGCGATGCCGGCAGGCGTTCCGGCACCTCGGCTGCTGTGGTCGCACGAGGACGACCTGTGGGTGCTGCTGGGCTTGGAGCACCTCGACGGGGCGAACCCGGTGCGCCCCTGGGACGAGGTCGAGCTCGGGCTCTGCCTCGACACCCTCGAGGTGCTGGCGCAGACCCTGACGCCCGCCCCGATGTCGCTGCGGCCCTTCACCGACGACTTCGCCGACCTCGTGCCGGCCTGGGACCACGTCCGTCGTACCGCCCCGGAGTGGCCCCACCTCGAGGAGGCCGCCGCCCTGGCCGCCGGGTTCGCCCCCGGCTGTGAGGGCGACACCCTCGTGCACACCGACGCCCGCGACGACAACTTCCTCATCGGCCCGGACGGACGGGCCCACCTGTGCGACTGGAACTGGCCGGTCGTCGGCGCACCGTGGATCGACACGGTCTGTCTGCTGATGACCGCGTACGGCGACGGGCTCGACGCGGACGCCCTGCTCGGGGGACGGCCCCTGACCCGCGACGTGCCACCCGACCACATCGACGCCTTGCTGGCGCTGCTCTGCGGGTACTTCCTGGAGCGCCGGGACCAGCCGGTGCCGCACTCCTCGCCGTACCTGCGCCGCCACCAGGACTGGTGCGCCGAGGTGACCTGGGCCTGGCTCAGCCACCGCCGTACCTGGACCTGACCCGCCCCTCCCTGACCCGACCCCCTCCCCTCTTTGAAACGGCGCTCATTTCTGTTGAAGCGGCGCTAAGTCGCGTTGAGACGGCCCGGAATCCCGTTGAGACGGCCCGGAATCCCGTTTGAGACGGCTCTGATTCCGCCCCCTGCTCGACCACACGAGTCGCAGCCGAGAGCCGAAAGGCACGGCATCCGGGAGTCTGCGCCGTCTCAACGGGATTTAGCGCCGTCTCAACGGGAACGAGCGCCGTCTCAATGGGAATGAGCGCCCTCTCAACGAGTTGGGGAGCGGTTGGGCTTCGATTTGGGAGGGGTGACGGCCGCTGGTATCGTGGTCCCCTGCGTGTCCGAACGCCAGTGTGCCCCTGCACCTACGCAGAGCCGCAGCGCGACCCGCACCCGAGACCAGCACCGACCAGCGAACGAGGCCTGCCCCGTGGCGAACATCAAGTCCCAGATCAAGCGCAACCGACAGAGCGCCGCCGCCCATGAGCGCAACAAGTCGGTCAAGTCCGCGCTCAAGTCTGCCGTGCGTCGTTTCCGCGAGGCCGCCGAGGCCGGTGACACCGACCGGGCGAAGGTCCTCGCCGCAGCCGCCAGCCGCAAGCTGGACAAGGCCGCCTCGGCCGGCGTGATCCACAAGAACCAGGCCGCGAACAAGAAGTCCGCGATCGGCAGGCGCGCCGCCTCCCTCTGAGGCCACCCGCATCCAGCCGTACGACGAGGCGCCGCTTCCCCTCGGGGAGCCGGCGCCTCGTCGGCGTTCCGGGACGGGTCAGCGGCTGCGGGCCGAGGTCACGGCCAGCACCATCCGCTCCAGGGAGAAGGCGGCGTCGCTCGCGGCACCCTTGACGTCGGCATCGGCCTGCGCGACGGCCCGGATCGCCGTGGCGAGGCCGCGGTCGTCCCAGCCGCGGGCCTGGTCGCGGAGCACCCGCACCTTCCACGGGGGCACTCCTGCCTCGCGGGCCAGGTCCGCCTCCCGCAGCCCCCGCGGCGCCGAGGACAGCTTGGCCAAGCCCCGCAGCCCGGTTGCGAAGGCGCTGGTCACCAGGACTGCTGCGGTGCCGTTGTCCAGCGCCCAGCGCAGCTCCTCCAACGCCGTCGAGGTGCGACCGGCGAGGGCTGCGTCGGCGATCGCGAACGACTTGACCTCCGCCCGGCCGCCGAAGTACCGGCGCACGATCCCTTCGGTCAACGGCTCGCCCGGGAAGTCGCTGGCGAGCTGGTGCGCAGCGCCCGCAAGTGCCCGGAGGTCCTGACCCACGGCCTGCACGAGGAGGTCGGCGGCGTCCTCGGCGATCCGGCCGCCGAGCGCACGGACCTCGCCGGAGACGAACCGGGAGAACTCCGAGGGCCGCAAGGACGCCGACTTCACCTCCCGCACCGCCGCGGCCTTGCGCAGCTTGTTGAGCAGACCGCTGCCCTTCGGCCCGCCCGAGTGCACGAGGATCAGGGCGATGTCCTCGGCCGGGTCACCGGCGTACTCCACCACCCCGTCGTACGCCTCCTCGGGCAGGTCCTCGAGACGGCTCACGACCACGCAGCGGATGGATGAGAACAGGGAGGGGGCCGCCAGGTCCCCGAGGACCGCCATGCTGACCTGGTCGGCGCTGGTCTCGCTGACCTCCGACTCGGGGTCCGCGCCGCGCACCGCCTTGACGGCGGCGTCGACAGCGCGCTGGTTGAGGAACTCCTCCGGGCCCGTCACGAGCGTGACGTGGCCGAGGATCTCGGATGCCTGCGGGGACGCCATGATGCGGATCAGCCTGCCACACCCCACCCCCACCACCTGGCCACCGGAGGCGTACGGGTCACCGCCGTGGGTAACGTCACAGGACGACGGCCGACCGACTGTGAGAGGAGTCCCATGCACCCCGAGCTGATCGGCGGTCGTTACCGCGTGGTCAGAGCCATCGGCCAGGGCGGGATGGGCACCGTGTGGCTGTGTCGTGACGAGAAGCTGCAGCGCGACGTCGCGGTGAAGCAGGTGGGGCTGCTCCCTGGGCAGTCGGTCACGGACTCCGCCCGCGCGCTCCGCGAGGCAAGGTCCTCGGCGGCGCTCAGCCACCGCAACGTGGTCACGGTCTTCGACGTGGTCGAGGAGGACCAGGCGATCTGGCTGGTGATGGAACATGTGCCGTCCCGGTCGCTGTCCCAGCTGATCAAGCAGGAAGGCGCCCTGGACCCGGCGCGGGTGGCCGACATCGGGGCGCAGGTCGCCGACGGGCTCGCCGTGGCGCATGCGGTGGGGACCATGCACCGCGACGTCAAGCCGGGCAACGTGCTCGTCCGCGACGACGGCCTCGCCAAGATCAGCGACTTCGGGATCGCCCGGCCGGCCGGCGACCCGGCCCTGACCCAGTCGGGCCTGCTGACCGGGACCCCGATGTACTTCTCCCCCGAGCTGGCCCGGGGAGCAGCCCCGAGCCTGGCCTCGGACGTCTGGGCGCTCGGCGCCACGTTGTACGCCGCAGTCGAGGGCCATCCGCCGTACACCCCCCACGACAACCCGGTCGCCGTGCTGCACGACATCGCGACGAAGCAGCCGCCGGCACCGGTCCACGCGGCCTTCCTCGAGCCGGTCCTGCTGCGGACGCTGGACCGCAACCCCGACTCCCGGTGGACGATGGCGGACGCCGCGCACGCCCTGCGCCGGTTGGCGCGGGAGCACTCACCGGAGAACACCCGCGCGGAGACCCTGGTCGCCGCGTCGCCGCGCGCGCGTCGCCCCGAGCGGCCGCCCCCCGCGGCCGTCGCAGAGCCGACCACGACCCCGCCCTCCGGATCCGGTCCGCGCGAGCCGGTGGACCCCGCACCGAGCCCGCCGTCGCGACGGCGATGGGTGTACGCCGCGCTGGCGGCCCTGGCCCTGCTGGTCGTCGTCGGCGGCGTGCTGTACGCGGTCAACCTCGGCTCGGGGTCCTCGGACAAGCCCACCGCGTCCACCGCGTCCCGCAGCCCCTCCACGGGCGGCAGGCCGTCCGTACGGCAGAGCGCCTCGACCAGCCCCAGCCGGTCGACCAGCCCGTCGACGAGCCCGTCGACCAGCCCGACGCACTCCAGCAGCCCCAGCCCATCGCCGAGCACCTCCTCGTCGAGCGGGGCGTCCTCCTCGCCCAGCGCCACGGCATCCGCCACCAGCGGCAGCGGCTCCAGCGGCGGCTCCGGGACCGGGAAGGCCGCATTCCTGCGGCGCTACTTCGCTATCGCGCCGGGCGGCACGACCGCCGGCTGGTCACTGCTCGGACCCGGAGAGAAGGCCCAGGGCCGGGGGTCCTACAACGCGTTCTGGCGAGGGATCAGCTCGGTCGACGTGCGCGACATCCGCCCCTTGCCCGGCAGCAACTCCGTCGAGCTGACCATCACCTACCACGAGACCAACGGCAGCACGAGCACCGAGCGGCAGCGGCTCGACCTGCTCAGGTCCTCCGACGGCGGCTACCTGATCAACAACGACGACGTCATCGGCTGACCTCGGTCACGGGCCGCCACGGGTGCGCACCCCGAGCCTCCCGTCCCGTACGACGACCGCGACGTCGCCGTCCTGATCCGTGCGCTCCACCGTCATCCCGGCGCGACGCAGGAGGGCCAGCGTGGACCGCGCCGGGTGCCCGTAGTCGTTCTGCGCGCCGACCGAGACGACCGCCAGCCGCGCCCCGAGCCCGGTCAGCAGGTCCGGGTCCTGGTACCGGCTGCCGTGGTGCGGCACCTTCAGCACGTCCACGCGCAGCCCGGGGTCCGCAGTCGCGAGCGCCTGCTGCGCCTCGGGCTCCATGTCCCCACCCATGAGGATCCGCACGCCGGCCACCTGCACCAGCAGGACGAGGCTGGCGTTGTTCGCCACCGACCCCTCCTCGCCGTGGCTCTCCGCGGCAGGCGCCCGGACGGGCCCGATGACCTGCCAGGTGAGGCCGCCGAGCCGGCGCGTCTCGCCGTACGCCGGCACCCGCACCGGGACCCGCGCCGCGGCGGCCCAGCGATGCACCGCTGCGGCGCCGGACGCCGGGTCCTCGGTCGCCGTGACGTCGACCTCGCCGGCCGGGTGGCCGGCCAGCACGCCCGGCAGCCCATCAACGTGGTCCGCGTGGAAGTGGGTCAGCACGACCACCGGCACGGAGCGCACCCCCAGCCGGCGCAGGCACCGCGCCATCAGGTCCGGGTCCGGCCCGGCATCCACCACCACCGCGCGGTGCGGTCCGGCGTTCAGCACCAGTCCGTCCCCCTGCCCCACGTCGCAGGCGACCAGGACCCACCCCGGCGGCGGCCAGCCCGGTGAGGGCAGCGGCCGCAGCATCACCACGACGAGCACGACGCCGCAAACGAGGGACCAGCGTGCTCGTCCCAGCACCCGGCCGGCAGCCATCGCGACGCCCACGCAGGCCAGGCAGAGCACCGCGACCGACACCGCCCCTGGGGACCAGTCCAGCGCCGCGGTCGGCAGCCTCGCCAGATGGGTCGCGACGGTGATGATCCAGGACGCACACAGCCCCGCCAACCACCCGCAGGCGCGTCCGGCGGGGGGTACGGCGAGCACCACGACCCCGCCGACGAGACCGAGGACGGTCGCCGGTCCCACCGCCGCGGCGACCGCCAGGTTCGCCACCACCGCGACGAGGCTGACCTGCCCGGAGATGGCCGCGATCACAGGGGTGCAGGCCAGCTGCGCGGCGAAGGGTACGGCGAGCGCCTCGGCCGCCCAGCGAGGCATCCAGGACCGCAACGCGTCCCGGAACGGCGGTCCGAGCAGCAGGATCCCCGCGGTCGCCAGCGTGGAGAGCGCGAAGCCGACGGAGAGCACCAGCCAGGGGTCGAGCAGGAGGAGCACGAGCAGCGCCAGGCCGAGCGCCCGCACGCCCTGGTCCCGGCCGCGGGAGCCGAGGCCGATCAGGGCCGCGGTCCCCATGCCGGCAGCCCGGAGCACGCTGGGTTCGGGGCGGGCGAGGAGCACGAACCCCAGGACGCCGAGCAGGCCCACGACCAGCAGCCCACGGGCCCGGACCCCGGCCCAGCGCGCCAGCACCAGCAGGAACCCCACGACCAGGGTGAGGTTGGTGCCCGAGACGGCGGCGAGGTGGGTGAGCCCGCAGGTCTGGAAGTCGCGGACCACGTCGGGTGACATCTGCTGGTCGTCCCCTACGACCAGGGCGGGCACGAGGGCCTGCGCCTCCGGGGGCGCGGTCACGACCGCCGCCCGGATGCCGGCCCGGACCCGCGCCGCGGCGTCGAACATCCGCGCGGGTGCGTCCAACGACTGCGGCGGGCTGCGGCTGGAGAGGACGCCCGCGAGGTCGGGCCCGTCCGCCGGCCCGAGCCGTCCCGTGGCCCGCACCCTGGCACCCAGCCGCACGCTGCTCCAGCTCTCGGTGCCGATCACCAGAGCCGGCACCCCGGTCCGGTGCGTCCGTCCGCGCCCGGTGACCTCGGCGACGTCCATCCGGGTCAGCGTGTAGGTGCCGAAGCGCCCGGTCCGGAGCGCCGGGTCCGAGGTGACCCGCCCGGTGACGGTGACGACAGCGCCCTCGGCGGCGAGGGCCGCCACCGCGCTGCTGCGGTTGGCCTCGACCCGAACCGCGGAGAGCCCGCCCACGGCGGTCGCGGCCAGCAGGCATCCGAGCCCGGTCAGCATCGGACGCCGGGCTCGCGCGCGGAAGATCAGCGACCCACAGGCGACTGCCACGGACAGCACGCACAGCCAGCCCGGCGCGGTGAACGCCGCCAGCCCTCCGAGCCACCCCGAGCCGCCCAGGACGAGGGCGCGCAGGTCGCGGGGCCGCCGCTCCGTGGGAATCGGGTCGGACAGTGCCGGCATCAGAGGGTGACATAAGGGGCTATCTTGGCCAGCGTCGCATCGCCGATCCCCGAGATCTCGAGCAGCTCGTCGACGGCGGAGAAGGTGCCGTTCTCGGCCCGGAACTCGAGGATCGACTGGGCGGTCACCGGGCCGACGCCGGGCAGCTCCTCCAGCTCGGACTCCGTGGCGGTGTTGATGTTCACCAGAGGCGTGCCCGCGCCGGACGTCGGCGCGGACGCCGCGCTCGCAGCCACCCCGCTCGGTGCCGGGAGCCCGACGACGATCTGCTCGCCGTCGGTGAGCACCCGCGCCAGGTTGAGGGACCCGGTGCGGACGCCGCGCCGCGGGCCACCGGCGGCGGCGAGGGCGTCTACCACGCGAGAGCCGGCCGGCAGCGTCGCGATGCCGGGCCGGCGGACCTTGCCCGCGACGTCGACGACGATGCGACCGGTCGCAGCCGCCGAGGGGGCTGGCGCCGCACCGGTCGCCGCACCGGTCGCCGGCGCGGAACCGGGTGGGCCGGTCGCGGAGCTGCCGGCCGAGGGAGGTTCCGTCGGGGTCTGACCGGGACCGCCGGACAGCGGAGCCGCGGACACGGGTGCGGCGAGCGGGGGCACCACGGACTCGCCGCGGTCCGCGCGGAGCACCCACCACAGCGTCACGGCGACGCCGCCCACCACCAGCAGCCCCACCACGGCGAGGTGGCTCGCGGTCAGCCGCACACGGCCCTGCAGGGTCGCGGGCAGCCGGTCCTCGAGCCACCCCGTGAGGCTGCGCGCCGGTCCCACGGAGCGTTGCCGGTGTCGCCCCGGCAGGGAGTCGGCGGGCGGCACAGGGTCGGCAGTCGTCACAGGGTCGGCAGTCGGCCCGGGCGATGACGGCTCGCCGGACCCGTCCTGGTCCGCCGGTGAGGGGACCTCGGCGGGGTCGGGACGGATCTCGGCGAGCTCGGCGCTCAACAGCTCCAGCCGTCGCCGTGCCACCTCGGCGACGTGATCGTTGGCGGATCTGCGTGAGCGCATGTCTTGAACCTAGGAACGCCGGGCGCAGGCCGGAAGCGCCCACCTGCGACCTGTGCACAACCGTCGCCGCTCCGGCCCTGGGGACGATCCGGGTCAGCGCGGTGAGACGACGGCCGCCACCATCCCGGGGCCCACGTGCGCCCCGATCACGGCCCCCACCTCCCCCACCGGCACGTCCCGGCCGGACAGGTTGCCCGCGAGCCGCCGGACGAGGTTCGCGGCCAAGGCGTCCGCACGCTCCCGGTTGGCCAGGTGCGCGAC
>JAWWPF010000143.1:0-5301 GCA_033850795.1 Nocardioidaceae bacterium | reverse complement strand
AGACCGGGGACGCCGAGGGCGCCGTCCGCCTCGGGCGCAGCACCGCCGCCGCGTTCCGGCACCTCGACGACTCCTGGGGACTGTCAGCCATCCTGTACCACCTCGGTTGGGGGTTGCGGCAGTTCGGCCGGTTCGACGAGGCAGCCCGGGTCCTGGAGGAAGCGATCGATGTGGCAGGCGGCGCCGGCTTGTGGAACACCGCCCAATGGGCACTGGCGGACCTGGCGATCGAGAAGGTGCACATCGGTGACCGCGACGGCGCACGGCGGCTGTTCGACGAGGCAGCAGCTGCCTCACGCGAGGTCGGTGACGGTGCCGGGGAGGTGCTGGCCGGGTACGGGTACGGCCTCCTCGCCCACGTCGAGGGGAACTGGGACCAAGCCAGGCGGTACTACGGGACCTCGGTGGACGGATTCATAGCGCTCGGAACACCCGTCCCCGAGGGGGCCGCGCTGGCTGCGTTGGGGCGCTGTCACGAAGCCGACGGCGACACCACCACGGCCGAGGCCCGCTACCGGGAAGCGCTGGAACTGGGTCGCCGTCTCGGGGAACCGGCTGTGACCGCGTCCGCCCTCGAAGGGCTCGCACGCCTCGCGCTGACCGCCGGTGATCCGGATGCCGCGACCGCCCGGTTTGTCGAGGCGGCTGGCATCCGGACACGGTTCCACCGGCCCGCACCACCGCATGAACGTAACGATCTGACGGACTTCGTCCACGCGCCCTGACACCGAAGTCCACCCCCGGCGCGTTACCTAGCGATACCTAGGACGCCCACATCTTGCGAAGATCGCAGCCCGACGGTCAACGCCAGGCGTCTGCGGCGGCACGTACGTAGCTGCGCCACACGTGTCGCCACGGGATGACTGCCAGGATCACGACGACGAGGGAGCAGCCGAACACGTTGCGGGTGATGTCTGCGCCCATGGGTCCGCTGACGGCCTGCGGCAAGGCGACCAGGCCGAGCCACAGCAGCTTCCATGCCGACTCGTACAGCGGCCCGGTGTGGGTCTGCGAGCAGCGGCCATTTCACGATGGCGAGGCCGACGCCCATCAGCAGGTAGCCGGCGCGCATCAGGTTCAGACGTGCCACCGACAACTGCGGTGCGCCGTGGAGCTGCTCGGATGCCATCACCCGTGGTTGTGCTCATGTCGATCTCCAATGTCGCTTCGAACTGAGGTGAACTGGCAGGGCTGAGGTGTGCGGACTCGCCGGAAGGCGGGAGGTGACTCTCAGACGGGTGGTTGCGGGTCGTACTGGATGGCTCGGCGGACCTCGCGGGCGCGCTCCGTGCCGGCGAGTCGGGCGACCAGGTGCAGTGCCATGTCGATGCCGGCGCTGACGCCAGCGCTGGTGATGACGTCGCTATCGTCGACGAACCTGGCGTCTGGTCGCAGGGCGACCGACGGGTCGAGCCGGGTGAGGAGGTCCAGAGACTCCCAGTGGGTGGTGGCGGGGCGGCCGGTGAGCACGCCGGCGGCGGCGTAGACCAGCGCACCGGTGCACACACTGGTCATCAGTCGCACGGACCCGCGTTGCCCGCGGACCCACGCGAGGTGGTCGTGGTCGCGCATCAGGGTCCGGGTGCCTTGTCCGCCGGGGTGGATCAGCACGTCGAGCGGCGGCATCGTCGCGAACGAGTGGTGGGCCCCGAGGGTCAGTCCCTTGGCCGCGCGGACCGAAGCGCCGTCGCGGGAGACGCACGAGACGGTCCAGCCGTCTTCGGGGTGGTGCAGGGTCCAGCAGGAGAGGACTTCCCAAGGCCCGACCGCGTCGAGCTCCTCGACGTCGTCGAAGAGAAGCACCCCGATGTGACGGGTCGTCCTCGACGAGGGAGTGTCGACGGGTGGCTGCGTGGGATCAGGCATGGGACTCCTCCTGGAGTTCAGAAGTGGCGTCGAGGGTCGACCTGCTCCTCAGCCTGGCGGTAGCGGCCGGTTCTCGCCCCGGTCAAACTGCCGGGATGCCCGCCTGTCCCAGCCGCTATGGCGCAGGGCCGGTGCTGGACATCGACGACGACATCGGCGCCGCCGCGGGCAGGGACATCAAGAGGCCTCGCTGCAGGCGTGTCGGCGGGAGTACGGTCGCGAAATGCTCCACGGGAGAGAGGCCGAGCAGGCCCGGCTGCGAGCCATCGTCGAGGACGCACGCAACGGGCAGGCCGGTGCGCTGCTCATCCACGGTGAGCCCGGGGTGGGGAAGACCGCGCTGCTCGACGACCTCGTCGCCGGCGCCGCAGCTGCTGGTGTGCGGGTGTTGACGACCCAAGGGGTGGAGTCTGAGTCTCCGCTGGCGTTCGGGGCGCTGCAGCGGCTGCTGCGCCCAGGGATGCGGCTCCTGGACGGAGTCCCGGGCCCGCAGGCTCGGACCCTGCGGGTCGCGTTCGGCCTCGAGGACGGCACCGTGGAGCCGTTCCTCGTCGGCGCCGCGACCCTTTCGCTGCTTGGTGAGATGGCCGAGGAGTGCCCGCTGCTGTGCGTCGTCGATGATGCGCACTGGCTCGACGACGCCTCGGCCGATGCCCTGCGCTTCGCTGCTCGGAGGTTCGACGCGGACCGGGTTGCGGTGGTGTTCGCCGCTCGGGACGGTGACGTCCGCGCGTTCACCGCGCCGGGCATCGACTCGCTGCTCCTCCAGGGATTGGAGCCGGCTGCGGTGCGTGCCCTTCTGGCGCAGTACGCCGGTGCCGGACTCTCGACCCAGGTGGCGGACAGGCTGATGGCCGAGACGGCCGGAAACCCCTTGGCGCTGATGGAGCTGCCCGTCGGGCTCACCCCCGAGCAGCTGGACGGAACGGTCCCGTTGCCGCCGCAGCTGAGCGTCGGCTCCGGTGTGGAGCGGGTGTTCCTCGACCGGATCCGTCGGCTGCCGGACCAGGTGCAGCAGCTGATGCTGGTGGTGGCCGCCGACGACAGCGGCCACGTCGCCACGACCGGGGACGCCGCCGCCAGCCTGGGCGTCGAGGGCTCCGCCTGGGGCGTTGCGGAACGCAGTGGGCTGCTGCTCGTGGACGGCGACACTGTCGCCGTGCGGCATCCCTTGGTGCGCTCGGCGGTGTACCAGGGGGCGACCAGCCTGGAACGGCGCCATGTCCACCAGGCGCTCGCCGACGTGCTCGGTCACGCCGGTGACCAGGACCGGGCGACGTGGCACCGCGCTGCGGCCGCGACCGGATGGGACGAGCCCCTCGCCGAGGAGCTCGCAGGAGTCGCTGCACGAGCCGAGCGCCGCGGCGGGTATGCCGCTGCCTCGTCGGCCTACGAGCGGGCCGCAGCCCTCACCGCCCGTGAGGTTCCCCGCGCGGCGCACCTGTTCGCCGCGGCCCGCACCGCCTGGGCCGCGGGGAACCCCACCCAGGCCACCGCCCTGGCCCTCGCCGCGCGTGATCTCACCAAAGCGCCGCAGCAAATCCCGCGCGACGACGTGGCCGGCGCCCAGGTCGACATGCGCCTGCTGCGGGCCGACATCGACCGGCTCCGCGGGCGGATCGAGGTGAATACCGGCTCTGCGGCCGAGGCGCACCGGATCTTCGTCCACGCTGCGGCAGGCGTCGCCGATGTCGACCAGGTCCGGGCTCTGGAGATGGCTGTGGCCGAGACGGTGATGCACAACTACGGCGTCGACAGTGGCGTCTCCCTCGAGCTCGGCATCCTCGACCTGGCCGTCGACGCAGGTGACCCGGCACGCGTGCGGTGCCTCAAGCACCTGCTGGTCGCGATGACCCAGGTCGCCGGCGGCGACTGGGCGGCGGCACGGGCAACACTGGCGGAGGCGCTGGAAGCCGGCCGGGACGTCACCGATGTCGACCTGCTCGGCAACCTGGGCAACGCCGCCCTGCACCTCGGTGACGATGAAGCAGCACGCCGCTTCTACTTCATGATGCTCTCGACCGCGCGCGACGCCGGCGCAGGCATGTCGGTGATCTACGCCCTTCAGCGGCTGGCGTTCCCGCACCTGGTCGCCGGCCGGTGGGCCGAGGTCCGCGCCTGCGCCGAGGAGGCGCTGTCCCTGGCCCGGAGCGTTGGACAGCCGACGCTCACCGCGACCCCGCTCGCGTGGCTGACCCTGCTCTCCGCCCTGCAGGGGAGGCCTGACTACGACACCGTGCTCGGTGACCTCGAACGTGTCCTCGAGTCAGCGCGGCTGGGCATCCTCACCGACCCGGTGCACGACCTGACCCGGTGGGCGAAGGGGGTCCACGCCGCGGCCCTCGGCGAGGCCACCACAGCTGTGCACCATCTCGGACGGATGCGGCTGCAGACCGTCAGCTCGATGGCGGCACCCGACCGCTTCGAGGCCGCCGTCCGAGCAGGCGACCAAGCCGCCGCAGCCTCCTGGGTCGAGCAGCTGAAGAGGTTCGCGGACGCCACCGGCTGGCCGTGGGCTCAGGCCACCGTCAACTACGGCTGTGCCCTCCTTGCCGACCTGAAGCCCGACGGCAACAACGCCGCGGCAGGCACCATCACCAGTGAGACCGGCCCTTCGGAGGGCCCGGCGGCACAGTTCGAGAGTGCGCTGGCCCACCGCGACGGTGTCCGGCCGTACAACACGGCCCGCGCCGCCCTCGCCTACGGGGAGTGGCTGCGACGCAACCAGCGCCGGGTCGAGGCCCGACCCCACCTGCGTGCCTCCCTCGAGGTCTTCACCGACCTGGGTGCGGAGCCATTCGTGACCCGCGCCGCCGAGGAGCTACGTGCCTCCGGGGAGACCGCCCGCAGACGGGACCCCTCGACCCTGGTCGACCTGACGCCGATGGAGCTGAAGATCGCCACCCTCGTCAGCGGCGGCCTGTCGAACAAGGACGTGGCCGCGCAGTGCTGGATCTCCCCGCGCACCGTCGCGTTCCATCTGCGCAACGTGTTCGCGAAGACGGGCGTCGCGAGCCGCGGCGAGCTCGCGCAGCTGCCCCTGAGCTGACGACGTACCGCGGATCCCGGCCATTCGACCGGTGCGACCAACGATCGGTCAGACCAGCGTGGGAGCACACCGCAGCCCACCAGGAAGAAGGCCTCGCATGTCCAGCCAGACCGCCGCCGGCCCCCAACACACCAACCCACACACCGCCCCACAGGCACAGGCCGGACCTGGCGAACCCGAGGACAGTGGGCCACGTCGGTCCTGGGCGGTGCTCGCCGTCGCGCTGACCGCCCAGATCCTCGTCGTCCTGGACATCTCCGTGGTCAACACCGCGCTCCCGACGATCGGGCGGTCCTTGAGCCTGGACAGCGGGCAGCTCCAGTGGCTCGTCACCGCCTACCTGATGATGTCCGGCGGCGGGCTCCTGCTCGGCGGCCGCATCGCCG
>JAWWPF010000129.1:0-18536 GCA_033850795.1 Nocardioidaceae bacterium | reverse complement strand
GGCACGCTGATGGCGTTCGCGATGGTGCGGCACTACTTCCGGGGGCGAAGTGCGGCGAACCTGATGATCTTCCTGCCGATGGCGTCGCCGGAGATCGTCCTCGGTTCGTCGCTGCTCGCGCTGTTCGCGAGCGCGGGCCTGGCCGCGAAGCTCGGCTTCTGGTCGATCCTGGTCGCGCACATCATGTTCTGCCTGTCCTTCGTGGTGGTCACCGTCAAGGCACGACTGGCGGGGCTGGACTCGTCGATGGAGCAGGCCGCGATGGACCTCTACGCCAACGAGTGGCAGACGTTCTGGAGGATCACCTTCCCGCTGATCTTCCCGGGGATCCTCGCCGCCGCACTGCTGGCCTTCTCGCTGTCCTTCGACGACTTCATCGTCACGAACTTCAACCACGGCAACACGGTCACGTTCCCGATGTTCGTGTGGGGCGCCGCCCAGCGCGGCATCCCACCGCAGGTGAACGTCATCGGAACCCTGATGTTCCTGGTCGCGCTGGGTCTGGTCGCCGCCAGCGGGGTCTTCCGGCGCCGACCCTCCGCCTGAGCGTGTCCACGTCCCTCGCCGCGGCCTCGCTGGCGGACGCCGCGCCGCGCGTGCACTGGCTCGACGACCCGGCCCGCCCGCCCGGTCTGCCCAGGCTCTCCGGACCGGAGCAGGCGGACCTCGTGGTGGTCGGCGGCGGCTACACCGGCCTGTGGGCCGCGCTGCGCGCCAAGGAGCGCGACCCCGGCACGGACGTGGTCCTGGTCGAGGCGGGCCACTGTGGCGACCAGGCCAGCGGGCGCAACGGCGGGTTCGCCTCGGCCAGCCTGACGCACGGGTTCGCCAACGGCCTCGAGCGATGGCCCGAGGAGCTCCCCGCCCTGGACCGGCTCGGCTCGGCCAACCTCCGCGAGATCGCCGAGACGGTCCGCCGTCACGGCATCGACTGCGCCTGGGAGGAGACCGGTGAGCTCACCGTGGCCGCCGCGCCGCACGAGGCGGAGGAGCTCGCCGCACTCGCGGAGGCGATGACCGCTGCGGGCCACGACGTGGTCCTGCTGGACGGGGACGGGGTGCGGGCGGAGGTGCACTCCCCGGCCTACCTCGCGGGCCTCTGGCAGCGCGGCTCGACCGCGCTCGTGGAGCCGGCCCGCCTGGCCTGGGGACTGCGACAGGCTGCCCTGGACAGTGGTGTGCGCGTCTACGAGGGGACCCTTGCGACCGGACTCGGCGAGCAGCGCGACGGCATCGAGGTCCGGACCCCGGGCGGTCGGGTCCGCGCGTCGCGGGCCGTCCTGGCCACCAACGCCTTCCCTCCGCTCCTGCGGCGGCTCCGGCTGATGACGGTCCCCGTCTACGACTACGTGCTGACGACCGAGCCGCTCTCCGCGGAGCAGAAGGCGTCCGTAGGGTGGGGGAACCGGCAGGGCGTCGGGGACGCATCGAACATGTTCCACTACTACCGGCTGACCCGCGACGACCGCATCGTGTACGGCGGCTACGACGCGGTCTACCACTACGGGAGCCGGATCGACCCTGCCCTGGAGACGGGACCGACCCACCGGCGGCTCGCAGAGCACTTCTTCGCGACGTTCCCGCAGCTCGAGGGCCTGAGCTTCACGCACCGCTGGGCCGGCGTGATCGACACCTGCACGCGCTTCACCGCGTTCTTCGGGACCGCCTGCTCCGGCCGCGTGGCCTACTCCCTCGGCTACACCGGTCTGGGAGTGGCGGCCACCCGGTTCGGTGCGGACGTCGCGCTGGACCTCTTCTGCGGGCAGGAGACCGATCGCACCCGGCTGCAGATGGTCCGGGAGAGGCCGCTGCCCTTCCCGCCCGAGCCGTTCCGGTACGCCGGCGTGCAGCTCACCCGGTGGTCCCTGGGCCAGGCGGACCGTCACGGCGGCCGGCGGAACCTGTGGCTGCGGGCCCTGGACCGGGCCGGGCTCGGCTACGACTCCTGAGCTCCCCGCGACGTCCGTGCGTCAGAGGCGCGCGCCGTACGTCTCGACCGCGTTCTCGACCTCGACACGTCGCCGGATCTCCCTGGGCAGCGAGGTCAGCGCGTGCCGCGGCTCGTCGTAGTCCCAGTGCGGGTAGTCCGAGCTGAACATCAGCGTCCTCTCGGCGTGCGCGATCTCGCACAGCACGTGCAGGTGCTGGCGGCGCCGGGGCTCCGGGAGGGGCTGGCTGGTGAACCGGACGTGGTCGACGATGTACTCGCTGGGCAGCCGCCGTACCCAGGGCACCTCGTCGCGCAGTCCCCTGACGTTCTTGTCCAGCCGCCACATCACGTCCGGCACCCAGCCGAGGCCGCCCTCGGTGACGACCACCTTGAGGCCGGGGAAGCGCTCGAAGACCCCGTGGCAGACCAGGCTGATCACGTTGGCCTGGAACACCTGGCTCAGACCGGTGTGCCACTCGACGTAGTACGTCGGGGGTGCACCGGCCAGGCTCGGGGAGGTGCGGAAGATCCCCTCGCCGGAGTTCGGGTGCACCGTGACCGGGAGCCCGAGCTCGGCGGCGGCCTCGTAGATCGGGTAGTAGTGCCGTTGCCCCATCAGGATGTTCGTCAGCGGCAGCAGCACGGCCACGAACCGCACGTCCGCCCCGGCGCGGCGGATCTCGGCCGCAGCGAGCGCGGGGTCCTGGGCGCCCACCACGATCGTGCCGCGGTAGCGCTCGTCGGCGTCCAGCCACGTGGCGGCGAGCCAGTCGTTGTAGGCGGAGGCGATCAGGGCAGCCGCGTCCGGGTCGGGGAGGGCGCCGAGACCGAGGACCTCACCCCCGATGAGCACGGCACGCGAGATTTCGTTGGCGTCCAGGAGCTGACGGGCGGTGTGCCCGGGGTCCGCCCCAGGCGCCGACCCGTCCGGCGCCCGCGCGTCGTCGCGCAGCACTCCCGCGGTGTTCAGGTAGACCATGTTCCGCGGGATGGAGACCGCCTCCCGGTGGCCGGTCGTGGTGAGCCCACGCCTCTCGTCGAGGCCGAGGCGGCGCTGCCCTGCGGCGGACAGGAACGGCCTCAGGTCGCCCATCCCGCCCTTCATGATCGGGTGCACGTCGCAGTCGACGAGCCGGTAGCGGCTCTGCTCCCCGCTCCAGACGGCGGGCGGGGTGAGTGCCTGGGTCACGGGTCCTCCTTCTCGGGGGTGTTGCGCCGCCGCTCCCGCGGCGTCAGAGTCATGCCTAGCAAATCGTTTGGCGTTGCGACAGGGGTGGACCGGTCGACGTGCGCAGGAAGGAGGTGACGTGGAGCACCGGGTGGGGACGGTGACCGAGCTGCGCCGTGCGGGCTGCCGGGTTCTGCAGCTGGAGGGCCGGTGGGTCGGCGTGGTCAGCGTCGGTGACAGGTTCTTCGCGGTCCATGACCGCTGCCCGCACATGGGCGCCTCCATGTGTGCCGGCACCGTGGGGGGCACGTTCGTCGCCTCGGCGCCGCACGAGCTGCTCTACGGCAACCACGACCGGGTGATCCGCTGCCCCTGGCACGGCTGGGAGTTCGACCTCGAGAGCGGACGGTCCTTGCTGGAGCCGGAGCGGTTCGGCCTCAAGACCTACCAGGTCACGGTGGACGACGGGGTCGTGGTCGTGCGCGTCTGAGGGTGGTTGACGTCACACGGAGCGGGTAGGACCCCCCTGCCGGGGCGCTCGGCCTCCGGAGGAAGGAAGTCCCGTCATGACGCTCCACCCTGACCAGGCACGCGCCGCGCGAGAGGCCGCGGGAACGCCGGAGCAGAGCCGGCAGGTCCGCAAGGCCGCCCTGGCGAGCACGGTCGGCACCACCATCGAGTGGTATGACTACTTCCTCTACGGTACGGCGGCGGCGCTGGTGTTCCCGCACGTGTTCTTCCCGAACGCGTCGCACTACGTGGGGACCCTGGAGTCGTTCGCGACCTACTTCGTGGGGTTCGCGGCCCGGCCGATCGGGGCCGCGCTCTTCGGGCACTGGGGTGACCGCATCGGCCGCAAGGCCACGCTGATCATCACCCTGCTGCTGATGGGCCTCTCCACCACGCTGATCGGGGTGCTGCCCGGGGCCGCGTCGTGGGGGAACGCCGCCCCGCTGCTGCTCATCCTGCTGCGCCTGGTCCAGGGAGTGGCGGTCGGCGGCGAGTGGAGCGGCTCGGTGCTGCTGTCGATGGAGTGGGGTGACCAGAAGCGGCGCGGCCTGATGGGCAGCTTCCCGCAGCTCGGCGTCGCGAGCGGCCTGATCCTCGGCACCGGCTTCCTGACGCTGCTGAGCAGCACGATCAGCGACGCGTCCTTCAACTCGTGGGGCTGGCGGGTGCCCTTCCTGTTCAGCCTGGTGCTGGTCGCCATCGGGATGTACATCCGGCTGCAGATCCTCGAGACCCCGATGTTCGCCAAGCTCGTCAAGGAGAAGGCGGTCAAGAAGGCGCCCGTCCTCGAGGTGATCAGGAACCACCCCAAGGAGATCCTGCTGTCCGCGCTGGTGCGGATGTCCGAGCAGATGCCCTTCTACGTCGTGACCGCCTTCGTGCTGTCCTACCTGACCGACGACACGCACGGGTTCACCAACAACTTCGTGCTCGCGGGCACGCTCGTCGCGGCGGCCCTCGAGTTCTTCCTGGTGCCGTACTTCGGGCACCTGTCCGACTCGGTCGGCCGCAAGCGGGTCTACATGACCGGCGCGGCGATCATGGGTGTCTGGGGGTTCGTCTACTTCGCCCTGCTGGACAGCGGCATCAGCTGGGTGGTGTTCCTGGCCCTGGCCGTGGGCCTGGTGCCGCACGCCATGCAGTACGGGCCGCAGGCGTCCCTGATCGCGGAGAGCTTCCCGACCTCGCTGCGGTACGGCGGCGCGGGGCTGGGCTACCAGCTCGCGTCCGTGGTGGCCGGCGGTCCCGCCGCGCTGATCGCGACGTACCTGATCCACCAGTTCGGGACGGGGTACGCCGTCTCCTGCTACATCCTGGTGTCCGCGGTGATCACCCTGGCCGCGTGCGCGGCGCTCAAGGACTACAGCCGCGCGGACATCGAGGACGACGCGACGTACGCCCGCCCGCGCGTGGCCGCGCGCTGACCGGCCGGCTCAGAGCTTGGTCCAGGCCTCCTCGAGCACCGAACGCAGCTTCTGCTCCATCTCGTCGAAGTGCTCCTGGTCGCAGATCAGCGGCGGCGAGAGCTGGATGACCGGGTCCCCACGGTCGTCGGCGCGGCAGTAGAGACCGGAGTCGAACAGCGCCTTGGAGAGGAACCCGCGCAGCAGCTTCTCGGCCTCGGCGTCGTCGAAGGTCTCCTTGGTGCCCTTGTCCTTGACCATCTCGATGCCGTAGAAGTACCCGTCGCCGCGGACGTTGCCGACGATCGGCAGGTCGGTCAGCTTCTCCAGGGTGGCGCGGAACGCGTCCTGGTTGGCCAGCACGTGCCGGTTGAGGCCCTCGCGCTCGAAGATGTCGAGGTTGGCGTGCGCGACCGCGGTCGAGACCGGGTGGCCGCCGAAGGTGTAGCCGTGCGCGAACGACTGGGCGCCGTGCAGGAACGGCTCCATCAGCCGGTCCGAGGCGATCATCGCGCCCAGTGGGGAGTAGCCCGAGGTCAGTCCCTTGGCGCAGGTGATCATGTCGGGCTGGTAGCCGTAGCGCTCGGCGCCGAACATGTGGCCGAGCCGCCCGAAGGCGCAGATCACCTCGTCGCTGACCAGGAGCACGTCGTGCTTGTCGCAGATCTCGCGGACCCGTTGGAAGTAGCCGGGAGGCGGCGGGAAGCAGCCGCCGGCATTCTGCACCGGCTCGAGGAACACCGCGGCGACGGTCTCGGCGCCCTCGTTCTCGATGGCCACGTCGATCTGGTCGGCGGCCCAGCGGCCGAAGGCCTCGAGGTCGTCGCTGCCCGCGTCGGGCGCGCCGAAGGGCTCGGGCGCGCGGTAGTAGTTGGTGTTCGGGACCCGGAAGGTCGAGGGCACCAGCGGCTCGAAGACCGCTTTCAGCGCGGGCAGGCCGGTGATCGACAGGGCCCCCTGGGTGGTGCCGTGGTAGGCGACGGCGCGGCTGATCACCTTGTGCTTCATCGGCTTGCCGGTGATCTTGAAGTAGTTCTTGGCCAGCTTCCAGGCGGTCTCGACGGCCTCGCCGCCGCCGCTGGTGAAGAACACCCGGTTCAGGTCGCCGGGCGCGTAGTTCGCCACCCGCTCGGCCAGCGTGATGGCGTTGGGGTGGGCGTAGGACCACAGCGGGAAGAACGCGAGCTCCCCGGCCTGCTTGGCGGCCGCGTCGGCGAGCTCCTTGCGCCCGTGGCCGACCTGGCTGACGAAGAGACCGGCCAGTGCGTCGAGGTAGCGGCGCCCCTTCGCGTCGTACACGTAGGCGCCCTCGCCGCGCACGATGATCGGCACGTCGGCCTGGTTGTAGCTCGACATCCGGGTGAAGTGCATCCACAGGTGCTCGCGCGCGGACTTCTGCAGGCCGGCGTAGGTCTCGTCGTCGTAGGGCAGTTCGGTCATCGTCGCTGGCCTCTCCTGGGTCGGTGTGTCCCATGGTGCCGGTCGGAACCGTGTCAAGCAAGCGGATCCGTCGTCGTACGGCGTGTCTTTCGGCGGACTTCGACGGTGACGCGCTGGCGTCGCCACTGAATCCGAAGCAGACTGCCGCCATGGACAGCACGACGCTGGTATTCGTCAACGGGCATGTCTTCGACGGCCGCAGCCACCTGCCGGGCCACGGGGTGCTGGTCCGCGGCAGCCGGATCGTGGCCGTCGTCCCCGAGCGGGAGCTGCGCCCGCAGAACCTGAGCGACGCGGGGGACCTCGCGGTCGTGGACCTCGCCGGCGGGCTGGTGCTGCCCGGGTTCCAGGACGCGCATGTGCACCCGGTGCAGGCCGGCGTGGAGCTGCTCGGCTGCGACCTGACGGCGTTCGCCACCGCGAAGGGGTACCTCGAGGCGGTCGGTGCGTACGTCGCCGCGCACCCGGACCGGGACTGGGTCTTCGGCGGCGGCTGGTCGATGCCCGCGTTCGGGACGGCGGGGCCGCGCGCCGAGGACCTCGACCGGGTGGTCGGGGACCGCCCGGCCTTCCTGTCCAACCGCGACCACCACGGGGCCTGGGTGAGCAGCGCCGCACTGCGGTTGGCCGGCGTGGACCGCCACACCCCCGATCCGGTCGACGGCCGTCTCGAGCGTGACGAGCGCGGCGAGCCCACCGGGATGCTGCATGAAGGCGCCATGGGGCTGGTGGAGCGGGCGGTCCCGGCGACGTCGGACGCGGAGTACGACGCGGGGCTGCGCGTGGCACAGACCTACCTGCACTCGCTGGGCGTCACTGCCTGGCAGGACGCGATCCTCGGAGACTATGCGGGCCACCGCGACCCCGCGCCGGCGTACCTGCGGGCCGTGCGGGCCGGCACGCTCACCGCGCGCGTGCGCGGAGCCCTGTGGTGGCAGCGGGACCAGGGGCTCGACCAGGTGGACCGGCTGGTGGAGCGGCGGGCGGAGCTGACCGGGGGACGGCTGGACGCCGGATCGGTGAAGATCATGCAGGACGGCATCGTGGAGAGCTGGACCGCGGCGCTGTCCCAGCCCTACCGCGGCGTGGACGGGCGGGCGACCGGCAACAGCGGGCTGTCGTTCCTGCCGCCCGAGGTTCTGTCCGAGGCGGTGACCCGGCTCGACGCGGAGGGCTTCCAGGTCCACGTGCACGCGATCGGCGACCGGGCCGTGACGGAGGCCCTGGACGCCTTCGACCGGGCGCGGCGGGCGAACGGTCCCTCGTCGGGCCGGCACCACATCGCGCACCTGCAGGTGGTCGCACCGGCTGACCGGGCGAGGTTCGCCGACCTGGACGTCACGGCGAACGTGCAGGCCCTGTGGGCGGTCAACGACGAGGCGATGACGGAGCTCAGCCTCCCGTTCCTCGATCCGGAGCTCGCGGGGTGGCAGTACCCGTTCGGGTCCCTGGCGAGTCTGGGCGCCCGGCTCGCCGCGGGCAGCGACTGGCCGGTCAGCACGCCCGACCCCCTGGCTGCGATCCACGTCGCGGTCAACCGGACGCCGGCGGGGGAGGACGCGGAGCCGCTGCTCCCGGAGGAGTCGCTGACCTTGGAGCAGGCGTTCGCCGCCTACACCAGCGGGTCGGCCTACGTGAACCACCTCGACGACACCGGGCTGCTCGCCGGCGGGATGCGGGCGGATCTTGCGCTGCTCGACCGTGACCCGTTCGCCGGTGCCCGCGAGGAGGTCGCAGACGCCCGGGTGGTCGCGACGTACGTCGACGGGCGCGCGGTGCACCGCTCCTAGACCGTTGTGCGTCACGGATACAGCCGTTTGACCTGGGGCCGGAGGAGGATCTCGGCATTCGCCCGACGTTCTGGCTATCGATCCGGTTGTCGCATGAGTAGGCTCCCGAGCATGGCCGACCTGAGATTCCGCAACATCGTCAACGGCGAGTCCGTCGACGCCGCCGACGGTGCGACGTACGACCTCGTCAACCCTGCGACCGGCGAGGTGTACGCCGCCGCGCCCGCCTCGAAGGCCGAGGACGTCGACCGGGCGATGAAGGCTGCGGACGCGGCCTTCGAGACCTGGGGCGACACCACCCCGACCGAGCGGCAGAAGGCGCTGCTGAAGATCGCCGACGCGCTCGAGTCGCGCGCCGACGAGTTCGTCCGCGTGGAGTCGCAGAACACCGGCAAGCCGATCCAGATGACCGCCGACGAGGAGCTGCCGCCGTGCGTCGACCAGCTGCGGTTCTTCGCCGGGGCGGCCCGCGTCCTCGAGGGCCGTGCCAGCGCGGAGTACCTCAAGGACCACACCTCGAGCATCCGGCGTGAGCCGATCGGCGTGGTGGCGCAGGTGACGCCGTGGAACTACCCGTTGATGATGATGGTCTGGAAGATCGCCCCGGCGCTCGCGGCGGGCAACTGCGTGGTGCTCAAGCCCTCGGACACGACCCCGGCGTCCACGACGCTGTTCGCGGAGATGGCCCAGGAGTTCCTGCCACCCGGTGTGTTCAACGTGATCTGCGGTGACCGGGACACCGGGCGGGCCCTGGTCGAGCACCCCGTGCCGCAGCTGGTCGCCATCACGGGGTCCGTGCGCGCGGGCATGGAGGTCGCGGGCTCGGCCGCGGCACAGGTCAAGCGCACCCACCTCGAGCTCGGCGGCAAGGCCCCGGTCATCGTCTTCGACGACGCCGACGTGGAGGCCGCGGCCGAGGGCATCGCGGCCGCCGGCTACTTCAACGCCGGCCAGGACTGCACGGCCGCGACGCGCGTGCTCGCCGGTCCCCGGGTGCACGGGGACTTCGTGTCCGCCCTCTCCGAGCAGGCCAAGAACACCCGCACCGGTGCGCCGGACGACGACGTGCTCTACGGGGCGCTCAACAACGAGAACCAGCTGAACCGGGTCACCGGCATGGTGGACCGGCTCCCCGACCACGCGCAGATCGACGTCGGCGGTGCACGGCAGGGCGACCGGGGGTTCTTCTACTCGCCCACCGTGATCTCCGGCGTGCAGCAGGACGACGAGGTGATCCAGGACGAGATCTTCGGGCCGGTCATCACCGTGCAGAAGTTCAGCGACGAGCAGGAGGCGCTGCGCTGGGCGAACGGCGTGAAGTACGGCCTGGCCTCCTCGGTCTGGACCAAGGACCACGGCCGGGCGATGCGGATGGCCAAGCGTCTGGACTTCGGGTGCGTGTGGATCAACACGCACATCCCGATCGTCGCGGAGATGCCGCACGGCGGCTTCAAGTACTCCGGCTACGGCAAGGACCTCTCGATGTACGGGCTCGAGGACTACACCCGCATCAAGCACGTGATGTCCTACATCGGCGAGTAGCCCGCGCTTCCGGCTGACTCGTGGACCACCTCGGGTCCCGTTGAGACGGCTCTCATTCCCGTTGAGACGGCTCCCATTCCCGTTGAGAGGGCCGTCCTGTACGGGGCAGCGGCCACCTTCAGTCGCGCAACTGACCGCGGGCTGACTGGGCTTCCGGGCGCCGCCGCCGTAGTGGGGATGGCGGGGCCACTCCGCCGGCATAGGTGACCGCTCAGACGTGCACTTGCCCCCGACGTTCCGGACACAACGGGGCAGACCCCTCAGCGAACCGGGGCGAGTGCCCGTCCGAGCGGCTACGCGTAGCCGCCGTGTCACGTGGTGGCGGACCAACTTCCTAGCCGCGCCACTGACCGCGCCGATCGCTCTTCGGGGCGGCGCGGCCCGGTGGGGATGGCGGGGGTGGCTCCGCCGGCACAGGCGACCGCTCCGACGTGCACTTGCGGCCGTCGTTTCGGACACAACGGGGCAGACCCCTCAGCGAACCGGGGCCAGTGCCCGTCCGAGCGGCTACGCGCGGCGCCTGTCGCGAAGGGACGAGACCTCGGCGGATCGCGGCGTATGTCGGCTGCAGCGGGGTGACGCCGGGCGGTGCTGCGCCCGTACATGCCTGCTTCCCTGAGGCGGCCGTCTCGGGTGGACGATTCTGAGCGCGCCGGTGCCCCCGCCATCTCCTGGTTGTCCAGGGTCAGGGCAGCCGGGACCTGCTGGCGGCGGGTTAGTGCGTGGGGGTGACGCAGGAGGTGCGCCCGTGGGGCTGGTCCACAGGTAGTCGCCGTCGGGGTCCCGGTGTCGACGACACCCATGGCAGTCGCTGAAAGCACCGCGGGAGCGCTCTTGGCAGGAGCCCCCGGAGTCCGAGACCGAATGCGCGACCTACCCCGCCCGATCCTGCGTGGGCTGAGGACGGGCAGGCACCCGACACCAGATGCACACCACGCCCCGTCCGGTCCCACCTGCGAACCGACCACCGCCACCAGGGGCCTAGGGTCGCAGGATGGAAGACGACGTCGCCAGGCTGCTCGATGCGCTGACCCTGGAGGAGAAGGCGTCCCTCTGCCTGGGCTCCGACTTCTGGCACACGGCCCCGGTCGAGCGGCTGGGCATCCCGGCCGTCATGGTGGCGGACGGTCCGCATGGGCTCCGCAAGGAACCGGAGCACGCGACCCAAGGCAGCCTGGTGGAGAGTGTGCCGGCCACCTGCTTCCCGACCGCCTCGGCGCTGGGGTCGTCGTGGGACGTGGACCTGCTGCAGGAGGTGGGCGTCGCGCTCGGCCGGGAGTGTCAGGCGGAGCAGGTCTCCGTTCTCCTCGGTCCGGGGGTGAACATCAAGCGATCGCCGCTGTGCGGTCGCAACTTCGAGTACTTCTCCGAGGACCCGAGGCTGTCCGGAGAGCTGGCGACGTCGTTCGTGCTGGGCGTGCAGAGCCAGGGCGTCGGCACGTCGCTGAAGCACTTCGCCGCCAACAACCAGGAGACGGACCGCGTGCGGGTCAGCGCCGACGTCGACGAGCGGACGCTGCGGGAGATCTACTTCCCGGCCTTCGAGCGGACGGTCACACAGGCCCGGCCGTGGACCGTGATGTGCTCCTACAACCGGCTCAACGGCACGCACGTGTCCCAGCACCGGTGGCTGCTGACCGAGGTCCTCCGCGACGAGTGGGGGTATGACGGCGTGGTGGTGTCCGACTGGGGAGCGGTGCACGACCGGGTGGCCGCCGTGAAGGCCGGCCTCGACCTCGAGATGCCACCGCAGCTCGGCCACAGCGACCGCGCGCTCGTTGAGGCCGTCCGCTCCGGCGAGCTCGACGAGGCGGTGCTCGACAGGTCTGTCGCCAGGATCCTGTCCCTGGTTGCCAAGGCCACCGCGGCGAAGCAGGCCGACGCGGTGGCGGACCTCGACGCCCACCACGCGCTGGCCCGTCGGGCGGCCCGCGAGTGCGCCGTACTGCTCAAGAACGACGGCGACCTCCTCCCGCTGGACCTGCGCAGCGGGCAGACGGTCGCGGTGATCGGGGAGTTCGCCCGTACGCCGAGGTTCCAAGGGGCCGGGAGCTCGCAGGTGAACCCGACCCGGGTGGACGTCGCGCTCGAGCAGATTCGCGAGGCGGTGCCGACGGGCGTCGACGTCCGGTTCGCCGCCGGCTTCCGCCTCGACGGTGAGCACGGGGAGGGCGAGGAGGGCGAGGACCTGCGGTTGGGCGAGGAAGCCGTGGAGACCGCCCGTGGGGCCGACGTCGTGATCGCGTTCCTCGGCCTGCCGGCGAGCGCCGAGTCCGAGGGCTTCGACCGCACCTACATGCGCCTTCCGCAGCCGCAGGTCGAGCTGCTCCGGATGATCTCTCGCGTCAACGAGCGGGTCGTGGTGGTGCTGTCCAACGGCTCCGCCGTCCTCACCTCCGGCTGGGACCAGCACGCGGGCGCCCTCCTCGAGTGCTGGCTCGGCGGTCAGGCGTCCGGCGGCGCCGTCGCCGACCTGCTGCTCGGCACAGCGAACCCGTGCGGGCGCCTCGCCGAGACGATCCCCCTGCGACTGCAGGACAACAGCTCCTACCTCAACTTCCCGGGCGACTCGGGCCACGTGAGGTACGGCGAGGGCGTCTTCGTCGGCTACCGCGGCCACGACGCCCTCGACCAGCCGGTCAGCTACCCATTCGGGCACGGCCTGTCCTACACGACCTTCGAGTACGGCGACCTGGCGGTCGACGTCACCGGCCGGCACGCCGACGGGGACCTGCGGATCACGGTCCGGTGCAGCATCACGAACACCGGCGGCCGTCCCGGCAAGGAGGTCGCGCAGCTCTACGTCCACGACGTGGCGGCGTCCGTCTCGCGTCCGCCGCTCGAGCTCCGCGGCTTCGCGAAGCTGGACCTGGCCCCGGGCGAGACCGGAACGGCGACGTTCGAGCTCGAGGCCCGCGACCTGTCCTACTGGTCCGAGGCCGTGCAGGACTGGGTGCTGGAGGCCGGGGACTTCGAGCTCCTTGTCGGTGCGTCCTCGCGGGACATCCGGGCCCGCGCCACCACGGCGGTCGAGGCGCCGAGGGTCGCCGCACCGCTGGGCGCGATGTCCTCGCTCGAGGAGTGGCTCGCGGACCCCTCCGGCGCGGAGGCCCTGCGCGGCGTCCTCGGTACGACGGACGACGGCCGCCTCGCCGGGGCGCTCGGCAACCCCGAGCTGCGCCGCGTGGTGGGCAACTTCCCCATGTCGACGCTCGCGGGCTTCGCCAACGTGGACCTCGACCGTGACGACCTGCAGGAGCTGGTGGCCCGCGTCGGTGGCGAGCCCTCCGGCACGGTCTAGCGCCGGATAGCGGCGACCACCGCGCCGGTCACCCGGACCAGGTCCTGCGGCGACAGACCGAGGTCCAGGCCACGACGCCCTCCCGAGACGTAGACCGTCGCGAAGTCCAGGGCCGTCTCGTCGAGCACGGTCAGGTGCGGGCGCTTCTGGCCTACCGGGGAGATGCCGCCGACGACGTACCCGGTGGCGCGCTCGGCCGCGGACGGGTCGGCCATGGTCGCGCGCTTCCCGCCGACCGCCGCGGCGACGGCCTTGAGGTCCAGCTGTCCGGAGACGGGCACGATGCCGACCACGCGGCGGTCGTCGACGGTGGTCAGGAGCGTCTTGAAGACCTGCGCCGGGTCGAGCCCCAGCACCTCAGCGGCCTCGAGCCCGTAAGAGGGCGCGCCCGGGTCGTGCTCGTAGGTGTGCTCGGTGAACGCGATCCCGGCCCGGGTGAGCGCCACGGTCGCCGGCGTCCCTCCGGCGCCCTTCTTCCTCGCCACGGCGCTCAGTTCGGGGACCAGCTGGTGCGCGCCACCTCGGTCGCGGGCAGCGACGGGATGGCCCGCATCGCGCGCATCTCCTCGCGCAGGGCGTGGCGCAGCAGGATCAACCGGTCCAGCGCCGTGTCCGCCTCGAGGAGCTCCTGCCGCTCCTTCAGGGTCAGCAGGCACGTCGCGGCCAGGCTGTAGGAGAGGTACTCCGGGTCCTTCGGCAGCTCCCCGTCGAGCACCTCGGCTCCGCGCAGGTCGGAGAGCCTTCGTCGGTACTCCTCGAAGGTCCGCAGGGTGCGCCCGGCCTCGCGCGCGGCGTCGTTCCCCTTGGGCGTCCGCTCGCTCAGCGTGTCGACGTCTCCGACGAGGTAGGTGCCCGAGGTGTCCAGGCCCGACAGCCGCATCCGCTGGCGGCCGACCACCTCGATGTCGAAGCGGCCGTCGCCGTACGGCTCCACCGACGTCAGCTGGACCACGCAACCGACCCGGTGCACCGACTGCGCGCCGTGCCGGCCGACCTCGTAGCCCTCGCGGATCGCTACGATGCCGAACAGCCGCAGCGACCGGTCGGAGATCGTGAGCAGGTGGTGCACCAGCGCGCGGTACCGGTCCTCGAACACGTGCAGCGGCACGCTCACCCCGGGGAACATCACCGTGTTCAGCGGAAAGATCGGCAGCTGCTCGGGCACCCCCTCAACCTACCCAGGGTCCGGCGCTCCCCGGGTCAACCACGGGACGAACCGCCGCCCGGACGAGGGCGCCGGCCCCCTTAGACTGGCCCGCATGATCCGGCGAGTCGACCTGCGTGGCACGAGCGTCGCGGACTACCGCGACGTGGTGCCGCGCGCGGACTTCGACGTCGAGGCCGCCCTCGACGTCGTGCGTCCCATCTGCGACGCCGTACGGCGCCGGGGTGTCGAGGCCGTGCGCGAGCTCACCGCCCGGTTCGACGGCGTGCAGCAGGACGACATCGCCGTGCCGGCCTCCGCACTGCAGGACGCCCTGCAGAGGCTCGACCCCGACGTCCGCGCCGCGCTCGAGGAGTCGGTACGGCGGCTGCGGCTGACCTGCCGGGCCGAGCTCGAGGAGGACGTCGCCACCGAGGTGGTCCGCGGAGGGACCGTGACCCGGCGCATGGTGCCGGTCGGGCGGGTCGGGCTCTACGTCCCGGGCGGCATCGCGCCGCTGGTCTCCAGCGTGGTGATGAACGTCGTACCCGCGCAGGTCGCCGGAGTCGGCTCGATTGCGCTGACCTCCTCGCCCCAGGCGGGCAACGGCGGGCTGCCGCACCCCACCATCCTCGCGGCGTGCGCGCTGCTCGGCGTGGAGGAGGTCTACGCCGTCGGGGGCGCCCAGGCGATCGCGATGTTCGCCTACGGCGCCGGGCCCTGCCGGAAGGTGGACCTCGTCACCGGCCCCGGCAACATCTACACCGTCTCCGCGAAGCGGCTGCTCAAGGGCGTCGTCGGGATCGACTCCGAGGCGGGCCCCACCGAGATCGCGATCCTCGCCGACGACACCGCCGACCCGGCCTTCGTGGCGGCGGACCTGCTCAGCCAGGCGGAGCACGACCCGATGGCCGCGGCCGTGCTGGTGACCCCCTCCGCAGCGCTCGCCGACGATGTGGTCGCCGAGCTCGACAAGCAGGTGTCGGTGACGCGACACGTGGAGCGCATCCGGTCCGCGCTGTCCGGGCAGCAGTCCGGGATCGTCCTCGTCGACGACCTCGAGCAGGGGCTCGCGGTGGTGGACGCCTACGCCGCTGAGCACCTCGAGATCCAGACCCGGGACGCCGCGACGCTGGCCCGGCGGGTCCGCAACGCCGGCGCGGTCTTCGTCGGACCCTTCGCGCCGGTGTCCCTGGGCGACTACTGCGCCGGCTCCAACCACGTGCTGCCGACCGCGGGCTGCGCCTGCCACAGCTCGGGACTCTCGGTCCGGACGTTCCGCAAGTCCGTGCAGGTGGTCGAGTACGACGAGCGGGCCCTGCGCGACGTCGCCGGCCACGTCGTGCGCCTGGCGCTGGCCGAGGATCTGCCAGGCCACGGCGCCGCGGTCGACGTACGCGTGCAGCGTGGGGGCTGACCGCCTCGTGACGACCGTGCCGCTGCGCGAGGAGCTGCGGGGGATCGAGCCGTACGGCGCTCCGCAGCTCGACGTGCCCGTCGCCCTGAACGTCAACGAGAACCCCTACCCGCCGAGCGAGGCCGTGGTCGCGGACGTGGCGGCGGCCGTCGCCGCCGTGACCCGGACCCTCAACCGCTATCCCGACCGTGAGTTCACGGCGCTGCGCGAGGACCTCGCGGCCTACCTCGGGCACGGGGTCACCGCCGACCAGGTGTGGGCCGCCAACGGCTCCAACGAGGTGATGCTGCAGATCCTGCAGGCCTTCGGCGGGCCCGGACGCACGGCGGTGTCCTTCGCGCCGACGTACTCCATGTATCCCGAGTACGCCCGCGACACCGTGACCGGGTGGGTGGTCGGCCACCGGGAGCAGGACTTCTCCCTCGACGTGGACCACGCCGCCTCGGTGATCGAGGAGCACCGCCCGAGCGTCGTGCTCCTGCCCTCGCCGAACAACCCCACCGGGACCGCGTTGCCGCCGGGGACGACCCGTGCGGTGTGCGCCGCGGCCGGCCGCTACGGCGGACTGGTGGTGATCGACGAGGCGTACGGGGAGTTCCGGCGCACGGGCACGCCGAGCGCCTTGGAGCTGCTTCCCGAGACCCCCAACCTGGTGGTGAGCCGGACGATGAGCAAGGCGTTCGCGCTGGCCGGGGCCCGGCTGGGCTACCTGGCCGCGTCCAAGGAGATCACCGATGCGCTGCGGGTGGTGCGGCTGCCCTACCACCTCTCCGCGGTCACCCAGGCGGTCGCGCGGGTGGCGCTGCGGCACTCCGGTGAGCTGCTGGCCCGCGTCGACGACCTCCGCGCGGAGCGCGACCGGACCGTGGTGTGGCTGCGGGAACGGGGACTCGAGGTCGCGGACAGCGACGCGAACTACGTCTTGTTCGGAAGGTTCGCGGATCGGCACGCGGTCTGGCAGGGTCTCCTGGACCGCGGCGTGCTGATCCGCGAGACCGGGCCGGAGGGTTGGCTGAGGGTCTCGGTCGGCACACCTGCGGAGATGACGACGTTCGAGACCGCCCTGGAAGAGGTTCTCCGATGAGCAGGACAGCACGCATCGAGCGGACGACCAGCGAGTCGAAGGTGCTCGTCGAGGTCGACCTGGACGGGACGGGGCGCCACGACGTATCCACCGGGGTGGGGTTCTACGACCACATGCTCACCGCCTTCTCGCGGCACTCCTTGATCGACCTGACGGCGCAGACCGACGGCGACACGCACATCGATGCGCATCACACCGTCGAGGACACCGCGATCGTCCTCGGCGACGCGCTGCGCGAGGCGCTGGGCGACAAGACCGGGATCCGTCGCTTCGGCGACGCGCTCGTGCCCCTGGACGAGGCGCTCGTCCAGTGCGCGGTCGACGTCTCCGGTCGCCCCTACTGCGTGCACACCGGCGAGCCGGACGGCCAGGAGTTCGTCGTCATCGGCGGGAGCGGCGTCGGCTACTCGGGCTCCCTGACCCGCCACGTCCTCGAGACGCTCGCCTCCCACGCCCGCATCGCGCTGCACGTCCGGGTGCTCGCCGGGCGCGACCCCCACCACCTCGTCGAGGCGCAGTTCAAAGCGGTGGCCCGCGCCCTGCGCGACGCGGTCGCCTTCGACCCGCGCGAGTCGGGGGTGCCCAGCACGAAGGGCAGCCTGTGACCCCTCGCGACGCGGCGGCCGCGCCCGACGTGGTCGTCCTCGACTACGGGTCCGGCAACACCCGCTCGGCGGTGCGGGCCCTGGAGCGGGCCGGTGCGTCGGTGCGGCTGACCGCGGACCGGGCGGCTGCCATGGACTGCGACGGGCTCGTGGTGCCCGGCGTGGGTGCCTTCGAGGCCTGCGTGCAGGGCATCCGTGCCGTCAAGGGCCACGAGGTGATCGGCCGCCGGCTCGCCGGAGGTCGGCCGGTGCTCGGCATCTGCGTCGGGATGCAGGTGCTCTTCGCCCACGGCGTCGAGCACGGCGTGGACGCCGAGGGGCTCGACGAGTGGCCGGGGGTCGTGGAACGGCTGCAGGCGCCCGTCGTACCCCATATGGGGTGGAACACGGTCGAGGCCCCGGCCGGGACCAGGCTCTTCGACGGGGTCGAGCAGGAGCGGTTCTACTTCGTGCACTCCTACGGCGTACGGCGGTGGACGCTGCAGACCAACGACCGCACCGAGGCTCCGCTCGTCACCTGGGCCTCGCACGGCGGCGACCGGTTCGTGGCGGCCGTGGAGAACGGGCCACTGTCGGCGACGCAGTTCCACCCGGAGAAGTCCGGGGACGCCGGCGCGGGCCTGCTCCGCAACTGGGTGCGGTCCCTGTGAGGCGTGACCCCGGCATGAGCCCGGCATGAGCCCGGCATGAGCAAGGAGCGGGCCCGGCGCCGGACCGCCCGCCAGCACGACGCTGCGCTGCGGGCCGCGGCCCGGGCCGCCGAGGTCGAGCGCCGCGAGCGCCGGCGCGCCCGGACCCGGGCGGTGCGCCGCGCCACCACGGACCGGCTGCCCCGCCGCGCGCCGGTCGGCCGGCCCACCGGGACCCTCGCGAGGCGACGCCGCACCCGCGTCTCGCTGCTGCTCGCGATGCTCGTCGCGGTGAACGTGCTGGTCTGGTTCCTCCGGCCCGACTGGGCCGCCCGGCTCGCCGTGCTGGTCGTCACCGTCCTCGCTGCGCCCGTGCTGGTCACCCTGACGCAGCCGCGGCGCCGCTGAGGTCCCGAACTACCTGACCGGGTGGCCGCCGTCCGCGAGCGACTTCTTGACGTCCGCGACACGAAGCGTGCCGAAGTGGAACACCGAGGCCGCGAGTACGGCGTCCGCGCCCGCGTCCACGGCGGGCGGGAAGTGCTCGACCCGGCCGGCGCCACCGGAGGCGAT
>JAWWPF010000124.1:0-3663 GCA_033850795.1 Nocardioidaceae bacterium | reverse complement strand
GATGGTGCGACGGTCCTCGTCCAGGGGGTGCTCGGCGGCGTCGGCGCCCTCGCAGCGCAGATCGCGGCATGGGGCGGCGCGACCGTCCTCGGCACGGTTCTTCGACGCTCCGACCTCGACGCGGCTCACCGCCTCCCGGTCTCTCGCGTCGTAGCGCTCGAGGACGCCGACCCGGCAAGCTTGATCCGCGAAGCCGCGCCAGACGGGGTCGACCGCATCATCGAGGTCGCCTTCTCGGACAACGTCGATCTCGACGCCGAGGTCGCCAAGGTGGGCACCGTGATCGCGGCCTACGCCACCAGACAGGACCGTCCGGAGATTCCGTTCTGGCCGATGCTGTTCGCTAACGTGACCATCAGGCTGCTGGGGAGTGACGACTTCCCCGGCGCAGCCAAGAGAGCGGCGGCCTCCGACCTCACGAGGATGGCGAGCACCGGTGCGCTCAGCATTCCCAGTGCGCCGCCGCTGCCGCTGGCGCGTGCGGCCGAGGCGCACGACCGCGTCGACGCGGGGACCCGCGAGCGAGTACTCCTCGACGTCGATCTGTGAGGCGGACTCCGCAGGCTCCTAGTGCTGCTCGCCCTTGCGCCACGCCATCTCCTGCAGCTCGAAGCCGTTGCCGTCAGGATCGGAGAACTCTGCTCCCTTGACGCCGCCCCCGAAGTCCTGGATCTCCCCGACCTCGACGCCGCGTTGGAGAAGCTCGGCACGCGCCTGGTCGATGTCCTCCACGACCAGGTGCAGACCTCGAACGCTGCCAGGCTTCCCGGCGTACACATCCAAGCCAGTCCCGAAGCCCACGGAACAACCCGAGCCTTCCGGTGTCAGCTGGACGACCCGGATGCCCTCAGTGGGCTGCACATCATGGTCCTTGTTGAAGCCGAGCTTGTCGGCATAGAAGGCGATGGCTCGGTCGACGTCCGAGACCGGGAGCGGGATCAGTTCCAGCTTCATGCGCATGCGAGTCGAACCCCTTCGGCCTGAGTTTGTCTGCGCGATCATTCCATACGGCCGCCTTCGCCCGCCCTGCCATGCGCGCCGGGCCCTGGTCCTCAGCGCAGTCACGAGCATCAGCGGGTGGTACATCGCCGCCCACTTCAGAGGTCATCGTCACTTCGACACGTGCCGTGTGGGATCCGACGGCATGCTCGTTCTGGGCTACGAGTACGGCGCTTGCGACAATGCACGGAGAACTCCGCTTCGAGGTCTTCGGGTGGCTGCGCGATCGTCCGGTCAAGGACGTGGACGGCACGGTGTTGCCCTGCTCCACGAGCGCTTGACCAAAGTCGGCCGCGCCAAAGGGAGCGGGGTAGATACTCGCCATGTCGAACGCGAGTGTCGCGGACGGGAGTGGGACGCTACCCAGTCCGCCCGAAAACCAGGTCGAAGTCCTTGCGCCACTTTGATCCGTGATCCTCGGACGCCTCCCAACGACCCGTGATCCGGTCACGAGTGACGTCGGCGACGAACCGCTGGAACATGTCGGGGTCCTCGCGACTCAGCGTCCACTGCGAGGCGTCGAACGTCATGGCGTAGGCGCGGCAGACACCGCGCTCGTCGTGGTACAGCGCGGTGTAGGCGTCGTTCGCGTCACTGCGACCCAACACCAAGATCATCTCGCTCGTGGCCGCTCCGACGTCGCCCTGCATCGTCCAGCGGAAGACCACGAAGGCATCGTCGAGCCACTGGACCGTCGCGGAGCCTGGGACCTCCTGCTCGGTCGGCTCGAGGAACCACGCGTTCCGCATCGTCGTACGCCAGGAGCCAGTCAAGACGTCCAACTGCTCCATGGCCTCGTTGCGCATCACAACCTCCTTTGTGTCCACGTTAGCGGCACCGGCCCCGGGATCCGCGCTCGCTGGTGCCGATCGCCAACGAGCCGGCCGTGCGTGCAGATCGTGTCCATCGATGACTTCGTCGCGCTTCGCCGGTCAATACAGCGGATGCAACCTCGGACTGAAGGGAGCCCGGATGGGACAGGTCATCGCTTCCGCGTCGATGTCGCTGGATGGCTACATCGCCAGGGAAGACAACACGATCGGTCAGCTCTTCGACTGGCTGCAGAACGGCGATGTCGAGGTTCCCACGGTCGATGACCGCATCACACTCCACATGAGCCCGGCTAGCGCCTCGTACTGGCGCAAGTGGATGAATGGGCTCGGTGCCTTGGTCTGCGGACGCACACTTTTCGACTTCACCGCCGGGTGGGGTGGCCAACACACGTTGGGGGTGCCGGTGGTCGTCGTGTCCCACGAGGTTCCCACGGACTGGGTCGGGGCTCACCCGGGTGCTCCGTTCCACTTTGTGACCGACGGGGTAGAAGCTGCGGTCGCGCGGGCGCGGGAGATCGCCGGAGACGCGACCGTGGCAGTGACGGCTGGCACGATCGCGCGTCAGTGTCTCGAGCTCGGCCTTCTTGATGCGGTCGCTGTCGATCTTGTGCCAGTGGTCATGGGGCGGGGGCGCCCGTTCTTCGGGGAGCTCTCGGCCGAGGACGTCGCCTTGGGTGACCCGATCGAATGCGTCGCGGGAGATCGGGTCACCCACCTCGTGTTCCCGGTGACGACCCAGGCGAACGACGCGGTCGCGGGACAACGATGAGGACGTTGCACCTCGGCCTGCGCATTGCTGAGCCGGAGCGGTCCATCGCCTTCTACACCTCACTCGGCTACGAGGTGCTCGGTGTGGTGCCCGCGACCGAGCTCGGCACCTTGACGATGCTGAAGCTTCCTGGCGACGAGTTCGTCACCCTGGAGCTCGTTCACGATCCCACGGCCAGCCACCTCGAGCCGGGCGGCCTCAGCCACCTCGTGGTCCAGGTCGAGGACGTGCACGTGACGGTCGATCAGCTGAGTGCACGCGGTGTCCAGGCGGACGAGCCCGCATCGCCCGACGGCTCGGACGACTTCTGGACGACGTGGATCACCGATCCGGACGGCTATCGCATCGAGCTCGTCCAGTGGCCACGCGGACATCCCGACGGCATGACCGGCTCCGACCTGCCCAGTCGCGACGTCCAGCCGACGACCGAGTCGAGCCGCCTCAGCACCCGAGCCGTCGTGGCGGAGCTGTTCCGGCGCCAACAGGCTGCAGACCTCGCTGTCCTGGACGAGCTCGTGGCAACAGACATGGTCAACCACGCCGCCGGCCCCCAAGGCCGCGAGGGGCTGCGGCAGATCCTCCAGACGATCGAGGCTGACCTCGGCCCGACCGAACTGGAGCAGCATCACCTCGTCACGGAGGGAGACCTCGCCGTCCAGCACGTCACCCTGCATGGAACGCACCGCGGCTCCTCGATGCCGCTGCTGGCTGATCTGCCCGTCACAGGCGAGCCCGCAGCGTGGGACTTCATCCACATCTGGAGGGTTGCCGACGGCATGGTCGTCGAGCACTGGGCCTGCCGAGACGACCTCGGGATGATTGAGCGGCTCCGGGGCCGATGAATGAGGTGAAGCTCGGCATCCTGACGCCCCACTCAGCGCCGGGACCCGAGGTCGAGCTCCCATCCCTGTCCCATGGTCGGGTGAGGACTGTAGTGGTTCGCGCCGGGTCGCCGACTGAGTTGGGCGCCTCGACGGAGCCGGCGGCGCTGGCGGAGGCCGCGAGGACCTTCCGGTCATCGCAGGTCGATGCCGTGGCGCACGCCTCAACGACCACCGGCTA
>JAWWPF010000115.1:0-28941 GCA_033850795.1 Nocardioidaceae bacterium | reverse complement strand
GGTGGAGCCGGGGGCGTGGGTTGCCGGGCTGCGGCTCGCCGGTGACGGTGCCGACCTCGACGAAGGAGAAGCCGAGCGCCGCGAGGGCGTCGATCCCGACCGCGTTCTTGTCGAATCCGGCGGCGAGGCCGAGCGGCCCGGGGAACGTCAGCCCCATGGCCTGCACGGCTCCCCCTACTCGTTGAGAAGGCTGGGAATCCCGTTGAGACGGCCGGGAATCCCGTTGAGACGGCCGGGAATCCGGTTGAGACGGCGCTCGTTTCGCGGTCGAGGCCGGAATCCGCGCCGTCTCAACGGAAACAGGCGCCGTCTCAACGGGAACAGGCGCCGTCTCAACGGGAACGAGAGCCGTTTCAACAGGGGTGGTTCCGAGGAGCGCAGGGAGCAGTGGGAGCACGGGGCGCGCAGCACGGAGGGCCGCGAACCCGGCCCGGTGGGCCCGCTCGGCGTCGACGCGGGTCAGCACCGTGTCGAAGAGCAGGCGGTACGGCTTCCTCACCGCTTCGCCCAGTCCTGCAGCGACCGCACCGAGATGTCCCCGGCCCGGAGCGCCTCGATGCCCTGCACTGCCGCGCCGAGGCCTTGCACCGTGGTGATGCACGGGATGTTCGCCATGATGGCCGCGGTCCGGATCTCGTACCCGTCGATCCGCGCGGACGCGCCGCCGGAGGACCCGTGCGGTGTGTTGACGATCAGGTCGATCTCGCCCGCCTGGATCATCTGCACGGTTGTCGGCTCGCCGTTCGGGCCGGGGCCCTCGAAGTGCTTGCGTACGACGGTCACCGCGACGCCGTTGCGACGCAGCACCTCCGCCGTCCCTTGGGTGGCGAGGATCTCGAAGCCGCGGTCGGCGAGCACCTTGACCGGGAAGATCATCGACCGCTTGTCCCGGTTCGCCATGCTGACGAAGACCCGGCCGTGAGTCGGCAGCGACCCGAAGGCCGCGGTCTGCGCCTTGGCGAACGCCGTCCCGAAGTCGGCGTCGAAGCCCATCACCTCGCCCGTGGACTTCATCTCCGGCCCGAGCACGGTGTCGACGTTCCTGCCGTCGGGAGTGCGGAACCGGTTGAACGGCATCACCGCCTCCTTCACCGCGATCGGCGCGTCGCCGGGCAGGTCGCCACCGTCCCCGACGGCAGGCAGCACCCCGGCCACACGCAGCGACGCGATGGTCTCCCCCAGCATCACGCGAGCCGCCGCACGGGCCAGCGGCGTCGCGGTCGCCTTCGACACGAACGGCACGGTGCGGCTCGCCCGCGGGTTGGCCTCGAGCACGTAGAGCACGTCAGACCCCAATGCGTATTGCACATTGAGCAGTCCGCGCACCCCGACGCCTCGCGCGATCGCCTCCGTGGCCTCACGGATACGCCGGATCTCCTGCGCCCCCAGGGTGATCGGCGGCAGCGCGCACGAGGAGTCCCCGGAGTGGATCCCGGCCTCCTCGATGTGCTCCATCACCCCGCCCAGGAACAGGTCCGTCCCGTCGTACAACGCGTCGACGTCGATCTCGACCGCGTCGTCGATGAACCGGTCGACCAGCACAGGATGCTCGGGGCTGATCTCGGTCGCCCGATTGATGTAGGACTCGAGCGCGGCGTCGTCGTAGACGATCTCCATCCCGCGCCCGCCCAGCACGTACGACGGACGCACCAGCACCGGATAGCCGATCTCGGCCGCGATCGCCTGCGCCTCGACGAACGCCGTCGCCATCCCGTGCTTCGGAGCGGGCAGCCCCGCACCGGCGAGCACCCGGCCGAAGGCGCCGCGGTCCTCGGCGAGGTCGATGGCAGCCGGGGGCGTGCCGACGATCGGCACTCCAGCGCTCTCCAGCCCGGCCGCGAGGCCGAGCGGCGTCTGCCCGCCGAGCTGACAGATGACGCCGGCGACCGGCCCGGCCAGCGTCTCGGCGTGCACGATCTCCAGCACGTCCTCGAGCGTGAGCGGCTCGAAGTACAGCCGGTCGCTGGTGTCGTAGTCGGTGGAGACCGTCTCGGGGTTGCAGTTCACCATCACGGTCTCGTAGCCGGCCTCCGACAGCGCCAGGCACGCGTGCACGCAGGAGTAGTCGAACTCGATGCCCTGCCCGATCCGGTTCGGTCCCGACCCGAGGATGATGACCGCCGGCTTCTCGCGGGGCTGCACCTCGGTCTCCTGGTCGTAGGAGGAGTAGTGGTATGGCGTCCGCGCGGCGAACTCCGCCGCACACGTGTCGACGGTCTTGTAGACCGGCCGGATCCCGAGCGCGTGCCGCACGCCGCGCACGACGTCGGGGCTCATGTCGCGCAGCTTGCCGATCTGGTCGTCGGAGAACCCGTGCCGCTTCGCCTTGCGCAGCAGCCGAGGAGTGAGCTCCGCAGCAGCCAGCACCTCACCGGCGACCTCGTTGATCAGCGACAGCTGGTCGACGAACCACGGGTCGATCGCGGTGGCCTCGAAGACCTCCTGCGGCGTCGCACCGGCCCGCAGGGCGTCCATCACCTTCTTCAGGCGACCGTCGTGCGGGACCCTGATCTCCTCGAGCAGGGCCTCCTTGTCCAGGTCGACCCACTCGTGGCTCCAGTCGAACGGCGCCGACCTGCTCTCCAAGGAGCGCAGGGCCTTCTGCAGCGCCTCGGTGAAGTTGCGGCCGATCGCCATCGCCTCGCCCACCGACTTCATGTGCGTGGTGAGGGTCGGATCTGCGAGCGGGAACTTCTCGAACGCGAACCGCGGGACCTTCACCACCACGTAGTCCAGCGTCGGCTCGAAGGACGCCGGCGTCTCCCGGGTGATGTCGTTCGGGATCTCGTCGAGGGTGTAGCCGATCGCGACCTTGGCGGCGATCTTCGCGATCGGGAAGCCGGTCGCCTTGGACGCCAGGGCGCTGGAGCGCGACACCCGCGGGTTCATCTCGATGACGATGAGCCGCCCGTCCCGGGGGTTGACCGCGAACTGGATGTTGCAGCCGCCGGTGTCCACGCCGACCGAGCGGATGATCCCGATCGACAGGTCGCGCATCGCCTGGTACTCGCGGTCGGTCAACGTCATCGCCGGGGTCACGGTGATCGAGTCGCCGGTGTGCACGCCCATCGGGTCGAGGTTCTCGATGGAGCACACGATCACGACGTTGTCGGCCTGGTCCCGCATGACCTCGAGCTCGTACTCCTTCCAGCCCAGGATGGACTCCTCGAGGAGCACCTCCGTGGTGGGGCTGGCCGACAGCCCGGCACCGGCGATGCGGCGCAGGTCGACCTCGTCGTAGGCCATCCCGGAGCCAGCGCCGCCCATCGTGAACGAGGGACGCACCACCATCGGGTAGCCGAGCACCGACGCGGCGCCGAGGCAGTCGTCGAGCGAGTGGCAGATCACCGAGCGGGCCGTCTCGCCGCCGAGCTCCTCGACGATCTTCTTGAACGACTCGCGGTTCTCCCCACGGTCGATCGCCTCGATGCTGGCGCCGATCAGCTCGACGCCGTACCTGTCCAGGACGCCGGCGTGGTCCAGGGCCACCGCGCAGTTCAGCGCGGTCTGCCCACCGAGCGTGGCGAGCAGCGCATCCGGACGCTCCTTGGCGATGACCTTCTCGACGTACTCGGGCGTGATCGGCTCGACATACGTCGCGTCCGCGAACTCCGGGTCGGTCATGATGGTGGCCGGGTTGGAGTTCACCAGGATCACCCGCAGACCCTCCGAGCGCAGCACCCGACAGGCCTGCGTCCCGGAGTAGTCGAACTCGCTGGCCTGCCCGATCACGATCGGGCCGCTGCCGATGACCAGCACCGACTCGATGTCCGTCCTCCTGGGCATCTCAGGCCCTCCCCTCGCGAGCGCCGCCGGCAGACGCCGCCGCGGCGCCCTCCATCAGCGCGCAGAACCGGTCGAACAGGTAGGCCGCGTCGTGCGGCCCCGCGGCCGCCTCCGGGTGGTACTGCACGCTGAACGCGGTCAGCACTCCGGAGTGGTCGCGCAGCTCGAGCCCCTCCACGACGTCGTCGTTGAGGCAGACGTGGCTGACGGTCGCTTCGCCGTACGGCGTCCGCGTGGGTTCGAAGAACGGCCCCCCTGGCCATTGGATGGCGAACCCGTGGTTGTGCGCGGTGACCTCGACCTTGCCCGTCGTACGGTCCATCACCGGCTGGTTGATGCCGCGGTGCCCGTACTTGAGCTTGTAGGTGTCGAACCCCAGTGCCCGCCCGAACAGCTGGTTGCCGAAGCAGATGCCGAAGAACGGGATCCCCTGCCCCAGCACGCCTCTGAGCAGGTCCACCTGCCCTTCGGTGGCGGCCGGGTCGCCGGGGCCGTTGGAGAAGAACACGCCATCCGCGCCGCTGGCCCGGACGTCGTCGATGGTGACGGTCGCCGGCAGCACGTGCACCTCGATGCCGCGCTGGGCCATCATCCGTGGGGTGTTGGCCTTGATGCCGAGGTCGACCGCGGCCACCGTGAAGCGCCGCTCCCCCTCGGCGGGCACGACGTAAGGCTCGCGGGTGGAGACCTCTGTCGCCAGCTCCGCGCCGGACATCTCCGCCGTCGCACGAACCCGCTCCAGCAGCGCATCCGGGTCCGTCTCTGTGCTGGAGATGCCCACGCGCATCGCGCCGCGCTCGCGCAGGTGGCGGGTCAGCGCCCGGGTGTCGATCCCCGAGATGCCGACCACGCCCTGCTCGCGCAGCTCGTCCTCGAGGGTCCGCACCGAGCGCCAGCTCGACGGGACCCGGGCGGGGTCGCGGACGACGTACCCGCTGACCCAGATCCGCCGGGACTCCGGGTCGTCGTCGTTCATGCCGGTGTTGCCGACGTGCGGCGCGGTCATCACCACGACCTGGCGGTGGTACGACGGGTCGGTCAGCGTCTCCTGGTAGCCCGACATGCCGGTGGAGAACACGGCCTCGCCGAAGGTCTCCCCTCGGGCGCCGTAGGACTCGCCGTGGAAGGCACGCCCGTCCTCCAGCACCAGCAGGGCGCTGCTCGGCTCCTCGGCGGCGCGGTGTCCTGGGCTGGTCATGCGTTCTCTCCTTCGGCGGGCTCAGGACGGCGCTTGACCATCGTCGAGATCTCTCGGACCCACTGGTTGTGCGCCTCGGTGGTGCCGCCTTCCGGGGTGAGCCGGAAGCCGGTGTCGAGCAGGTAGTCGCCGTGCTGCCAGGTGACGACCAGGACCCCGTGCGGCGGGACGACCTTGCCGGCGATGCCGAGGTCGTGCCGGGCGCCGCGCAGTGCGTCCGCCGGGACCCGGAAGGGGCCGGCGTCCCTGAGCACGTCCAAGCCGTCGCCGGACAGGGACAGGACGCAGCTGCTGCGTGGCCCCAGCCCACGGGCGACGACCCGGTCGAGCCAGTCGCCGCTGACCGTCGTACCGAAGTAACGGGCCTCGGCCTCCAGCTGCGCGAGCGCACGGTCCGTCGGAGCCGGGACCTCGAGCAGCGGTGGCAGCTGGTGGCGGCGCGCGCGTCGTCGCCAGCCGCGCCACATGCCGAAGTAGGCGAGCAGCAGCAGGCCGAGGAGGATCAGCAGCGGCAGCCAGAGGGGGGCTCGGGTCACTGCGGCTTCCCGTCCAGGACCGTCGGGTTGCCCCGCAGGAACGTGGCCACCACCCGGCCGGGCAGCTCGCGGCCGGCGTACGGCGTGTTCCTCGACAGGGACGCGAGCTCCGTGGCGTCCACCACCTTCGAGAAGGCCGGGTCGTGAAGGACCAGGTTCGCGGGCTCCCCCGCGGCGATCGGACGCCCGTGGCCCGACACCCGGCCGATGCGGGCCGGGCTGGTCGACATCCGGGTCGCCACCCCTGCCCAGTCGATCAGGCCCGTGTCGACCATCGTCTGCTGAACCACCGACAGCGCCGTCTCCAGGCCCAGCATGCCGAAGGCCGCGGCCTGCCACTCGCAGTCCTTGTCCTCGTGCGGGTGCGGCGCATGGTCGGTGGCGACCACGTCGATGGTCCCGTCCGCGAGCCCGAGACGGAGCGCCTCGACGTCTGCGCTCGACCTCAGCGGCGGGTTCACCTTGTAGATCGGGTCGTACGTCGCCGCGAGCTCGTCGGTCAGCAGGAGGTGATGCGGGCACACCTCCGCCGTGACGTTCCAGCCCTTGCTCTTGGCCCAGCGGACGATCTCGACGGATCCTGCGGTGGAGACGTGGCACACGTGCAGCCGAGAGCCGACGTGCGCGGTCAGCAGCGCGTCGCGGGCGATGATCGCCTCCTCGGCCACGGCCGGCCAGCCGCGCAGCCCCAGCCGGCCGGAGAGCTCGCTCTCGTTCATCTGGGCGTCCTCGGTCAGTCGAGGCTCCTGCGCGTGCTGGGCCACGACGCCGTCGAAGGCCTTGACGTACTCGAGCGCCCGGCGCATCAGCACCGGGTCGGAGACGCACCGGCCGTCGTCGGAGAAGACCCTAACCCGGGCGGCCGAGTCGGCCATCGCGCCGAGCTCCGCGAGCTGCTCGCCGCGCAACCCGACGGTGACGGCGCCCACCGGGACCACGTCGCAGTGACCGGCCTCGCGACCGAGCCGCCAGACCTGCTCCACCACGCCGGCGGTGTCCGCGACGGGGTCGGTGTTGGCCATCGCGTGCACGGCCGTGAAGCCGCCGAGTGCCGCCGCGCGGGTCCCGCTCTCGACGGTCTCGGCGTCCTCGCGTCCGGGTTCGCGCAGGTGGGTGTGCAGGTCGACCAGGCCGGGCAGCGCGACGAGGCCGTCCGCGTCGACGACCTCCGCGCCCGCCTTCGACAGCGAGCGCCCGGTCTCGGTGATCAGGCCGTCCTCGAGCAGGAGGTCGGTCGGCTCGGCGCCGAGCACGGCCACGCCACGGATCAGGAAGCTGGTCACAGGGTGCCCTCCCCGCTGGTCGAGCCGTCGCTGGTTGCGCCTGTGGGAGCCGAGCCCGTCGCCACCGCCGGCTCCGACCCCCCGAGCAGCAGGTACAGCACGGCCATCCGGACCGCGACGCCGTTCGTGACCTGCTCGACGATCACCGACCGCTGGGAGTCCGCGACGTCCGCGGTGATCTCCATCCCGCGGTTCATCGGCCCCGGGTGCATCACGATCGTGTGATCCTGCAGGGTCGCCATCCGGCGACCGTCGAGCCCGTAGCGACGGCTGTACTCGCGCACGGTCGGGAAGAACGACGCGTTCATCCGCTCCTGCTGCACCCGCAGCATCATCACGACGTCGGCCTTGGGTAGCACGGTGTCGAGGTCGTAGGAGGTCTCGGCGTCCCAGTGCTCGACCCCGACCGGCAGCAGGGTCGGCGGTGCGACCAGCGTGACCTCGGCACCGAGCGTGCGCAGCAGCAGGGCGTTCGACCGGGCCACCCTGCTGTGCAGCACGTCCCCGACGATCGCGACCCGCCGGCCGTCGAGGTTGCCGAGGTGCCGCCACATCGTGAACGCGTCGAGGAGCGCCTGGGTCGGGTGCTCGTGGGTGCCGTCACCGGCGTTCACCACGCTGCTGCGTGACCATCCGGCGTTGGCGAGGAGGTGCGGTGCGCCCGACGCCCAGTGGCGTATGACGACCGCGTCGGCGCCCATCGCCTCGAGGGTCAGCGAGGTGTCCTTGAGGCTCTCTCCCTTGCTGAGGCTCGAGCCCTTGGCGGAGAAGTTGATCACATCCGCAGACAGCCGCTTGGCGGCCGCCTCGAACGAGATGCGGGTGCGGGTGCTGTCCTCGAAGAACAGGTTCACCACCGTGCGGCCGCGCAGGGCGGGCAGCTTCTTGATGGGCCGGTCTGCCAGGGACCGCATCTCGTCGGCGGTCCGCAGGACGAGCTCGGCGTCGTCGCGGGTGAGGTCTGCTGCGCTGAGCAGGTGGCGTTTCATCGGGGCTCCCCGTCGGTCGGGACGTCGTTGGGCGTATGGCGCGGGGCGTCGTCGCGGAGGGGGATCCCGGAGATGGTCACCGCGTCCCGGCCGTCGAACTCGGAGAGGCGCACCTTCACCGACTCCACGAGAGAGGTGGGCAGGTTCTTCCCGACGAAGTCGGCCCGGATCGGCAGCTCCCGGTGCCCGCGGTCCACGAGCACGGCGAGCCGCACCGCCCTGGGGCGGCCGACGTCGGTCATGGCGTCGAGCGCGGCCCGGATCGTCCGGCCGGAGAAGAGCACGTCGTCGACGAGCACGACCACCTTGCCGTCGATGCCGCCCGCGGGAATCTCGGTCGGCAGCAGGGTGCGGGCCGGCCGCATCCGCAGGTCGTCGCGATACATCGTGACGTCGAGGGAGCCGACGGGGACGTCGGCCCGCTCCACCGAGGCCATCTTCTCGGTGAGGCGCCGAGCCAGCGGCACCCCGCGGGAGGGGATCCCCAGCAGCACGAGGTCGTCCGCGCCCTTGTTGCGCTCGAGGATCTCGTGGGCGATGCGGGTGAGGGCACGCGAGATGTCGTGCTCGTCGAGGACGGTGCGTCCGAGGGGGGCGGCTCCGCCGGGGTCAGGGTGCGTGGACCCGGGAGCTGGTGCTGACTGTGCAGGCACGAGGAACCCGAACCTCCTTCTCCGCCTCACGGGACGGCTCGTTAAAGGATGTCGATGGAGGTGACGATATCAGCCGTCTCGGGCACCCCGGCGAGGACAGGCCGTGCATGGGACGAGGTGTCGTGCCGGTCCGCCCGCCGATCACCGGGGGTCGGGTTGGTCAGCCCCTGAGCAGGTCGAGGTCTCGCAGGCAGAAGCCGTGGTGCTCCCATTCCTCGTTCAGCACGACGTGCAGGCACTCGAGCACCGACCTCCCCCGGGCGTACGGCGGCCAGCCGGGTCCCGCCGGGATGGGAGCGGGCGCCGAGAGCTCGTCGGACGTGACCGTCTCCAGCCACCCCTGGAGCTCGGCGGCCTGGGCGTCGCGCACGGCCAGCACCTCCTCGAGGCCCACGACCGCCGCGTGGTCGAGGCCCTGCTCCTCCTGGTCAGGGACGAGGTCGGACGCCAGCCCGATCGCGGTGAACGGCTGGGTCGATCCCAGGCAGCAGCGACGGAACCAGGAGTCGTGCACGAACACCAGGTGGCGAAGGGTCTCCACCGCCGACCACTCGCCGCCCACGCGGCGCTGCCCGGAGCCCGGAGGCATCTCGCGGAGACCCTGGACCGTCGCAGCCCAGGTCGCCTGCAGCTGTCGATGGGCTTCCCGTAGGTCCGCCGGGTCGACCGAGCGGATCAGCAGCCGCACCGGATGCCGCCGGTCCAGCTCGGCCTCGACGTATGACGTCACCTCCACGCCGTTGACGACCAGGTTCTCGACCAGGCCGTCGATCACGGCGTCCTTCATCACCACCCCGATGAGCCGGGCCCCGGTCAGGTCGCACTCGCGGAACTCGGCCCCGGTCAGATCCTGGTCCTCGAACCTCGCCATGCCCGGAGTATCCACCCCGGTGGGCAAGGTCAGGTGCGGGCCGCGTGCAGGACCACCGCGGCAAGCACGAGGCCGAGGATGGTGGCGACGATGCACGAGATCCCGGCCCACATGCCGAGCGGCTTGTCGCCACGCGCCATACCGACGAAGCCGAGGACCGCTCCGACAGGGCCGAGGACGATGGGCACGAAGAACAGTGCGATGACGCCAAGGACGAAGCCGACGATCGTCAGGATCCGTGAATCTGAGTGCTGGCTGGTTGTTGCGGGACTCGTCATGAGCGCGTTCTCCCCGCAACCTCAGGGGCTGCGAACGAGCACAGGGTTAGATCCGACCGGCCCCGTCGTCGGCGGCTAGCATGCTCGCCGACGCCGACGGTGAAGAGGAGACAGCGATGCCCGAGTCCACCTTGGACCAGCTTGCCGGGGCGCTCGCCGACACGGGCACTCTCGTGGACGGCGTCGGCGCGGATCAGTGGGACCTGCCGACGCCCTGCTCGGAGTGGACGGTCAGGGAGGTGGTGCGGCACCTCGTCGCCGGCCACTACATCTTCGCCCGAGCGATCGAGGCGCAGCCCGCATCGGCGGAGGGGACGAGCGCCGTCCCGGACGACCAGTGGCCGACGGCGTACCGGCAGTCCGCGGATGTCCTCCTCGATGCCTTCGCAACCCCGGGAGCGCTGGAGCGACCGGTCACCATCCCGTTCGGGTCGGTTCCCGGGTCGGTTGCGTTCCACCTGCGGCTGGTGGAGGCGCTGGTGCATGGCTGGGATGTCGCGCGCGCCACCGGCCAGGCCGAGCCGCACGACCAGGGCCTCGCGGAGCAGGAGCTCGCGTGGTCCAAGCCGTGGCTCGCGAGGGTGCCGCCGGACCGAAGCCCCTTCGCTCCCCCGCTCCCCGTGGCCGACGACGCCTCGCCCCTCGACCGTCTCGTCGCCTGCCTCGGACGGGACGTGATTTGGGGCGTCGCCCGTTGAGCACGACGAGGCACCGCACACTGTTGACACGCGCTCTCGACGAGCTGTCCGACCGCGACGACCAGACGCTGTTCGAGCTGTGTGCAGGACTGGCCACCCGGCACGCGGTCGCCTCCTCGAGACAGGCGGTGTCACAGCACCTGGACGTGCTCGTGGCCGCCGGGCTCGTCATCACCCGACGGGAGCGCCGCTGCAAGTTCCACCGCCTCGACCCGCAACCCCTGGAGCACCTCGCCGACCGTTGGCTCCAGCGACCGAAGGAACAGCCATGAGGATCACGCTGACGAGCATCCTCGTCGACGACCAGACGAAGGCGCTCAGCTTCTACACCGACGTGCTCGGGTTCCAGAAGAAGGAGGACATCCCGTTGTGCGAGCATCTCTGGCTCACGGTCGTGTCACCCGAGGCGCCGGACGGTGTCGAGCTCGTGCTGGAGCCGGACGTGCACCCGGCCGCGCAGCAGTTCAAGGCAGCACTCGTCGAGGACGGCATTCCGTTCGCGTCCTTCACCGTCGACGACGTCCACGGGGAGCACACCCGGCTGCTCTCGAAGGGGGTCCGGTTCACGCAGCCGCCGACGTCGATGGGGCCGGTCGTGACCGCCGTCCTCGACGACACGTGCGGAAACCTGATCCAGCTGGCGACAGCCGTGAGCGCCGACTGAAAGGGTCCTCGCGAAGACGTCGGGATCCGACGGCTAGCCTCCGATCGTGACCGTCGCGCGCAAGCTGCAGATACCGCCGGCATCGACGGTGGTCGTCCTGGGCTCCCCCACCGACATCGACCTGGAGATCCCGGATGACTGTCTCGTCCTGAGCGATCCCGCGGCGGCGAAGGAGGCGCAGACGGTGATCAGCTTCCTGGTCAGGGCCGAGGACCTCGACGAGGTCGCCGGTCCCGCGATCGAAGCCGCGCGCGAAGATCGCCTCTCCTGGATCGCCTACCCGAAGGCACGGCAGCTGGGCACCGACCTCAACCGTGACGTCCTCGCCAGGCTGGTCGAGGCGCGCGGTGCTCAGCCGGTTCGGTCCGTTGCCATCGACGCTGTCTGGTCTTCGCTGCGGTTCCGCCCACTCTGACGTCCTACCGCTGAACCGGAGGTAGGTGTGCGGATGCGGTTCTGTCCCGCGCATTTCCGCCAGCTGCGAGCATTCAGGACAGGAACTGACCGGTGGGACCGCTAGCGTGGGCTTCATGGCAACGAAGACAAGCTCTCAGTCCACGGCTCCGTCGAGCATCGATGCAGCCGAACGTGCCGACATCGTCGAAGCGCTGCGCAAGCACCGCGGCCTCTTCCGAGTCACGCTGTCCGGGCTCACCGACGAGCAGGCCAGGCTCAGTCCCACGGTCAGCGCGCTCAGCCTGGGTGGCCTGGTCAAGCACCTCTCCGCGGTGGAGCGGCAGTGGGCGCGGTTCGTCACGGACGGCCCGGCGGCCACGCCCGACATCGACTGGGCGAACGTCGACTGGACCGACCCGCCGCCGCAGGTGCAGGAGTACGTCGACGGCTTCCGGATGCTCGACGGCGAGACCCTCGCAGGGCTGCTCGCCGACTACGAGGATGCCGGCGCCGCCACCGACGAGCTCGCGATGACGGTCGACCTGGGAGCCCGGCAGCCGCTGCCGACGGCCCCGTGGTTCGAGCGCGGCGCGTCGTGGAGCGCCCGCCGGGTCTTCGGCCACGTCCTGGCCGAGACGGCGCAGCACGCCGGGCACGCCGACATCATCCGCGAGACCATCGACGGCCAGAAGTCGATGGGCTGATCCTGGAGCTCGGGCGCTGCCCTTCGGGCGGCGGTGCTACCGGCGGCGTGCTACCCGCCGGCGGTGCTACCCCGGAGCGAGGGACCGGGTGATCTCGCCGGCCGAGCCTGCGCGGGCGGCCGCATGGCCGGTCCCCGCCCACATGTGCGCGACCTGGGCGTCCCCGGCCTTGGCGGCCGCGGCCCTCAGCTGGGCCGTGAGGTGGTGGAGGTGCGGGTACCCGGCCGGCGCGTCCGCGTGGTCGGACATGAAGCGGTTGGCGAGGCCGCGCGCCCACCGGCCGGTGTAGGCCCGGGTCAGACCGGTGGAGGCGAACGCCGGATCGACCAAGGCTGCTCGGTGAAGCGGGTTCGTGGCCGCCTCGTCGGCTCGCAGGTAGACGGTGCCCACCTGTGCGGCCGCAGCCCCGCGCTCAACGATCTCCGCGACATCGCGGGCATCCCGGACGCCACCCCCGGCCACGATCGGCACGTCCACCGAGGCGAGGACCGCATCGATCAGGTCGGGCAAGGGGTCCGAGGCCGGAACGGCGTCGGGGTCCCACGTGCCGCGGTGCCCACCGCCCTCGGGGCCCTGCACGGACAGGGAGGCGGCGCCTCGCGCCACCGCCTGCTTCGCCTCGTCGACCGTCGTGACCGTGACCATCGTGAGGATCTCCGCCTCCCCCAACCGGCTCAGCACCTCCGGAGCCGGGCAACCGAAGGTGAACGACGCAACCGCCGGCCGGATGTCGAGCAGGAGGCCGAGCTTCTCCTGCCAGAGATCGTCGTCCCCCTTCGGCTCGCCGAGCGACACACCGAGCCGGGACGCCTCGGGCTGCAGGGATTCGGCGTAGGCGCGTACCGCAGCAGGGTCGGGGTCGTAGGGCGGTACGACGAAGAGGTTCATGCCGAACGGCGCAGAGGTGGCCGCCCGGACGGCCTCCATCTCGGCGGCGACTGTCTCGACCGACTTGTATCCAGCGGCGAGAAAACCCAGGCCACCGGCCTCACACACGGCAGCCGCCAGCGCGGGGGTGGACGGTCCCCCGGCCATGGGGGCAGCGATGATCGGCACATTGAGCTCGTGCAGGTCGAACATGTCCCGAGCCTAGTCACCGGGTACGGCGTCCTCGCTCCGCCGACCTTAGAATCGCTGAGATGGCCGGGTCGACCGAACGAAGCGCCATACCGACCGCCAGGGCTCGCACGCTCGCTCAGGCGTACCGGCACTTCGGTGAGGTCGCGGCGGCCGGGGGCTCGCCGCTCTACGAGAGCGTCGCCGTCGCGCTGAGCGTGTCCGAGGAGGCCCTGCGGGCGATCGAGGCTGCGCCGCTGCGAAAGCGGCACCCCACGCTGATCCTGGCCGCCCTGCACGACCTCGCCCTCGCCGGTCGGGCGCCGGCGCTTGCCGCGGCCTACGCGGCTGCGGACGGCGACGCAGCTGCCGGCGCGGCGATCGACACCCTCGTGCGTATGACGGACTCAGTGATGGCCGTCGCCGCACGCCACCAGACCCGGGGCGACGAGACCGGGCGCTGTGCAGTGCTCTACCCCGCCATTGCCGAGGCGGCCCGCCGAGCAGGCTCGGACGCAGCCGGATTGGTCGATGTGCAGTGCTCTGCTGGGCTCAACCTCAGCGTGGACCGCGTCGGCATCACGTACAGCAACGGGCAGTCGCTGGGGGACCCGTCCTCGCCGGTCCAGATGTCCGGCTCGATCGCCGGGGACCGGCCCCTCCCGACGCGGGCGATGCCTCAGGTCGTGACACGGATCGGCATCGACCCCGACCCGGTCGACGTGACGGACGCCGATGACGCCCGCTGGTTGCGCGCCTGCGTGGAGCCGGACCAGCCGGAGCGGAGCGCGCGGCTGGGAGCGGAGATGGCACTGGCGGCCACGGCTCCTCCCCTGCTGCTGCAGGGCGATACCGTCGAGGTGCTGCTCGACGCGGTCGCCTCTGTGCCCACCGGTGCGCTCCCTGTCGTCACCACGACGTGGGCGCTGTCGCGCCTGCCGCCGAAGGCCCGAGTGCGGTTCCTGCACCGCCTCACCGAAGCCGCGGCCGAACGAGAGGTGGCGTGGGTGTCGGTGGAGGGGGTCGGCGTCGCGCCGACCGTGCCGACACTCGGTGATCGCCCCGCCTCCGGCCACAGCATCATCGGCCTCGCGATGCTCGACCGCTCGGCTCCGCACACCGAGGCCCTGGGCCGCTGCTGGTCGCGGGGCCGCTGGCTGAGGTGGCTGGCTCGTGGTGCCGCCGGCGGACATGCCGGGTTCGCCGCACCTAGCCGGCGAACTCCCGCACCGGGAGGCCTCGCACACCGGGGACCACGCTGAACAACGACCCGGCCGCCGGTTCCTCGTCCGGGTTCAGGTTCTCCCGCGAGGTGGTGACGAACAGCGTGTCCAGGGCCTCCCCGCCGAAGGTGCACGCGGTGACCTGGGTGGCGTCGACCTCCACCACCTCGTCCAGCGTCCCGTCCGGGCCGTAGCGGTGGACCGCGCTGCTGCCGTACAAGGCGGTCCAGACACCACCTTCGGCATCGACGGTGAGTCCGTCGGGGTTGCCCTCGTGCGGGATCTCCACGAGGGTCCGACGGTTGGTGAGCCCGGCGTCGGCGTCGTAGTCGAACACGCTGACGCGATGCGTCGGGGTGTCGTTGTAGTAGGCGCGACGCCCGTCCGGGCTCCACTCGAGCCCGTTCGAGAGTGTGACCCGCTCGAGCACCACGCTGACCGACCGGTCGGGGTCGAGCCGGTACAGCGTTCCTGCCCCCGGCTTCTGCTGGTAGGACATCGACCCGCAGTAGAAGCGGCCGTCCGGGTCGCAGCCGCCCTCGTTCATCCGCACCGAGTCATCGCTCCACAGGTCGCCGAGCGGGCTCAGGGTCCCGTCGGGCTCCTCGAGCACGAAACCGCGCTCCACACCGATCACCGCGCCGCCGCCTCGGCGGGGCCGAACGACGGCCGCCACCGTGCCGACGTGCATCCGGTCCACCGTGCCGTCCTCGCGCAGCGTGAGCACGTCGCCGGCCAGCATGTCGACGCACCGGAGGCCGCCCCAGGACGGCGACCACACCGGGCCCTCCCCGTGGTAGGCGATCTGCTCCGTGAGCCGCTCGGCGCGCATCAACCCTGCTCGAGCTTCGAGAGGGCGTCCTCGACGGCGCGATGGAACGTCGGATAGGCGTAGATCATCGACCTCAGCGTGGCGGTCGGGATCTCGGCGTGCACCGCGGTGACGAGCATGGACAGCACCTCTCCCCCGCTCGGCCCCACCGACGTCGCCCCGACCAGGACACCGCGGTCGGCGTCCTCCACGAGCTTGATCAGCCCGTCGGCACGGTGGATCCAGCCGCGCGTGGACGACGCCAGGTCGGTCGTACCGGTCCTGACGTTCAGGCCCGCCTCGCGTGCCTGCTTCTCGGTCATCCCGACCGACCCGACCTCGGGCTCGGTGAAGGTCACGTGCGGCACGGCGTGGTACGACGCGGCGGGACCGTCCTGGCCGAGGATGTCGCGGACCGCGATCGCCGCCTGGTACATCGACATGTGCGTGAAGGCGCCCTTGGAGGTGATGTCCCCGATCGCCCACAGGCCGTCGCCGGCCCGCATGTGCGGATCCACCTCGATCCCCCGCGCCGACGGGTCCAGCCCGACCGTCTCCAGCCCCAGGTCCGCGAGGTTCGCCCGGCGTCCCGCGGCGACGAGGAGGTTGTCGGCGCGCAGCGTTCCGCCGTCGGTGTGCACCTCGAAGCGGCCGTCGGCGTACCGCACCGAGTCGATCCGCACCCCGGTCCGCACGGTGATCCCCTCCCGCGCGAAGACGTCCTCGAGCAGCCGCGACGACTCGGGCTCCTCCGGCGCGAGCAGCCGGTCGGCCACCTCGAGGACCGTCACGTCGACCCCGAAGCGGGAGAACACCTGCGCCGACTCGGCGCCGATCGCTCCCCCGCCGATGACGATCACCGACCCCGGCAGGTCGTCGAGCCGCACCGCGTCCCGGTTGTCCCAGAACGGCGTGGCCGCGAGCCCGTCGATCGGCGGCGCCGTGGGCTCGGTTCCGGTGTTGAGCACCACGCCGCGGCTCGCCGTGTAGCTCGGCGTCCCGGCTGACGTCCCGGTCGACGTCTGGGACGGGCTCACCTCGACCGTTCGCGGCCCGGTCAGGCGCGCTGTGCCCCGCACGAAGGTGGCGCCGGCGTCCTCCAGCCGGCGGACCGCGACCTCGTCGTTCCAGTCGGCGGTGGCCTCGTCCCGGATCCGCAGGTGCACCGGCTTCCACTCGGGGGTGACCGTGCTCGCGCCGGCGAGGTCGGGGATGCGTCGTCCCTCCGCGAGCACCTCCCCGGCACGGATCATCATCTTGGTCGGGATGCAGCCGTAGTAGGGGCACTCACCGCCCACCAGCCGCTGGTCGACAGCAACCACCTGCAGGCCCGCCTGGGCGAGCTTCGTCGCGACCGCCTCTCCACCGGGGCCGAGGCCCACCACGACGACGTCGACCTGGGTCTGCTGCGCCTGCGCGTCCGGAGAGCTCATGGCCGACAGCCTGCCACGGATCCACCGGATCCTAGGCTGGGGCCATGGCCCACGGCACCCACGACTACACCGAGGACCCGCGCAACGCCGAGATCCTGATCTGGGTCAACGGGGATCTCGTCCCCCGCGCACGGGCCACGGTCTCGGTCTTCGACTCCGGGTTCGTCCTCGGCGACGGCGTCTGGGAGGGGCTGCGGGTGCACGGCGGCCACCCTGCGTTCCTGGAGAAGCACCTGGACCGGCTTTACGAGGGCGCGCAGGCGATCCTGATCGACATCGGGATGAGCCGCGCGGAGCTGACCGCGGCCGTCTACGACACCCTGCGGGCCAACGAGATGACCGACGGCGTGCACGTGCGGCTGATGGTCACCCGAGGGGTCAAGGCCACGCCGTACCAGGATCCGCGGGTCACCGTGGGCCCGGCGACCGTGGTGATCATCGCCGAGCACAAGACCGCCCAGCCTGAGACGCTCGAGCGCGGGATCACCCTGTTCACCACGCACGTGCGCCGGGCCACGCCGGACACCCTGGACCCGAAGCTCAACTCGCACAGCAAGCTCAACGACATCACCGCCTGCATCCAGGCCTACACCGCGGGTGCGGACGAGGCGCTGATGCTGGACCCGCACGGCTTCGTGGCGACCTGCAACAGCACGCACTTCTTCGTCGTCAAGCCGGGCGAGGACGGCGAGCCGGAGGTGTGGACCTCCGACGGCCGGTTCACCCTCGGCGGGATCACCCGCGGCAACGTGCTGACGATGTGCCGCGACGCCGGGATCACGGCCCGGGAGACGACGTTCAGCCTCACCGACGTGTACAGCGCCCAGGAGGCGTTCGTCACGGGGACGTTCGCAGGCGTCGTACCGGTGCGGAGCGTCGACGGGCGGACCATCGGCACCGGCGGCCGCGGCGCCGTGGTCGAACGCCTGCAGAAGATGTACGTCGACCTGGTGCACGCCGACGTGGCGGGCCGTTCGGCGCCATGACCGAACCGGTGCGGGTGGCCATGTGGAGCGGCCCGCGCAACCTGTCCACGGCGATGATGCGCGCCTGGGAGAACCGAGAGGACTGCGTCGTCGTCGACGAGCCGCTCTACGCCTCCTATCTCGCGCGGACCGGTGCGCAGCACCCGGGGCGCGACGCGGTGATCGCCTCGCAGCCGGTCGAGGTCGCGCAGGTGGTCCGCGACCTGCACGCGCCGCTGCCGGAGGGCATGCGGATCCACTACGCGAAGCACATGACCCACCACCTCGGCCCGGATGACGACCTCTCGTGGACGGCCGGCTTCCGCAACGTCCTGCTGATCAGGGACCCGGTCGAGGTGGTCGCCTCGTACGTCCGGTCGCGTGAGGCGTGCGAGCCCGCGGACATCGGGGTCCAGCAACAGGTCCGGCTGCTCGAGACCTGGCCCGAGGCCCCGCCGGTGATCGACGCCGGGGACTTCCTGCGGAACCCCGAGGGCTACCTGCGGTGGCTCTGCGACTGGCTGGGGGTGGACTTCAGCGACCGCATGCTGTCGTGGCCGGCGGGCCCGCGGGCCTCGGACGGCGTGTGGGCGCCCCACTGGTACGACGCCGTGCAGCGCTCCACAGGGTTCGAGCCGTGGCGCAGGCGCACCGTGTCGCTCTCGGCGCACGACGCCGCGGTGGCCGAGGCCTGCCGCACGGGCTACGAGCTGATGCGCAGGCTGAGGGTGCGCCCGACGGAGCTCTGAGGTCCGGCAGGATCGAGGACAGGATCTGACCGCATGGCTCCCTAGGGTGGGAGAACCGGTCGCCGAGACGGCGGCGGCCGCGACGAGAGGCGGAGCGACATGGCGGACCAGACGGCAGCCCAGACGACAGCCCAGACGACAGCCCAGACGACAGCCCAGACGACGGGACTCACCTGGAAGATCGAGTTGATCCCCCTCGCGGTCCAGGACGTCGACCGCGCCAAGGACTTCTACGGCAACCGGGTCGGCTGGAACGTGGACCACGACCAGACGGTCCACGAAGGGCTACGGTTCGTGCAGGTGACCCCGCAGGGGTCCGCGTGCTCGGTGTGCTTCGGGATCGGCCTCGGCATGATGCCGGAGGGGTCCTCGCAGATGATCCAGGTCGTCGTACCCAGCGCCGAGGCCGCCCGGGACCACCTGCGCGACCGAGGCGTGGAGTGCTCCGACGTCGACGACCAGCCGTGGGGCCGGTTCGTGGGCTTCTCGGACCCGGACGGGAACCGCTGGGTGCTGCAGGAGCTCCCGGCGCGCCCGTGACTACGCCGAGAGCGCGGGCTTGTTGCGGATGACGTTGCCGAGCACGCCGTTGACGAAGCCCGGCGACTCGTCGGTGGACAGGTCGCGGACCAGGTTCATGGCCTCGCTCACCGCGACGGCGTCGGGCACCCCGTCGACGTACAGGATCTCGTAGACGCCGATCCGCAGTGCGTTGCGGTCCACGGTCGGCATCCGGTCCAGGGACCAGCCCTGGGCGTATGTCGCGAGCAGCTCGTCGATGCGGCGCTGGTGCTCGGCGACGCCACGGATGAGCTGGACCGTGTACTCGTTCACCGGGGGCTCGGCGGCGACGACACGCTCGTCGAGCGTCGCGCCGAGCGGGAGGCCGCGGACCTCGGACTCGAAGAGGATGTCGAGGGCCCGCTTGCGAGCCTTGGAGCGGGCTGCCACGTTACTGCGACACGCGACCGAGGTAGCTGCTGTCGCGGGTGTCGACCTTGATCTTCTCCCCGGTGGTGATGAACAGCGGCACGTTGATCGAGTGACCGGTCTCCAGCGTCGCGGGCTTGGTGCCGCCCGTGGATCGGTCGCCCTGCAGACCCGGCTCGGTGTACTGCACGGTGAGCTCGACCGAGGCCGGGAGCTCGATGTAGAGCACGCGGCCCTCGTTGGTCGCCACGATCGCGTCCTGGTTCTCGAGGAGGAAGGCCTTGGCGTCGCCGACGATCTCCGGCGGGACCTCGAGCTGCTCGAAGCTGGAGGTGTCCATGAAGACGTAGGACGTGCCGTCGTTGTACAGGTACTGCATGGTCCGCTTGTCGACGTTGGCGACGTCGACCTTCACGTCCGCGTTGAACGTCTTGTCGACGGTCTTGCCGGACTCGATGCTCTTCAGCTTCGTGCGCACGACCGCACCGCCCTTGCCGGGCTTGTGGTGCTGGAACCAGATGACGGACCAGAGCTGTCCGTCGAGGTTGAGAACCATGCCGTTCTTGAGGTCGTTGGTCGTTGCCATGCGCCGTGGTGCCCTGTCTGTCGGGAGTCGTCTGTGCGGAGCTCTCGTCGCGTCGTCGTGGTGACGGCGGGCGAGTCGGTCCTCCGGTGCCCGGCGTCGCGCACGACGTCCTGCGGCACAGCGGACCAGTCTAGCGAGCCGGCCGGAACCCCCGAAATCCGCGAGGTGGTCGAGCCCGTCGAGACCAGCCGCGCCCGGTGGTTGAGCCTGTCGAGACCACCCGGGCGTCGGCTCCGGATCCGCGGGGACTATTTCTGTCGGTACGGCGACCTACCGTCCTGCCATGGAGACGACACAGACCCCGTCAGCGCTGTCCACCGAGGACTACTGGGCCGCGGTGCAGGCCTTGCGTGAGGATCTCGCCCGGTTGCGGCCACCCAGCCCGCGGCCGTGATGCACGGGCCGCCGGGCGCCGACGTGCTACCGGGAGCTCAACGCCCGCAGCGCGAGGCGGTAGGAGTCGGCTCCGAAGCCGGCGATGACCCCGGTGGCCACCCCGGAGACGACCGAGGTGTGCCGGAAGCGCTCGCGGGTGTGCGGGTTGGTCAGGTGGACCTCGACCAGCGGCGCGGTCAGCTGTGCACACGCGTCCCGCAGCGCATAGCTGTAGTGGGTGAACGCGGCGGGGTTCAGCACCACCGGCGTCTGCGTGTCCGCGGCCTCGTGCAGCCAGCCGACGAGCTCGGCCTCGCTGTCGGTCTGCCGCACCTCGACGGCGAGGCCGAGGGCAGCGCCGTCCTCGGTGCAGACCCGGACCAGCTCGTCGTAGCTCGCGGACCCGTACACCTCGGGTTCCCTGGCGCCGAGGCGGCCGAGGTTCGGACCGTTGAGCACCAGCACGCGGTCGCCCTGTGCCATCAGTGCCTCCCCGTCGACGTGGCAGTCATCGGCCCGAGATCTCGGCATAGGCCGCGGTCAGCATCGCCGGGTCCGGCGCGGTCAGGATCGAGGGCCGGGCCAGCCCCTCGAGCACCACGAACCGGAGCTGGTCGCCGCGGGCCTTCTTGTCGATCCGCATCGTGTCGTGCAGCTGCGTCCAGTCGGCGCCTGCGTACGTCGTGGGCAACCCGACGAGCTCGAGCACCGAACGGTGCCGGTCGGCAGTGGACTCGTCCAGCCGGCCCGCCAGCCGGGCCAGCTCGGCCGCGAACCTCATCCCGATCGCCACCGCGGCCCCGTGCCGGAAGGTGTAGCGCTCGGCTCGCTCGATGGCGTGGCCCAGGGTATGGCCGTAGTTCAGCACCTCGCGCCCCGGATGCCCACCGCTGCCGCCGGTCTCCTTGAGGTCCGCCACGACGACGTCGATCTTGACGCGGATCGCGCGCTCGATGAGCTCGCGCAGCGCGGCCGATCCCGGGCTGACGGCGGCCCGAGGGTCTGCCTCCACGAGGTCGAGGATGTCCGGGTCGGCGATGAAGCCACACTTGACGACCTCGGCGAGCCCGCTGACCAGCTCGTTGCGGGGCAGGGTCTCCAGGGCGGCCAGGTCGCACAGCACGCCGGAGGGCTCGTAGAAGGCACCGACCAGGTTCTTGCCCTCGCTCGTGTTGATCCCCGTCTTGCCGCCCACCGCGGCATCGACCATGGCGAGGAGGGTGGTCGGCAGGTGCACGACCTTGACGCCCCGGAGCCAGGTGGCGGCGACGAAGCCGCCGAGGTCGGTTGTGGAGCCGCCGCCGACGGTCACCACGGCGTCGCTTCGGGTGAACCCGGTCTGGCCGAGGACCTGCCAGCAGAAGGAGGCCACCGGCGCCAGCTTGGCCTCCTCGCCGTCCGGGATCTCGATCCCGTGGGCGTCGTAGCCCTGGTCCGCGAGATCCTTCCGGATCGCCTCGCCGGTGGTGGCGAGCGCCCGCGGATGGATCACTGCGACCCGGCGGACGCCGTCACCGAGCATGGCGGGCAGCTCGCCGAGCAGGCCGGTGCCCACAACGACGTCGTACGCGTCAACGGGCTCGGCACCGCTCGCCGACGCGTCGACGACGTGCAGCACGGTCGCGTCCGGGGCGGTCATCGGTCCCCCTCGGGCCCCGGGACCGTCTGCGGTCGGCCCTCGGGCACGTGTCCGATCTCCTGGGCGATCTCCTGGGCGATCTCCCGGGCGACGTCCTCGGGGTCGCGGCCGTCGGTGTCGACGGTCAGCTGGGCGACCTCGAGGTAGAGCGGCATGCGCTCGTCGAGGAGCGTCTTGATCCGGGACCGGACGTTCCCCAGCAGCAGCGGCCGCCCGACGCCGAGGCCGACCCTCTTGACCGCGTCGCTCAGGCCTACCCGCAGGAACACCACGCGACGACCCCGCAGGTCAGCGCGGGTGTCCGGGTCGAGCACCGAGCCGCCGCCGAGCGCGAGCACCCCCGGGTGAGCCGTCAGGGCCTCCCGGACCGCGGCCCGCTCCAGGCGCCGGAAGTGCTCCTCGCCCAGGTCCACGAAGATCTCCGAGATCGGCCGGCCCGCGACCGCCTCGACGTCCTGGTCGGTGTCGCGGGCCTGCACTCCCCATCGTTGCGCGAGCAGGTGAGCCACGGTCGTCTTTCCGGCCCCCATCGGCCCCACGAGTACCACCAGGGGGCCACGGGCCGAAGGCCCCTCCGTCACGGCGGTCTCCGGCGTCCCGGCGCTCACCGGAACCTCAACGCGCTCAGGTAGCCCTCGACGTTCCGGCGGGTCTCCTCGACCGCGTCGCCACCGAACTTCTCCAGCACGACGTCGGCGAGCACCAGCGCGACCATGGCCTCGGCGACGATGCCCGCAGCGGGGACCGCGCAGACGTCGGAGCGCTGGTGGTGGGCGACGGCGTCCTCGCCGGTGGCGACGTCGACGGTGCGGAGCGCCCTGGGGATGGTGGCGATCGGCTTCATCGCGGCCCGCACCCGCAGCGCCTCGCCGGTCGACATGCCCCCCTCGGTGCCACCGGAGCGGCCGGAGGTGCGCCGGATGCCGTCGGTGGTCGCGACGATCTCGTCGTGCGCCTTGGAGCCCGGATCGGCCGCGAGTGCGAACCCGTCACCGACCTCGACGCCCTTGATCGCCTGGATGCCCATCAGTGCTCCCGCGAGCCGCGCGTCGAGTCGGCGGTCCCAGTGCACGTGCGAGCCGAGCCCCGGCGGCAACCCGTGCACGACGACCTCCACCACACCGCCGAGGGTGTCCCCGTCCTGGTGCGCCTGGTCGATCTCGGCCTGCATGGCCTTGCTGGTGTCCGCATCGAGGCACCGGACCGGATCCGCGTCCAGCGCGGGGACGTCGGCCGGCAGGGGAACCGACCCCGCCGGCGCCTGCACCGTGCCGATCGCCACCACGTGCGAGACGACCTCGGCCCCGGTGGCCTGCCGGAGGAACCGGGTGGCGACCGCCCCGAGCGCCACCCGCGCTGCGGTCTCCCGCGCCGACGCGCGCTCGAGGATCGGCCGGGCCTCGTCGAAGCCGTACTTCTGCATCCCGACCAGGTCGGCATGTCCGGGTCGCGGCCGGGTCAAGGCGGCGTTGCGGGCCAGCGACTCGAGCTCCACCTCGTCGACGGGGTCGGCGGCCATCACCTTCTCCCACTTCGGCCACTCCGTGTTGCCGATCCGGATGGCGACCGGGCTGCCGAGGGAGCGGCCGTGCCGGAGCCCGCCGATGATCTCGACCTCGTCCTGCTCGAACTTCATCCGGGCGCCGCGCCCGTACCCCAGCCGGCGTCGAGCCAGGGCGTCGACGATGTCTGCGGAGGTGACCTGGACGTGCGCGGGCAGGCCCTCCAGGACCGCCACCAGTCCAGGGCCGTGGGACTCTCCCGCCGTCAGCCAACGCAGCATGGCGGCAAGTCTTTCACGCGGCCGGGAACCTCCGTGGCGGCACGTCCCTCAGGCGTACCAGGCCCCGACGTAGGGCCCGACCAGCACGCCCACCAGCCCCCCGACCAGCATGAACGGCCCGAAGGGGTAGGCCTTGCGGTCCACGATCCGCAGCAGGGAGAGCAGCAGTCCGCCCACCCCGCCGACCAGGAAGGCGGCGTACACCCCGGTGAGCAGCTGGGGCCACCCGAGGTAGCCGAGGCTGATGCCGAGCAACCCGGACAGCCGCACGTCGCCGTACCCCATCCCTCGCGGGTAGACGAACCAGAGCAGGAAGAACGTCCCTCCCGCGACGAGCCAGCCGAGCCCGGCGCGCAGCAGCCGGTGCGGGTCGCCGTCGGAGAGGGCGCACAGCGCGGCGAGCAGGGCGACCACGACGTACGACGGGCCGATCACCTTCGTGGGCAGCAGCCGGGTCCTCCAGTCGACCACCGCCAGGGCGACCCCGACCGGAGCGAGGAACAGCACGAACGTGAGCGCCGGGGCCCAGCCGACCCGGGCAGCGGCCAACCCCGCGACCACCGCCGTGGTCACGGCGGCCTTCCAGCGGAGCCCGGGTGCGGCCGCGATGTCGACGTACAGCTCCTTGGGCTCCTCCGGAGGTGGCGCGTCCTCGGCCGGATCAGCCGGGGGACCACCCGCGGCGACACCAGGCCCGTCGCCCGACTCCTCGTGGGGAACCTCGACGGAGGCATCCGCGGAGTCCCTGACGACGGCCTCCACGGGCTCCGGCTCGGGGATGCGCGCGATCAGCTCGGGAACACCCGCTCCGGTCACCAGCCCGACCGCGGCCGCGAACAGCGCGGGCTCGAGGAACCAGCTCACCGGCGCGAGACTAGTGGCCGCGGGCCGCCAGGGCCTGCTCCCCCGCCCGACGCATGTCGTCCAGTCTCGGCACCGCGACCCCGGTCATCAGCTCCACCTGCAGCGCGGCCTGGTGCACCAGCAGGTCGAGTCCTGAGACGAGGGTCGCCCCTGAGCGCTTCGCCGCCCCCGCCAGCGGCGTCGGCCACGGGTCGTAGACGACGTCGAAGACGACCGGCACGCGCTCCGCCAGCGCGGTCACCTCTGCGCTCTGCGCCGACGCGGGGATCGTGCAGACGAGGATGTCGGCGTCGTGCACCTCGGCCCCGAGCCGGCGCACCGACACCGCGGGCCGCGCCGGGTGCCTGGCTGCGGTGGCCACGGTCGCGGCGGCGCGCGACTCGTCACGGACCAGCAGGGTCACCTCCCGGCAGCCGAGGTCTCCCAGGGCCAGGAGCGTGGAGGCGGCGGTCGCGCCGCCGCCGAGGATCAGCGCCCGCTCGACCGGGCCTCCGGATCGCTCGCGGATCGCGGCCGCGGCCCCGGGAACGTCGGTGTTGTGCCCGGTGCGGCGGCCGACTTCGAGCACCACCGTGTTGGCCGCCTGCGCCTGCTCCGCGCGCTCGCTCAACGCGTCCAGCAGAGGCACCACCGCCCGTTTGAGCGGCATGGTCAACGACAGCCCACGCCAGGCCTCGTCCAGTCCGTCGAGAAACCCCGGCAGGGTCTCCTCGGTGACCTCGCGGGCCTCGTAGGACCAGTCCAGCCCGAGCTCGGCGTACGCGGCCCGGTGCAGCACCGGGGACAGCGAGTGCGCGATCGGCGAGCCCAGCACCGCGCACCGGCGCCGACCGGTCACCACCTGCCCGGTCGGAGGGCGACCGGTCAACAGCCGTGCGTCCTGCAGTAGGCCCGGAACTTCTCGACGTTCTTCAGGTGCTCCTTGTAGGTCGTCGCGAAGCTCATCGCCCCGGTGCTCGGGTTGGTGGTGACGAAGTACATCCAGCTGCCGCTCGCCGGGTCCAGCGCGGCCTTGATCGCCGCCGCCCCCGGCGCAGAGATGGGCGTCGGCGGGAGGCCGGCGTTGCGGTAGGTGTTGTACGGCGAGGCCACCGAGCGCTGCTGGCTCGAGGTGGTCAGCTTCCCCGAGGTCTTGAAGATGTAGACGATCGTGGTGTCGAGCTGCAGCGGCTTGCCCCGGTCGAGGCGGTTGTAGAGCACCCGGGCGATCCGCGGCAGGTCCTTGGTGAGCCGCCCCTCGGCCTGGACGATGCTGGCCACCGTCATCACGTCGTGCGGTGTGCGGCCGAGCGCCTGCGCCTTCGCGGTCAGGTCCAGGTCCTTGGCCGCCTGGTCGTACCGCTTCACCATCCCGACGAGGATCGACCGCGGCGTCGCGTTCGGTGTCACCTCGTAGGTCGCCGGGAACAGGTAGCCCTCCGGGTTGCCCTTGGCGTACGACGGGAGCCCGAGCCGGTCAGGAGAGCGGAGCACCTGCTCGTACTGCTTCTTGGAGAAGTCGGTCTTGCGCACCAGCAGCTCGACGATCTGGTCGACACGCAGGCCCTCGGGGACCGTCACCACGCTCCGCAGCCGGTTGGCCGGGTCGACGAGCACAGCGAGCGCGGACTTGGCCGACATCCGGTTCCGCAGCGCGTAGAAGCCGTCCTGGATCCCGACCGACCGCGAATCGCTCTTGGCGGCATCGGTGAACGCGTCGGCGGACTTCACGACGTGCTTGGTGGCGAGGGTCGTCGCGATGTCCGCGGCCACCTCGCCCTTCTTGATCTGCACCAGCACCCGACCGGACCCGTGACCCGTGTAGTCGGGCGGCGGTGCGAGCGTGTCCTTCAAGGCGCCCAGGCCGACCGAGAACACGACGTAGGCCCCGCCGACGAGCACTGCGAGGGCGAGGACGACAGCCATGCACCCGAGCGCCCGGCGCGGCGGCTGCGGTCGGCGGTGCCGGTGCCGGGGCTCGTGCCCGGGGCCGGGTTCATCACCGGGCTCGTGCCCGGAGTCGTGCCCGGGGTCGTTCCCGAGGCCCAGTCCGAGGTCGCTCACCTGCTGACTCACACCTATCTGTGGTCCGTCCGTGCTTCTGGCGTCCTGCACTCTCTAGCGGGAGGGGCCCGCCTGAACCAGCTCCCCCGGTGCGGTCCCCGTACCGCGCTCGGTCTCCAGTGCATTCTGCAGGATGACCACGGCCGCGGCCTGATCGACCACGGCGCGTCGCTTCTGCCCCTTCTTCCCGCGTTCGCGCAGCACCGCCTCCGCGGAGACGGTGCTCAGCCGCTCGTCGCAGAGCCGCACCGGGACGGGTGAGAGCGCCTCGGCCAGGCCGCCGGCGAACTCGCGGACCCGTGCAGCGGACGGCCCCTCTCCACCGGAGAGGGACCGCGGCAGCCCGACGACCACCTCGACCGCCTCCTCCTCCTCCACGAGCGCACGCAGCCGGTCCAGGTCGCCCCGGCCGCGCGCCACCGTCTCCACAGGAGTGGCGATCATCCCGGAGGGGTCCGACCGTGCGACGCCGATCCGGACGTCACCGACGTCGACCCCGATCCGGACTCCGCGCCGCACGGTCCGGCCTCAGTGCTGCGTCGCCGCGCGGCCGACCTCGTGCTCGACCTCCACGAGCGCCTGGTCGGCATGCGTGACATCAGTGCCGCCGCCCTGGGCCACGTCGTCCTTGCCACCGCCGCTGCCACCGAGCGTCGCGGACGCCTTCTTGACCAGGGCGTTCGCCGACAGCCCCCAGGCGCGGGCCTCCTCGTTGACCGCGACGACCACCGCCGGCTTGCCGTTGCTCGACCCGACGATCGCCACCACGCCCGGCCGGCCCTGCGGCAGCCGGCCGCGGACGTCGAGGGTCAGCTTGCGCACGTCACCGGCTCCGGCACCGTCGACCCGGTGGCCCACGTAGAGGACCCCGTAGACGTCCTTCGCGTCGGCCGCCAGGCTGCCGGCCGCGGCCAGCACCTGCTGGACCCGGACCCGCTCGATCTCCTTCTCCGCCGCACGCAGCCGCTCCACCAGGTCGTTGATGCGCTCCGGCAGCTCTTCCGGGCGTGCCTTGAGGGCTTCGCTGAGCTGGGCGACGAGGACGTGCTCGCGGGCCAGGAACCGATAGGCGTCGCCGCCGACGAGTGCCTCCACCCGTCGTACGCCCGAGCCGATCGACGACTCGCCCAGGAGCTTGATGACGCCCAGCTGCCCGGACCGCCCGGCGTGCGTACCGCCGCACAGCTCGCGCGCCCAGTCCCCGACCGAGATCACGCGGACCTCGTCGCCGTACTTCTCCCCGAACAGGGCCATCGCCCCGGACCGGCGCGCCTCCTCCTGCGACATCACCTCGGCGTGCACCGCCAGGTCGGCGAGCACCAGGTCGTTGACCCGCGCCTCCACGTCGGTCAGCGCGGACGCGGGAACCGCCGCGGCGGCCGAGAAGTCGAACCGGAACCGCCCGGGCGCGTTCTCAGAGCCGGCCTGCGTCGCGGTGTCCCCCAGCGCCTCGCGGATCGCCTTGTGCACCATGTGGGTGGCGGTGTGCGCCCGGCTGATCGACTTGCGGCGCTCGATGTCGACGAGCGCCTGTCCGGGCTCCCCGACGGCCACCTCGCCGGAGAGCACCCTGGCCCGGTGCACGATGAGCCCGCTGATCGGCGACTGCACGTCGAGGACCTGCACGCGCGCGCCGTTGCCCAGCTCGATGACGCCCTGGTCGGCGAGCTGGCCGCCGCCCTCGGCGTAGAACGGTGTGCGGTCGAGCACCAGCTCGACCTCGTCGCCCTCGGCGGCCGAGGACGTCGAGGCGGCGGAGCCGTCGATGATGCCGCGGACCGTCCCCTCCGAGACGACCTCGGAGTAGCCGGTGAACTGCACAGGTCGGCCCAGCTCGTCCCTGACCTGGCGGTAGGCGGTCGCGTCGGTGTGCCGGCCCTTCTTCGCCTTGGCGTCGGCCTTCGCCCGCTCGCGCTGCTCGGTCATCAGCCGACGGAAGCCCTCCTCGTCGACCGCGAGGCCCTGCTCGGCCGCCATCTCGAGGGTCAGGTCGATCGGGAAGCCGTAGGTGTCGTGCAGCGCGAACGCCTTGCTCCCGGACAGCTGAGTCTGACCGCTGGACTTCACCTCCTGCGCGGCGAGGTCGAAGATCGTCGTCCCGGTCCGCAACGTCTGGCGGAAGGCGTCCTCCTCGGCGTATGCGATCGTGGAGATCCGCTCCCAGTCGGACGCGACCTGCGGGTAGGACAGCGCCATCTTGTCCCGGCTGACGGGCAGCAGCTCGGGAAGGGTCCGGTCCTCGACTCCCAACAGGCGCATGGAGCGTACGGCGCGGCGCAGCAGCCTGCGCAGCACGTAGCCTCGGGCCTCGTTGCCCGGCGTGACGCCGTCGGCGATCAGCATCATCGCGCTCCGGACATGGTCCGCGACCACCCGGAATCGGACGTCGTCGTCATGGTCGCGCCCATAGACCCGCCCGGACAGCTCC
>JAWWPF010000083.1:0-15461 GCA_033850795.1 Nocardioidaceae bacterium | reverse complement strand
CGGCGTACGGCGGCCTCGCCGTGGTTCCGGGTGTGGCCACCGAACCGCCGCTGGTCGATCTTGCCCTCCTCGGTGCGGTTGAAGGGCAGGCCCATCTTCTCCAGGTCGAGGACGGCGTCGATCGCCTCCTTGGCCATCACCTCCGCGGCGTCCTGGTCGACGAGGTAGTCACCGCCCTTGACGGTGTCGAAGGTGTGCCACTCCCAGTTGTCCTCCTCGACGTTCGCCAGCGCGGCACACATGCCGCCCTGCGCCGCGCCGGTGTGGGACCGGGTGGGGTAGAGCTTGGTGAGCACCGCGGTCCTGGTGCGCTGTCCGGACTCGAGAGCCGCTCGCATCCCGGCGCCGCCGGCCCCCACGATGACCACGTCGTACTTGTGCTGCTGAACCATGGTGTTCCAGTCCTCACTTGCAGACGGCGAGCGTGGAGCCGGGGTCGGCGCACGGGTCGAAGGTGAAGATCACCAGCGTGCCGAGCACCACGACGACGAGGGCGGAGAAGTACAGCAGCGTCTTCAGCACGAAGCGCGTGTTCGGCTTGGTGGCGTAGTCGTTGATGATCGTGCGGAGCCCGTTCATGCCGTGCAGCTCGGCGAGCCACAGCATCACCAGGTCCCAGACCTGCCAGAAGGGGTTCGCCCACTTGCCGGCGACGAACGCGAAGTCGATGGCGTGGATCCCCTTGCCCACCATCAGGTTCACGAACAGGTGGCCGAAGACCAGCACCACGAGCAGCAGCCCGGAGCCGCGCATGAACAGCCAGCTGTTGAGCTCGAAGTTGCCGGTCTTCGCTGCCTTGAACGGCGTCCGCGGGGACGGGATCGTCGGTGCGCTCATGCCGGTCAGCCTCCGAAGACGTTCGAGAGGTGGCGGATCACGAACGGCACCATGAGCACCACCCATAGGCCGACGACGCCGTAGGACATCTGGCGCTGGTAGCGCGGGCCCTTCTCCCAGAAGTCGACGAGGATCACCCGGATCCCGTTCAGGGCATGGAACACGACGGCTGCGACGAGCCCGACCTCCATGAGTCCGACGACCGGGTTCTTGTAGGTCTCCACGGCCGTGTTGTAGGCGCTCGGGGACACGCGCACCATCGAGGTGTCGATGACGTGGGCGAAGAGGAAGAAGAAGATCATCACCCCGGTGATGCGGTGCAGCACCCAGGTCCACATCCCCTCACGCCCCCGGTACAGCGTTCCCGCCGGCAAGCTGGCCACTTCGTATCCTCCCGAGCTCTTCCCCGGGGGATTGGCTCCCGGTCGGTGTCCTTGGGCAACCTCATCAGCCTATCCGCGAGGATCGGGTGGCCCTGCGCCGCTCCCTGTGAGATCGATTACCGCACGGCGCCGTTGTGAATACCCCGCCGCCGGGACCTCACACGAACGTGGGGAAGGTGGGCTCCGGCAGCGGCCCGGCGTCCCCGTCCCGAGCCGTCTCGTAGCCGTGCGCGATCTCCACCAGGGTGGCCTCGCTGCGCGCGGTGCCCCAGAACGACACGGCCACCGGGAGGCCTGCCGCCAGCCCGGCGGGCACGGTCAGCAACGGGTAGCCGGCCAGGGCCGCCGGCGTGGTGCACGAACCGGTGAACGCCTCGGGGTTGACCAGGTCGATCGGCACGGCCGGCCCGAACGACGGAGTGACCAGCGCGTCGAGCCCGTGCGCGTCGAGGACCGCGTCGATGCCCTCGTCACGACCGAGGCGCAGGCACAGCGCCCGCGCCTCGGCGTACTCCGCGCTGGTCACGTCCGGACCCTCGAGCGCACGCTCGAACAGCGCCTGGCCGAAGTGCGCGAGCTCGAAGTCCGCGTGCTCCCGGTTGAAGGCCACCACGTCGGCGAGCGAGCGCGGGCCCCGGCCCGGGCGGCCGGCCAGGTAGGTCCCGAGAGCCTCACGGAGCTCGGCGAGGAGGACCAGCAGCTCGGCCTCGGCCGGGAAGTCGACCATCGAGTCGAGGTCCGTCCCGTCCACGATCGTGGCACCCGCGGCGGCCAGCAGCCCGAGGGCGCGCTCGGCGTGCTCGTCGGCGTGGCTGCTGTACCCCCAGAACAGCGTGCGGGGCACTCCGATCCGCTTGCCGGCCAGCCGCCCGTCCACGGCGTGCGACGTGTAGTCGGCCCCCTCACCGGCAAGCACGTCGAGCAGCGCGGCGGCGTCCCGGACCGTCGCGGCCATCGGCCCCGGCGAGTCCTGGGACACCGACACCGGGACGACCCCGTCGGTCGGCACCAGGCCCACGGTCGGCTTGATCCCGACGCACCCGTTGAAGGCTGCCGGACAGGTGATCGACCCGTCGGTCTCGGTGCCGACCGCGAACGGCGTGATGCGCGCGGCCACCGCGGCGCCGCTGCCCGAGCTCGAGCCGCCGGCCGACCGGTTCAGCGCGTAGGGGTTGCGGGTCAGGCCGCCGTACGCGCTCCACCCGGACGTGGAGCCGGGGTCCCGGATGTTCGCCCACTCGCTCAGGTTCGCCTTCCCGAGCACCACCATGCCGGCTGCCCGGAGGCGAGCGACGAGCGCCGCGTCCTGGGCCGGAGGCGGTTCACCGGCGAGGGCCAGGGAGCCCGCCGAGGTCGGCAGGTCCGCTGTGTCGACGTTGTCCTTGACCAGCACCGGGCGTCCGTGCAGCGGCCCCCGGGCGGCACCGTCCCGCGACTCGCGGTCCCGCTGCCGGGCCACGTCGAGGGCGGCGTCGTTGCGGGTGCACACCGACCTCACCAGCCCGTCGACCTCGTCCATGCGGGCCAGGGCCTTCTCGACCTGCGCCACCGCGCTCGTCTGCGTCACGCCCAGATCCTGACATCACCGTCGCGACGCCGCGGCCCGGACCGGCACGCAGGCGAGTGTCAACCTCACGGTGCAGCCCGGCGCCGGCCCGCCGTACTGTTCTCGGCATGACCGAAGGTGAGAGTCCCACCGCGGGCCCGCCGGGAGCCGGTGACGAGAACCGCACGGAGTCCGGGCTCCCGTTCGAGTCGCTGTACGGCTCGCAGGCGCTGGCCGGGTTCGACCCCGCGGAGCAGCTCGGGGAGCCGGGGGAGTACCCCTACACCCGGGGGGTCTACCGCTCGATGTACACCGGGCGGCCCTGGACGATGCGGCAGTACGCCGGGTTCGGGACCGCCAAGGAGTCGAACGAGCGGTACAAGCAGCTGGTCGCGAACGGGACCGGTGGGCTCAGCGTCGCCTTCGACCTGCCCACCCAGATGGGCCACGACTCCGACGCGGCCATCGCGCACGGCGAGGTGGGCAAGGTCGGGGTGGCCATCGACTCGATCGACGACATGAGGCTGCTCTTCGACGGCCTGCCGCTCGACCAGGTCTCGACGTCGATGACGATCAACGCGCCCGCGGCGCTGCTGCTGCTGATGTACCAGATGGTCGCCGAAGAAGGAGGAGTGAACGGCGACCAGCTGACCGGCACGATCCAGAACGACGTGCTCAAGGAGTACATCGCCCGCGGCACCTACATCTACCCGCCGCAGCAGTCGCTGCGGCTGATCACCGACATCTTCGCCTACTGCCGTGCGGAGGTACCGCGCTGGAACACCATCTCGATCTCCGGCTACCACATGGCCGAGGCGGGGGCCACGCCGGCGCAGGAGATCGCGTTCACCCTGGCCGACGGGATCGAGTACGTGCGGGCAGCCGTGCGCGCCGGGCTGGACGTGGACGACTTCGCGGCCCGCTTGTCGTTCTTCTTCGTCTCGCGGACCACGATCCTGGAGGAGGTCGCGAAGTTCCGGGCGGCCCGGCGGATCTGGGCCCGGGTGATGCGCGAGGAGTTCGGGGCGACCAACCCGAAGTCGCAGATGCTGCGGTTCCACACCCAGACCGCCGGGGTGCAGCTGACCGCGCAGCAGCCGGAGGTCAACCTGGTGCGGGTCGCGATCCAGGGGCTGGCCGCCGTGCTGGGCGGGACCCAGTCGCTGCACACCAACTCCTTCGACGAGGCGCTGTCGCTGCCGAGCGAGAAGGCGGCCCGACTGGCGCTGCGCACCCAGCAGGTGATCGCCTACGAGAGCGACGTGACCAAGACCGTGGACCCGTTCGCCGGGTCCTACGCGATCGAGTCGCTGACCGACGACGTCGAGACGGAGGCGCTCCGGCTGATGCGCGAGGTCGAGGATCTCGGCGGTGCGGTCGCGGCCATCGAGAAGGGCTTCCAGAAGAACGAGATCGAGAAGGCGGCCTACCAGATCGCCCGCGACATCGACACCGACAAGCGGATCGTCGTCGGCGTCAACCGCTTCCGGGTCGAGGAGGAGGAGCCCTACCAGGGGCTGCGGGTCGACCCCGCGATCGAGGAGCAGCAGGCCGAGCGGCTCCGAAGGCTCCGCGCGGAACGCGACCAGAACGAGGTCGACAAGCACCTCGCAGCGCTGACCGAGGCCGCCCGCGGCCAGGAGAACATGCTCTACCCCATGAAGGAGGCGCTGCGAGCCCGGGCCACGGTCGGCGAGGTCTGCAACGCGCTGCGCGACGTCTGGGGCGTGTACCTGCCACCGGACGCCTTCTGAACCTGCTCCGGTATCCTCTTGCCACGTGCCCTCCCCTGCTCTGGCTCGTGCCGTCGAGTCCGTCGACCGTCTCGAGCCCGAGCTCGTCGACCTGCGCCGGGACCTGCACGCACACCCCGAGCTGGCCTGGTCCGAGGAGCGCACCACTGCCGCCGTGGCGGACCGGCTGGACGCCGCCGGGGTCCAGGTCCGGCTGCTGCCGAAGAGCGGCCTGCTCGCCGAGGTGGGCGACGCCGACGGTCCCCTGGTGGCGCTGCGCGCGGACCTCGACGCGCTGCCGGTCGACGACCGCACGGAGGAACCCTGGGAGTCCCGGGTCGACGGGGTGGCCCACGCCTGCGGCCACGACGTGCACACCTCGGCCCTCGTCGGGGCCGGCCTGGCCCTGGCGGAGGCGCACCGATTCGGAGCCCTCGGCGGACGGGTCAGGCTGCTGTTCCAGCCGGCCGAGGAGATCATGCCCGGCGGCGCGCTGGAGGTCATCTCGACCGGCGCCCTCGACGGGGTGGCGCGGGTCTTCGGCCTGCACTGCGACCCGACCATCGACGTCGGGCAGGTGGGCCTGCGTGTCGGCCCGCTGACCGGCGCGGCGGACGCGCTCACGGTGCGGCTCAGCGGCCACGGCGGTCACACCTCGCGGCCCCATCTGACCGAGGACCTCACCTACGCGCTCGGCAAGCTGGTCACCGAGCTGCCCGGGGCGCTGTCCCGGCGCCTAGACCCGCGCGCCGGGGCCAGCTTGGTGTGGGGCGTCGTGCGGGCCGGCTCGGCGAAGAACGTCATCCCGGCCAGCGGCGAGGCCGCCGGCACCCTGCGGATGCTCGACGCCGTCGCCTGGGCGGACGCCGAGGACCTGGTCCGCGAGCTTGTCGTCCAGGTGCTGGCGCCGTACGGCGTGCAGGCCGACATCACCTACGTCCGGGGCGTCCCGCCGGTGGTCAACGAGCCGGTCTCGACCGAGCTGCTGCAGCGCTCCGTCGGTGAGGTCCTGGGAGCCGGGGGAGTGGCGACGACCACCCAGAGTCTCGGCGGAGAGGACTTCGCGTGGTACCTCGAGAGCACGCCTGGCGCCATGGGCCGGCTGGGCACCCGCACCCCGGGCGGGCACACCTACGACCTGCACCAGGGCGACCTGAGGATCGACGAGCGGGCCGTGGGGGTCGGCGCCAAGGTGCTGGCCGCCGCCGCCCTGTCCGCGTTCGAGGCCCGGGTCACCGGCGCATAACAACTTAGGCGCGGCGCCCGCACGGCGACCCACCCCGGCTCCCGTAGGGCTAGGGTGACGGTGTTTTTCGCAGAGATCCCCGAACGGCGGATCGCAACCGAGGAGGAACCGTGCGTCACGCGACCAAGATCGCCGCCGTCGTCGGCGTCACCGCCCTGCTGGTCGCAGGGTGCGGCTCGAAGCCCAGCTCGTCCTCGAGCAGCAGCAGTGGCGCGAGCAGCAGCGGCAGCAGCAGCGGCTCCTCCAGCGGCTCCTCCAGCGGCAGCGCGTTCAAGGCCTGCATGGTGCTCGACACCGGTGGCGTCGACGACCGCTCCTTCAACCAGTCCTCCTACGCCGGCTTCCAGGACGCGGCGAAGAAGAACACCGGGATCAAGATCTCCTACGTCTCCTCGAACTCCCAGAACGACTACACCCCGAACCTCAACGCCGAGGTCAACAAGGGCTGCAACACCGTGGTGGCCGTCGGCGGCCTGATGGCCGACGCGGTCAAGACCGTGTCCAAGAAGAACCCGAAGACGCAGTTCGCAGAGGTCGACGCGCCCTCGTCCGGCTCCAACGTCTACGGCCTGCAGTACAACACCGCCCAGGGCGGCTTCCTCGGCGGCTACCTGGCGGCGGCGATGAGCAAGACCGGCAAGGTCGCGACCTTCGGCGGCCTGAACATCCCGCCGGTGACCATCTACATGGACGGCTTCTGGGAGGGCGTGCAGTACTACAACCAGCAGAAGGGCAAGAACGTCGCAGTCCTCGGCTGGAACGAGAAGAACCAGAAGGCCGGCACGTTCGCGGCCTCCTTCACCGACCAGAACAAGGGCCTGTCGATCTCGAAGGCGTTCATCCAGCAGGGCGCGGACATCATCTTCCCGGTCGCAGGGGGCACCGGTCTGGGCGCTGGTGCCGCCGCGCAGTCCTCAGGCGGCAAGGTCAGCGTCATCTGGGTCGACACCGACGGCTGCCTGAGCGCCGCGCAGTACTGCAAGTACTTCTTGACCAGCGTGACCAAGGGCATCACCACCTCGGTGGACAAGTACACCTCCCAGGCCGCCTCCGGCAGCTTCCCCAAGGGCAACTACATCGGCACGCTGGCCAACAACGGCACCGGGCTCGCGCCGTACCACGACTTCGACACCAAGGTGCCCAGCAGCGTCAAGAGCGAGCTGGCCACCATCACCAAGGACATCGAGTCCGGCAAGATCAAGATCACCTCACCCAGCCAGCCCAAGTGAGTCCAGTGGCGAAGGCCTGAGCGCAGGGAGGAAGCCCTGAGACTCGAACTGCGGGGCATCACCAAGCGGTTCGGCGCGTTGACCGCCAACGACGGCATCGACCTGGTCGTCGAGCCGGGGGAGATCCACGCGCTCCTCGGGGAGAACGGCGCCGGGAAGAGCACCTTGATGAACGTGCTCTACGGCTTGTACCAGCCGGACGAGGGCCAGATCGTCGTGGACGACGAGGTGGTGTCCTTCCGCAGCCCCGGCGACGCGATGGCGGCGGGGATCGGGATGGTGCACCAGCACTTCATGCTGATCCCCGTCTTCACCGTCGCCGAGAACGTGGAGCTCGGCCGTGAGCGGACCTCCCGCCTAGGGTTCCTGGACCGGCGCCGCGCCCGCTTGGAGGTCGAGGAGGTCTCCCGGCGCTACGGACTGGAGGTGCCGGCCGACGCGCTGGTGCAGGACCTGCCCGTGGGCGTGCAGCAGCGGGTCGAGATCGTGAAGGCACTGACGCGTGACGCGAAGGTCCTCATCCTGGACGAGCCGACCGCCGTGCTGACCCCGCAGGAGACCGACGACCTGATGGAGATCATGCGGTCGCTGCGCGACGCGGGGACCTCGATCGTCTTCATCACGCACAAGCTGCGCGAGGTCCGTGCGGTGGCGGACCGGATCACGGTCATCCGGCGCGGCAAGGTGGTCGGGCAGGCCTCCCCGACCTCGACCTCGGCCGAGCTCGCCTCGATGATGGTCGGCCGCCCCGTGCAGCTGACCGTGGACAAGGAGCCGGCCCGGCCGGGCAAGGAGACCCTGGAGGTGGAGGGCCTGAGGGTGGTCGACGATCGGGGACAGGTGCTCGTCGACGACGTCAGCCTCACCGTCCGTGCCGGGGAGATCTACGCCCTCGCGGGCGTCCAGGGCAACGGCCAGACCGAGCTCACCGAGGCGCTGGTGGGCCTGGTCCCGGTGGCGGCGGGCCGGATCACCCTGGACGGCGAGGACGTCACCTCGGCCGACATCGACGACGTCCTGGGGCGCGGTGTCGGCTACGTCCCAGAGGACCGGCTCGCCGACGGTCTCGTCGGTAGCTTCTCCGTCGCGGAGAACCTGGTTCTCGACCTCTACAACCAGCCGCCGTACGGCTCCCGTGCGTCCTTGGACCTGGCCCGGATCCGGGCCAACGCCGAGGAGCGGGTCGCCGAGTACGACGTCCGCACCCCCTCGGTGGACGCCGCCGCCTCGACGCTGTCGGGTGGCAACCAGCAGAAGGTCGTGCTGGCCCGCGAGCTGTCCCGTCCCCTTCGACTGCTCGTCGTCGCGCAGCCCACCCGCGGCCTGGACGTCGGCTCGATGGAGTTCGTGCACCGCCGGATCGTGGCGGAGCGTGACAACGGTGCGGCGGTCGTCCTCGTCTCCAGCGAGCTCGAGGAGGTCCTCGGGCTCGCGGACCGGATCGCGGTGATGTACCGGGGAAAGATCCTCGCCGAGGTGCCCGCCGGCATCTCCGCCGAGGAGATCGGCCTCCTGATGGCCGGGTCGACGAGCGGATCGACGGCCGGCGAGCCCGTGAAGGAGCACCCATGACCGGCGACGCACAGGCCCCAGTCGTCGAGGACGTGCCCGGCGACCGCGTCGGCGACGGCGCTGACCGCCCGCGTCGTGGCTGGTCCCGGCTCGGCGGCCGCGGCAACGTCCTCGTCACCGCCCTCGCCTTCCTGGTGGCCTTCGTCATCGGTGGCGTCTTCATCGCGATCGCCGACCCGGCCGTCCAGGCCGCATCGAAGTACTTCTTCGCCTACCCGTGGGACACCTTCACCGCCGCCGCCAAGGCAGTCGCGAACGGCTACGCCGCCCTCTTCGAGGGCGCCATCTTCAACCCGAACACGGCCTCCGAGGGCACCCTCTCGGGGATCTTCGGGCCCATAGCGGAGACGCTGGTCGACGCGACCCCGCTGATCCTCGGTGGCCTCTCCGTGGGGCTGGCCTTCCGGGCGGGACTGTTCAACATCGGCGGCCAGGGACAGGTCATCCTCGGCGCGATCTTCGCCGGGTACGTCGGCTTTGCCTGGCACCTCCCCGTGGGGGTGCACCTCGTGTTGGCCGTTCTCGCAGGGATCCTGGGCGGCGCGCTCTGGGGTGGACTGGCCGGGCTGCTCAAGGCCCGCACCGGGGCGCACGAGGTGATCACCACGATCATGCTCAACTACATCGCGCTGAACCTGCTGGCCTTCCTGCTGTCGGTGAAGGGCTTCCAGCGCCCGCCGTACGGCCAGGCGATCTCGGAGGTGGTGGACGCCAACGCGCGGCTGCCGCACCTGCTGGGCGGGTCGACCCGGCTGCACGGCGGGCTGCTGATCGCGCTCGCGGCGGCGTGGGGGATCTGGTGGCTGCTGAACCGCAGCACCGTCGGCTTCCGGCTGAGGGCCGTGGGGGCGAACCAGTCGGCGGCCCGCACGGCGGGCATGAGCGTGGAACGGACCTACGTGGCCGTGATGCTGCTGTCCGGCGCCCTGGCCGGGCTGGCCGGCGTGACTCAAATCCTCGGCACCAATCCGGCCATCACCCAGGACATCGATGCGGGGATCGGCTTCGACGGGATCACCGTCGCGCTGCTCGGGCGGGCGACACCAGGAGGGACCGTGCTGGCCGGGCTGCTCTTCGGCGCCCTGCACGCCGGTGGCGTTCAGATGCAGTCGAGCACCGGTACGCCGGTCGACCTCGTGCAGGTCATCCAGGCGCTCGTGGTGCTCTTCATCGCCGCCCCCGCGCTGATCCGGGCCGTCTTCCGGCTCCGGGTCGCCGGTGGGGGGACCGGGCAGGCACTGGCGAAGGGATGGAACGGATGACCGCCACGAGCGCCGGTGCCCCGCAGCAGTCCGTGGTCGAGCACGTGGTCGTCGCGCCCCCGACCTCGTTGCGCCGGCGCATCGTCACGGGCACCGTCCTGGTCCTGCTGGGTCTGGTCTGCGCGCTGCTGCTCGGCCTGTCCGCCAAGTCCGGGCGCGACGCGTCCTTCCAGCTGGCGGCGGCGGACGCCCGGTTCGCCGTCCCCGACCTGGTGCTGCCCGCGCGGGTCACCGCCATCGTCCTCGGCCTGGTCGTGATGACGCTGGGGCTGTGGCAGATCGCCCGGGGCTTCGGCCGCCGGTCCGCGCCATGGGTGATCGCGGTCGCGTCCGTCTGCTTCGTGGTGACCTTCCTGTGCTGGGCCAGCACGGGAGCCACCAGCAGCAAGATCGACCTCGTCGGGCTGCTGCAGAACACGCTCGCGACCGCCGTACCCCTCATCCTCGGGGCTCTGGCCGGCATCCTCTGCGAGCGCTCGGGGGTCATCAACGTCGCGATCGAAGGGCAGATGCTGGCCGGTGCCTGGGCCGGGGCGCTGGTGGGGACGCTCGCGGCGAACCTGGGGGTCGGGCTGGTGGCCGCGATGGTGGCCGGCGGCCTGATGGGCCTGCTGCTCGCCGTGTTCTCGATCCGCTACCTGGTCAACCAAGTGGTCCTCGGCGTGGTGCTCAACGTCCTGGCGCTGGGCGTCACCGGGTTCCTGTACGACGCCTTGATGCAGCCCCACCAGGACAGCCTGAACAACCCGCAGATCTTCTCGAACATCGCGATCCCGGTGCTCTCCGACATCCCGGTCATCGGGCCGCTGTTCTTCGACGTCAACATCATCGTCTACCTGACCTACGTGCTCATCGTGGTCGTCGACGTGGCGCTCTTCCGGACCCGGTGGGGACTGCGCACCCGGGCCGTCGGCGAGCACCCGAGGGCCGCCGACACCGTCGGGATCAAGGTGCTCGCGATCCGCTACCGCAACGTGGTGATGGGCGGCGCGGTCGCCGGTCTGGCCGGCGCCTACCTGACGATCGGCGCGGTCGGCGCCTTCTCCAAGAACATCTCCTCCGGCAAGGGCTTCATCGCGCTCGCCGCGGTGATCTTCGGCGGCTGGAGCCCCCGCGCCGCGATCGGTGCGGCCCTGCTGTTCGGCTTCAGCGACGCACTGGGCACGGTGCTGTCCTTCACCGCGACGCCGGTCACGATCCCCTCGAACCTGCTCGGGATGCTGCCCTACCTGGCGACGCTGTTCGCGGTCGCCGGGCTCGTCGGCCGGGTCCGGGCACCGGCCGCCGACGGCGAGCCCTACGTCAAGGGCTGATCGTGCAGGACGTCTGGGAGAGCCTGACCGGGCACGCCGTCGCGGTGATGCAGCGGGCCTACGCGCCGTACTCCCGGTTCCCGGTCGGCGCCGCGGCCCTGGTGGACGACGGCCGCGTGGTGGTCGGCTGCAACGTCGAGAACGCGTCGTACGGCGTGACGCTCTGCGCCGAGTGCGGGCTGGTCTCGGCGCTGCACGCGGGCGGGGGTGGCCGGCTCACGCACTTCGTGTGCGTCGACGGAGACGGCGCGGTGCTGATGCCGTGCGGCCGCTGCCGGCAGCTGCTGTTCGAGGCGGGCGGCCCGGACCTGCTCCTGCTCACCGTGAGCGGAGTGAGGACGATGGCCGAGGTGCTCCCGGACGCCTTCGGCCCGGACGACCTGCGGGCGGCGGGCGCCGGACCCGACGAGGGCCTGCGATGACCCGGGACCGGGAGCCGCACGACGCGGTCGAGGTGATCGTCGCCAAGCGCGACGGCCGCGAGCTGAGCGACTCGCAGATCGACTGGGTGCTGGACGCCTACACCCGCGGTGCGGTCGCCGAGGAGCAGATGTCCGCGCTGGCCATGGCCGTCCTGCTCAACGGCATGACGCGCCGGGAGACCGCCCGGTGGACCTCGGCGATGATCGCGTCGGGTGACCGTATGGACTTCTCCTCGCTGTCGCGGCCCACCGCGGACAAGCACTCCACCGGCGGGGTGGGGGACAAGGTGACCCTGCCGCTCGCGCCCCTGGTGGCCGCCTGCGGCGTGGCCGTCCCCCAGCTGTCTGGTCGCGGCCTCGGGCACACCGGCGGCACCCTGGACAAGCTGGAGTCCGTCCCGGGCTGGCGCGCGCAGCTGTCCACCCAGGAGATGCTGGACCAGCTCGAGGATGTCGGCGCGGTGATCTGTGCGGCCGGGGCGGGTCTGGCGCCCGCCGACCGGAAGCTGTACGCGCTGCGGGACGTGACCGGGACGGTCGAGGCGATCCCGCTGATCGCGTCCTCGATCATGAGCAAGAAGATCGCCGAGGGCACCGGAGCGCTCGTCCTTGACGTGAAGGTCGGCACCGGCGCGTTCATGAAGGACGCGGCGTCCGCGCGGGAGCTGGCGGAGACCATGGTGGCGCTCGGCTCGGACGCGGGCGTGACCACGGTGGCCCTGCTCACCGAGATGTCCACGCCGCTGGGCCTGACCGCCGGCAACGCCCTGGAGGTCGCCGAGTCCGTCGAGGTCCTCGCCGGGGGAGGGCCGCCGGACGTGGTGGCGCTGACCCTGGCGCTGGCCCGCGAGATGCTGGTGGCCGCCGGAGCGGACGGGGTCGACCCGGCCGACCGGCTCCGGGACGGCTCGGCCATGGACGCCTGGCGACGGATGCTCGCCGCGCAGGGCGGGGACCCCGACGGGGCGCTCCCGGTGGCCCGCGAGACCCAGGTCGTGCCGGCCCCCGGGTCCGGTCGGCTGACCCGCCTCGACGCGATGGCCGTCGGCCTGGCTGCCTGGCGGCTGGGCGCCGGCCGGGCCCGCAAGGAGGATCCGGTCCAGGCGGCCGCGGGGGTGCAGCTGCACGCGAAGCCCGGGGACCTCGTGACCGAGGGCCGGCCGCTGATGACCCTGCACACCGATGAGCCGGACCGGTTCGCCCGCGCCCTGGAGGCCCTCGACGGTGCGGTCGCCGTCTCAGACCCGGGGGTCGCGTACGAAGCACCGCCCCTGGTCATCGACCGGATCGCCTGACCTCACCCCCGTTGAGACGGCGCTCGTTCCGGTTGAGACGGCGCTCGTTCCCGTTGAGACGGCGCTCGTTCCGGTTGAGACGGCGCTCGTTCCGGTTGAGACGGCGCTCGAGTCGTCGGCGCCAGCTCATCCGGCCCTCGTCCAGCGCGATCTCCGCGTCCGCCTGCGCCGATGCCTCGGGGTCGTGCGTCGTCATGACGACCGAAGCGCCGTGATCCGCTTGCCGGCGCAGTGCTGCGATTGCCAGTGCAGGTCTGGTTCGCCCAGGACGACCCCGCTCCTGGCCCGGGTGCGCACGGCGCTCGCCGCCCGCCGGATGCAGCTGGTCGGCACGTCCACGGTGAGCGAGGCCGACCACGAGCGCGAGCAGGGCCGGTGCGGCGAGCGCCAGTGGACCCCGCAACCCGCCACTCGCCAAGGCGGCGACCGCCACGGCCGAGGCCGTCATCACGGCGCCGTCGGCCAGCCCCACCCTCGCGCCGGCGCGACGCGGGGGCACCGTCCGGAGCAGGTCGCTCACCGGCTCCCTAGCGAACCGGGCGGTCACGAGCACGGTGATCTGGCCCAGGAGGACCGCCGACCCCGACACCGCGGCCACGAAGCCGGTCCGCAGCTCCAGTGGTGGATGGCGAGGTAGCAGCAGTCCCTCGCCAGCGCTGAGAGGGCCACGGCGATCAATGCGCCCGTGGGTACACCGGCGAGCACAACGGGGCCGAGCTCTCGCAGCAGCAGCAGCCGTTGCGCCTCGTACCCCTTGTCCCCGCAACCGGGCGACGGCGACCTCGGGGCGTCGCTGCTCGACCGCCGTCGCCGAGCACGAGGTAGAGCACGACGACCGACAGCAGGCCGAGCTGCACCATCAGGACCGGCACCGCCACGCCGGCCTGGTCCCTGCCGTGGGCCACCTCGTCGGCGACGTCCGGCAGACTCGAGCGAACCTCGACGGCGGGCGTCACCGGCCCCAGCGGGTCCTCGGGTGGTGTGGGCCGCTGGCTGAACCCCTGCACCTGAGGTCCGAGGCGGAGGATCTGGCCACTACCGCTCGGTTGAGCCGCAGGTCGACCTCCTCCGCGGGGTCGAGCCAGCCGACAGCGGCCGTGCCGGCCAGTGTCGACCTGGGAGTCAGCCAGTCGTCGATCAGGGGCTGTCGCGTGTTCTGGGCCGCCGTGCCGGACTGGCCGGTGGGGCCGGCGCCGTACCAGTAGTCGCCCGGGACGACCGTGTAGACACCCACTACCCGCAGCCTCGCCCGGGGCGCCGGGTGGGCCTTCACGGCCGCAGGGTCGCCGACCCGCTCCTCCATCGTGACGGCCGATCCGGTCCTCCACCCGTAGTTCCGCGTGTCCGCGACGCTCACCGCCACCTCACCGGCCCGGGTCGGGCACCTCCCGGAGCGGAACTGCAGGTGGCCACACATCCCCTCGCGCCATACCAGCCGGCTGGTCGGTGAGCTGACCGTCCCGGGGACCCGCGACACGCTCACCGTCGTGCTGCGGATCGGTGCCCGGAAGTAGCGCTGGACTCCCGGCGGAACCAGCTCCGCCAGCCCCTCGGTCAACATCGCCCGGACCTCTCGACGTGAGCTGCAACCCGGTGACCTGGACCGGTGCGCTCGAGACCCGCACCGAGGTCTCGGCCTGCTCGACAGCCCGGTCGTAGAGCGGTGTGAAGCGCCCGCGCAGAGGGTCACCAACCCGGCCAACAAGGTGACGACCACCGCCTGGAGGGGTCGGAAGTGGATCACCGTCCACATCCGTCGCCCCCTCCGCCAGCCGGGCGTGCCCGGGGAACCGTGAACCGTACAGGCTCACTGTGAGGATCAACCGGGGGTCCGAAAGGTCACAGTTCAGGGACGAAACCACCACGGCGTACGACGCCCGGCCGCTGGTCATCGCCCGACTCGCGACCTGCCCTCCCGTTGAGCCGTCAGCGGGTAGGTAATGCACGACCCCGCCGTCCAAACGGGAATCCGCGCCGTCTCAACCGGAACGCGCGCCGTCTCAACGGGAACGGGCGCCGTCTCAACGGGAACGGGCGCCGCCTCAGGGCAGCAGGAGCACCACCGTGTCGGCGACGCAGGCGGGCTTCGGCTGGCCCTCGATCTCCACGGTGTAGCGGGTCACCAGCTGCTTGCCCGCCGGCACGTCGGTGACCTCCAGGAGTATGGCGCTCGCCCGGATGCGCGCGCCGACCCGGACCGGCGAGGGGAACCGTACCTTGTTCACGCCGTAGTTGAGCCGCGCCCCCGGCGTGCGGACGTCGTAGAGCTGCGGGGCGAACCAGGGGATCAGCGACAGGGTCAGGTAGCCGTGCGCGATCGTGCCACCGAACGGGCCGCTCGCGGCCCGCTCCACGTCGACGTGGATCCACTGGTGGTCACCGGTCGCGTCCGCGAACGCGTCGACCCGCTCCTGGGTCACCTCGAGCCAGTCGGTGGTGCCGAGGTCCTCCCCGACGGCGGCGGAGACCTCCTCGAACGACGTGAAGGTCCGCATGGCGAGGAACCTACCGCGCGGCGGTCCGGTCCGGGTCCCCGGAGGGCTCGGTGGCGTGCGGGACCGAGGCCGTGATCACGGTCCCGTCCGAGCGTCGTACGCCGTCGCGGCCCCAGGCCGGAGGAGCG
>JAWWPF010000376.1:0-5885 GCA_033850795.1 Nocardioidaceae bacterium | reverse complement strand
GCGGCCTGGTTGACGATCTGGTCCATGGCCTGCGCGGTGAAGTCGGAGAACTGGATCTCCACGATCGGGCGCATGCCGGCGAGCGCGGCGCCCACCGCGGCGCCGACGATCCCGAGCTCGGAGATCGGGGTGTCCCGGATCCGCTCGGGGCCGAAGCGGTGGTAGAGGTCGCCGGAGACGCCGAACGCGCCGCCGTACACGCCGATGTCCTCGCCGAGCATGAACACGCGGTCGTCGGCGGTCATCGCCTCGCCGATCGCCTCGCGGATGGCCTCGGAGTAGGTCTTGATGCGGGGCTCACCGGTCTGGCGCTCACTCGTCTGGAGCTCACTGGTCTTGGTGGTCATCTGTGGCGTCCTCTCAGGCCGTCGCGAACACTGCGTCGAGCAGGTCGTCGGGGTTGGCGTCGGGCGCGGCGTTCGCGCGGCGGGCGGCGTCTCGTACGTCGGAGGTGGCGGCGGCGCGGATCTGCTCGACGTCGGCGGAGGTCAGCACCCCGCGGTCGACGACCGAGGTCTCGAATCGTCCGATCGGGTCCTTGTCACGCCACTCGGAGATCTCCTCCTTGGTGCGGTAGAGGTTCTTGTCGGACTTGCTGTGGCCCTTCCAGCGGTAGGTGAGCGCCTCGACGAGGGTCGGGCCCTCGCCGGCGCGGGCCCGGTTGACGGCGGTGGCGACGGCCTCGTTGACCGCCTCGACGTCGTTGCCGTCGACGGTGACCCCGGGCAGCCCGTAGGCGGCGGAGCGCTCGGCGATGGTGTCCACGGCGATCGACTTCTCGGTGGAGAAGGACATGCCGTACTTGTTGTTCTCGCAGAGGAAGATGACCGGCAGCTTCCAGATCGCCGCCAGGTTCACCGCCTCGTGGAACGCCCCCTCGTTCGTGGCGCCGTCACCGAAGAAGCTGACCACGACCCGGTCGATCCCCTGCAGCCGGTAGGCGAGCCCCGCGCCGGCCGCGATCGGGATGCCGCCGGCGACGATGCCGTTGGCGCCGAGGTTCCCGGTTGCCACGTCGGCGATGTGCATGGAGCCGCCGCGCCCGCGGCAGTAGCCGGTCTCCTTGGCCAGCAGCTCGGCCATCATCTGCTCGAGGTCGGCGCCCTTGGCGATGCAGTGCCCGTGGCCGCGATGGGTGCTGGTGATCGCGTCGTCGTCACGCAGCGCGAAGCAGGTGCCGGTGGCGGAGGCCTCCTGCCCGATCGAGAGGTGCATCGTGCCGTGCATGAGGCCGCGGGCGAACAGGTCGTCCACCGCCTCCTCGAAGCGTCGGATCCGCCACATCGTCTCGAGCGTCCGGCGAGCGGTCGTCGGGTCATCACCCAGTCGTGCCATCTAGGCCTCCTATGCACATATGTGCGGATCGTCATCACGTACGTCCGCAACGATAGTGACGGTGCTCACCGCCTGGCAAGTGCGAGTTCTGACGTGTCCGTACCGGTCCGGGCACTGACGACCCTTTTGGCCGCCTCCGCCGGCAGTCGTTTGCGGGGAGGCTTGTTTTCCTGGGCGAAACACCGGTGAGACCTCCGCACAACGTCGGACGCCTACGTTCCGGACATGAGCCAGTCGGTCGTCGGTCGTGACGGCTGGTCGCCGGTGTGCCGGTGGAGCGACCTGGAGCCGGGCCGCGGGGCGACCGCGCTGGTCAACGGCCACGCCGTGGCGCTGTTCCGGATCGGCGATGACGAGGTCTACGTCCTGGGCAACCACGACCCGTTCGCGCGTCCGAGCGGTGCGGGTGCGGGGATGCTGGCGAGGGGCATCGTCGGCCGCCGTGAGGACCTGCTCTTCGTCGGCTCGCCGGTGCACCGGCACGCCTTCGACCTGCGGACCGGCCGGTGCCTGGAGGACCCGTCGGTGCGGGTCCCGACCTACCAGGTGAGGATCCGCGAGGGGGTCGTGCAGGTGGGGCCCCGCGCCTCCCCGTGAGCCGCCCGGCGTTCCCGTTGAGAAGGCTCTCGTTCCCGTTGAGAAGGCTCTCGTTTCAGTTGAGAAGGCTCTCGTTTCAGTTGAGCCGGCCGGACTTCCTCGTCACCCGGCGGACGGTATGACGAGCGTCGTCGCGACCGCCGCGACCCCCTCGCCCCGGCCGGTCAGCCCCAGCCCGTCGCTCGTGGTCGCGGACACGGTGACCGGGGCTCCCACGGCGGCCGACAGCACGGCCTCCGCCTCGGTGCGGCGCGGCCCGATCCGCGGCCGGATGCCGATCACCTGCACGGCGACGTTCCCGATCTCGAACCCGGCCGCGCGGACCCGGCGGGCCGTCTCGGCGAGCAGCGTCGCACCGCTGGCTCCGGCCCACTGCGGATCGGAGGTCCCGAAGACGGTGCCCAGGTCGCCCAGGCCCGCCGCGCCCAGCAGCGCGTCACAACAGGCGTGCGCCGCGACGTCCCCGTCGGAGTGGCCGGCCAGCCCCTGAGGCTCCTCGGGGAAGTGCAGCCCGGCGACGTGCAGCGCCATACCGTCGGTCAGGGCGTGCACGTCGGTGCCGATGCCGACGCGGGGCAGCGCGGGACTCACGGCTGGCATCATGCCGTACGCGCCGGCGGGCCTGCCTCTGGTGTCCCGCTTGCGTAAGGGGCGAGGATGAGGAGGTGGAGACCGCGTCCCGCCCCCGGCTCGCGCTGTCGGGAGCCGTCGCCGGGCTGGCCGGCTTGATGGTGAGCTACGTGGCCACCGACCTCCTCCACGCACGCGCCACGCCGGTCCAGATGGTCGCCGAGGTGGTGATCGCCCGGACCCCCGGCCCGGTGGTGGAGCGGGCCATCCGGCTGGTGGGGCACAACGACAAGGCCTTCCTGGTCGCCGGCGTCACGGTCGGGATCCTCGTCCTGTCGGCGGTCGCCGGCCTGCTGACCGCGCGCCGCCCGCTCTACGGACAGCTGGTGTTCTGGGCGATGGGAGCGGTCGCCCTGATCGCAGCCATGAGCAGGCCCAGCTTCACGGCATTCGACGTAGTCCCGCTGGCGGCCGGCGTGGTCACCTGGACCCTGCTCCTGGACTACCTCACCGGCGTGGCGCGGCCGCGGCCCACCGTCACCGCGTCGAGGCGCAGGTTCCTGCTGAACGCCGGCGGGGTCACGGCCCTGGCCCTCGCCGTGGGCGCGAGCGGGCGGCTCGTCGGCCGGTCGCGCCGGGCGGTGGAGACGACCCGGCGCCTGCTGCGGCTGCCGGTCACCCGAGGCGTCGTACCCGCCGGGGCGGAGGCGGGTCTCGTCGGGGCCACGTCGTGGCGGGTGCCGAACTCCTCCTTCTACCGCATCGACACCGCGCTGGTGGTGCCCGCCGTGGACCCCAACGACTGGAGGCTGCGGATCCACGGGATGGTCGACCGCGAGATCACCCTGACCTACCGCCAGCTGCTCGCGCGCAAGCGGACAGAGGCCTGGGTGACGATCTGCTGCGTGTCGAACCCGGTGGGCGGCGACCTGATCGGGAACGCGTGGTGGAGCGGCGTGCGGATCGCCGACCTGCTCGCGGAGGCGGGGGTGAGCCCGGACGCGGACGCGGTCAGGCAGACCTCCAAGGACGGCTGGACCTGCGGGACCCCGATCCAGGCGCTGACCGACGGCCGAAACGCGATGCTCGCGTTCGCGATGAACGGTGAGCCGCTGCCGATCGAGCACGGGTTCCCGGTGCGGACGATCGTCCCCGGGCTCTATGGCTACGTGTCGGGCACGAAGTGGGTGGTGGACCTCGAGGTGACGCGGTACGACCGCTTCTCGGCGTACTGGACCGAGCGGGGCTGGTCCGCCAAGGGGCCAGTCAAGACCGAGTCCCGGGTCGAGGTCCCCCGCGACGGCGCCTCCGTGCCCACCGGATCGCTGCGGGTCGGCGGGCACGCCTGGGCGCAGCACACCGGCATCGCGTCGGTGGAGTTCCGCCTGGACGGGGAGCCGTGGCAGCGCGCGGAGCTCGGGCGGGTCCCGGACAACGACACCTGGGTGCAGTGGTCGGGCACCGTCCACGTCGCCAACGGCGACCACTTCCTCACCGTCCGTGCGACGGACCGCTCCGGCTACACCCAGACCGCGGTCCGCGTGGACGTCGTACCCAACGGCGCGACCGGCTGGGACCGGGTGGAGTTCACCGCCGGCTGAGCGCGACCCGGCGCATCCGCATGCCTCAACCCTGCCGATGCGCCGACTCGGCCGTCGTCGTGGCGCCGATACGATGAGCCGGTGACTCCTCCCTCGGCACCGCTGCGGTTCTACGACACCGCGACCGGCTCGGTGCGCGACTTCGTGCCCCGCGAGGAGCGCAAGGTCGGAATCTACCTGTGTGGGCTCACGGTCCAGTCGGAGCCGCACGTGGGACACGTCCGCTCCGCCGTCAACTTCGACGTGCTGCGCCGCTGGCTCGACGCGCGCGGGTACGACGTCACGCTGATCCGCAACATCACGGACATCGATGACAAGATCCTGCTCAAGGCGGCCGAGCAGGGGCGGCCCTGGTACAACCTCGCCTACGCGATGCGGCGCGAGCTCGACAGGGCGTACGACGCGCTGAACGTCGACCCTCCGACGTACGAACCGGCCGCGACGGGCCACGTGCCCGAGATGGTGGAGATCATCCTGCGGCTCATCGCAGCCGGTCACGCGTACGCCGCGGAGGATGCCTCGGGGGACGTCTACTTCGACGTGCGCTCGTGGCCCGACTACGGGTCGCTGACGCATCAGCGGATCGACGACATGGAGGCGGCCGAGGACGCGGACCCGCGTGGCAAGCGGGACCCGCGCGACTTCGCGCTCTGGAAGGGCTGGAAGAAGGAGAGCGAGCCGGAGACCGCGTCCTGGCCCTCGCCGTGGGGTCGGGGCCGTCCGGGCTGGCACATCGAGTGCTCAGCGATGGCGCTGAAATACCTCGGCGGTGGCTTCGACATCCACGGCGGCGGCGTCGACCTGCGGTTCCCGCACCACGAGAACGAGCAGGCGCAGTCGCGGGCGGCCGGCTACCCCTTTGCGTCGTACTGGATGCACAACGCCTGGATCACCACCTCCGGCGAGAAGATGAGCAAGTCGCTCGGCAACTCGCTGATCGTGCCGGCCGTCCTCGAGCGGGTCCGCGCCATCGACCTCCGCTTCTACATCGTCGCCGCGCACTACCGCTCGCACGTGGAGTTCTCGTTCGAGGCGCTCGAGGAGGCTGCGGCCGGGTTCGCGAGGATCGAGAACTTCCTGACCCGGGCCGCTGCCGTGCTCCCCGGCGGGACGGTCGCCTCGACGGAGGCTCTTCCGGGCCCGTTCATCGCCGCGATGGACGACGACCTGGGGACCCCCGCCGCGGTGGCCGCGATCTACGACGCGGTCCGTGAGGGCAACAAGGTGCTGGCCGGCGGTGACAGCCCGGCACTGCGGGAGCAGGCGTCCTCCGTGCGGGGGATGCTCGCGGTCCTCGGCCTGGACCCGTTCGACCCGCACTGGTCCGCCGGGTCCTCGTCGGGCACGGAGGCGAAGCTGGCCGCGGCCGTCGATGCCCTGGTGGGGGCGCTCCTCGAGCAGCGTACGGCGGCCCGCGCCGCCAAGGACTTCGCGGCCGCGGACGCGATCAGGGATCGGCTGAAGGCGGCGGGCATCGAGCTAGAGGACACGCCGACGGGACCGAAGTGGTCGCTGTGACGGTGAGCGGCGGGAACGAGCGCCGTCTCAACGGGAACGAGCGCCGTCTCAACAAGACCGGGGACGGGGCACGAGCAGGGGAAGAGGCGGGCTGATGGCGGGGAACTCCTCGCGGCGCGGGGCGGTCAAGCGGTCCGGCAAGGGCAACCCGACCGCCGGGTCGGGCGGCCGGGTGAAGCGCGCGCTGGAGGGCCGCGGGCCCACGCCGAGGGCCGAGGACCGGGAGGGCCACGTCGCCTACAAGCGGCGCAAGCGCGCGGAGAA
>JAWWPF010000373.1:0-5118 GCA_033850795.1 Nocardioidaceae bacterium | reverse complement strand
AGGACCCCGATGGCGTCACGATCGGCGGCGCCAGAAGACCTCAGCTCGGCCGCCGCAGCATCGGCGGCCGTCTCGTTGTCGAAGATGCCGAGCACCAGTGTCTTTTCCGTCATCATGACTGCCTTTCGCCCGGGAGGGAGGGGTCCTGTTCTTTCAGCGGAGGATCTTGGCCTTCTGGACGGCGAACTCCTCATCGGTCAGGACGCCGTCGGAGTGCAGCTGACCGAGCTGGGTCAGCAGGGCGATGGGGTCCTGGGCCGGCGCATCCTCCTGCGGCGCCTGGGCGGCGGGCTGTGGTTGTTCGTACTGCTGTGCGTCCTGCGCGGCCCACCTGTTGGCCTGACGGCGGGAGACCCGGTTGGAGACCGCGGTCGCGGTGCCCGCGACGACGGCCACTCGGGCGGCACCTCGGAGTAGTCCTGGCATGGAGCTGGTCCTTCCTGGGTTGTGGGGTGGTGACGAACGTGATCCGCTGGGTGATCAGTGCGCCTCTGCGCTCTCCAGCGCCCCGATCAGCTCGCTCGCCGGGATCCGGCCGCTGGCCACCAGCTCGGCGCCGCCGCGACGCAGCGCGGCGATGAAGGGGGCGGCCCACCTGTTCTCGAAGAGCAGGATGCCGGCGGAGCTGCCCGCCTCGATGACGGCTCCAGCCTCCGCGATGTCGTCGTTGTCCAGGAGCCCGGACGATGCGCCCTCGAACACGGCAAGGTCCAGCTGCCCGTCACCGTCGAAGTCCGCGACCTCGAACGCTCTCACCGATCCGTCGAGGTCCTTGCGGATGAAGACCAGATCGAGGATCCGGATGATGCCGCGCTCGACCAGGTCGACGAGCAGGGGCATGCCTTCACCGGTCATCTTGTTGCCGGGGAACTCGACCACGATGTAGTCGACGGGCCCCAGCTCCACCTGATCCGTCATGAGCATCCTTCCATGAAGAGTTGCTGCACCTACCGGCCCGGGACCGGGACTGCTTGTGACGGTAGGAGCCGTCCGTCGCCCCGTCCTCATCCTCGATGGACGAGACCTCCCCGAGTGGTGGAAGACCTCACGGGACTTCTCGCGGCATCGGACCCTCGAGGACATCCATGTTGATGACCGTTTCTCACGATGGACGCTGCCTGTCTCGTAGGCGGATCAGGCTCCGGCCTTGATCTCGGAACCATGCACGGTGAGGGCCATGATGACGACGACGTCAAGAGCGATCATGGTGACCGACCACAGCGGCGCGGCACCGAGGAAGGCGATGTTCAGCACGGCGCTGACCAGGGCCAGCAGTGTCCCGACGGCTCGCGCCCAGGTCTGTCCGGCGAGGACGCACACGCCGGCCACCATGATGACGAGGCCCGCGATGACGTGCACCCATCCCCAGGCGTCGTAGCTGGTGCTGACCAGGAGGCCGCTCTGTGGCAGGGCGTAGTAGTGCTGGTCGAAGACGGCCACGAGACCTTGGACGACGTGGAACAGCCCGAGCATTGTCATGGCGAACCCGGCGAAGGCGATCCAGCCCACCCACCCGGACGTGCCCCGCTCGTGACCGGTCGGAAGCGCCGCATGCTCGGGTGTCGTGTGCTGGCTCATGACTGCTCCCACGCCTAGATGCCGATGGACCTGCTGGTGCGCGCGTTGACTGGCTCGACCCTCCTGCGCACGCCCTCCAGCGACCTCATCCCAACGGGATGAGCCGACCGTGCGCCCGGCTGGCTGTGATGGTGACCGACCCTTTTCACTCTTCACAGGAGGCGCAGTATGGCGACACTGATCGCAATCGGCTATCCCGACGAGGCGACGGCAGAGGCTGCCGAGGCGGTGGCCCAGGGCCTTGCCCACGATCTCGTCATCCAGCCGGATGCCATCGCGGTGGTGAGCCGCGGTGCCGACGGGGCCTTCAAGGTCAACACCCGCCACCACGCGGTCGGTGGAGGCGCGTCGTACGGCATGTTCTGGGGACTCCTCTTCGGCATGCTGTTCTTCATCCCCTTCCTCGGTATGGCGGTCGGCGCGGGACTCGGCGCGCTGATGGGCAAGGTGGCGAAGACGGGCATCGACAAGGAGTTCCAGGACCAGGTCCGGGAGGTCCTCAAGCCCGGCACGTCGGCCCTCTTCCTGATCCTCGAGCAGGCGACCGGGGACAAGGCCGTCGAGGCGCTGCAGCAGTTCGGTGGCACCGTGCTCAAGTCGAACCTGTCGCACGAGGACGAGGAGGCGCTGCAGGAGGCGCTGCACGGGACCGAAGCCGTGGCTCCGGTCTGAGGGATGCGGCCGCCGTGGTGCGAGGACCGTCCTGGGCCGCCCGGTTCGGACTGCGTCAGCACCTGCGCCAGAGCCTGTGGGCAGTGCCCCTGCTCGGGACGGTCATCGGCATCGGGCTGGCCTACCTCGACCTGAGGCTCGAGGGGAGGATCCCGCTCCCCCCGGGCTGGTCGTACTCCGCGTCCACCGCGAGTGCCCTCCTCTCGGCGGTCGCGGCGGCCATGGTCGGCCTGGTCGGTCTGGTGGTGACGATCGGCGTGCTGGTCGTGCAGATGGCGACGGGCACGCTGTCCCCACGCTTCATGCGGCTGTGGTACCGCGACCGGCTCCAGAAGGTGGTGCTGGCGTCGTTCACGGCCACCTTCGCGTTCGCCTACATCCTCCTCAGCGAGGTGGGCTCCGGCGGGGTACCAGACCTCGGGGTCACCGTCGCCGGCGTCGCGGTGACCTTGGACCTGTTCCTGCTGCTGCTCTATCTCGACCGGTTCGTGCACGCCCTGCGCCCGGTCGCCGTGGCCGCTGCCATGGCGAGGTCCGGTCTCGCCGTCGTGGCGGCAACGGCGCTCGCGGAGGGGATGCCTCGTGCGACGACCCCACCGCGGCAGCGCTCGGGGCCACAAGCCTCCCTCGCGGTCCGGTGCGACCGCTCGGGCGCCATCCAGGCCGTCAACGTCCGCGGCATCGTCGACCTGGCGGCCCGCCGCCGGCTCGTCTGTGAGCTGCGGCAGACCGTCGGCGACTTCGTCGTCCCGGGTGCTGTCCTCGCCGACCTGTGGGGGGCGGCCGACGAGAGCGACGCACGCCGGGTCCGGGGGATGGTCGCCCTGGGCCACGAGAGGACGATCGACCAGGACCCGGCGTTCGCGGTCCGGATCATCGTCGACATCGCCATCCGGGCCCTGTCGCCGGCGATCAACGACCCCACGACCGCTACCCAGATGATCAACCACATCGAGTCTCTTCTCTTCGGGATCGGCTCGGCACAGCTGCACGAGCACGGAGTGGTGCGCGACCGGGAGGGGGTGGTCCGCCTGACGGTGCCGACCCGAAGCTGGGAGGACTACCTCGAGCTCGCGATCTCCGAGATCCGCCTGTACGGCGCCACGTCCCCCCAGGTCTGCCGGCGCTTGCGTGCCATGCTCGTGGATCTGGAGGCGATGGTCCCCCCCGGCAGACGGGCAGCGGTCGCCGAGCAGCTGGCCCTGCTCGACCGGACAGTCAGCGAGTCGTTCCCGGATCCCGAACTGCAGCACTTCGCGCTGGGTGAGGACCGACAGGGGATCGGTGGCGCATCGCGGCCGCCGAGGAGGGCCGATGTCGGCGCTTGACCCCCGGCTGACCCGCCGCTCGACGGCAGCGCGGGCCTCGGTCCTGCTGACCGCCGCGCTGGGCCTGCTGACCGCTCTGCTCCTGGTGGCACAGGCCTGGCTGATCGCCTATGCCGTCGTGGCCGCCGTCGCGTCACACGATCCGCCGGCGGCACTGCGGACGGCGCTCGGGGCGCTTCTGGTCGTGATCCTCGCGCGTGCGGTGACGGCCTGGTCCGTCGAGGCCTCCGCGGAGCGCGCCGCCGCCACCGTGACCTCCGAGCTGCGCATGACGTTCCTCGGGCACCTGGTCCGGCTCGGCCCTGCGTGGGTCGGTTCGCAGCGGGGTGCGGGACTGGAGACCCTCGCGACGCGCGGCCTCGAGCCGCTGAGCACCTACTTCGGGCGGTTCCTGCCGCAGGTCGTGCTCGCCTCGGTGGTGCCCATCGTGGTGCTCTTCGCGGTGGGCTCGCAAGACCGTGTCGCCGCAGCCATCATCCTCGTGACGCTGCCGCTCGTCCCGGTGTTCATGGCCGTCGTCGGCACCAGCACGAAGGCGCGGACGAGCCGGCGGCTGGCGGCGCTGCAGGGGCTCGCGGGTCAGTTCCTCGACAACGTTGCGGGCATGAGCACGCTCAAGCTCTTCGGTGCCGCGTCCGGGCTGAGAAGGGTGCGTGCCGCCGCCGACGAGCTCCGCCGCGAGACGGTCGGTACGCTGCGGATCGCGTTCCTCTCCTCGCTGGTGCTCGAGCTGACGACCCTGCTGTCGGTCGCAGTGGTGGCCGTGGCCGTGGGCCTGCGACTGGTCGACGGCTCGATGGGACTGCGGACGGGGCTGTACGTCCTGATCCTGACCCCCGAGGCGTACCAGCCCTTGCGGGCCTTGGCGGCTCACTACCACGACAGCGCGGACGGCGTCGCCGCGGCGGAGCGGATCTTCGCCGTCCTGGACACCCCGGTTCCCGACCGGGCGACGAGCGACGTGGTGGCAGACCTCTCCACCGATGAGATCCGCCTCGACCGCGTCACCGTGCGCTTCGAGGACCAGAAGGTGCCCGCCCTCGACGGCCTCTCCCTCACCGTGCAGCCCGGCGAGGTCGTCGCCCTGACGGGGCCGAGCGGCTCGGGCAAGTCGACGGCTCTGGGTCTCCTTCTGGGACTGCTGAACCCCGAGGCCGGGCACGTGCAGGTCGGCGTCCGGGATCTCGAGGAGCTCGACCGCGAGTCGTGGCGGAGCCTCATCGCCTGGGTCCCCCAGAGGCCGTACCTGCTGGCTCGGACGCTCGAGGAGAACATCCGGCTCGGGCGACCCTCCGCCGGCCCGGACGAGGTGGCGCAGGCGGTCGAGGCGGCGGGTCTCGCGGACGTCGTCGAGAGGCTCCCCGCGGGGCTGGGCACCCGGCTGGGAGCGGGCGGACACGGCCTCTCGGCAGGGGAGCGGCAGCGGGTGGCTCTGGCACGCGCCTTCCTGCGGGACGCCCCCTTGGTGCTGCTCGACGAACCCACGTCGAACCTCGACGGAGAGACCGAGGACCTGGTCCTCAGCTCGGTGAGGAGGCTG
>JAWWPF010000220.1:0-12246 GCA_033850795.1 Nocardioidaceae bacterium | reverse complement strand
CCGCCGAACGCCTTCGCGACCTCCACCGACGTGATCGCCCTGGCCCCCGGTGCGACCTGGACCGACGACTGGTCGGTCAGCTGGACCGGAGCCTGATCCAGCGGTACCCCCAGGGACCGAGCCGCAGGTCCGTCAGGCGCTTCCCGAGCGGGCCGTAGGGACCGTCGCTGAACACCTCCTCCGCCTCCGGAGACGGTCCCAGGCTGCCGAGGTCGACGGTCGTCTCCACGTCCGCGAGGTTGTGCAGCAGCAGGATTGCCCCGTCGGGCGAGTCGAACCGGTGGACGAGCACCGACCGCGGTGCCGGAACGTCCACGACCGAGGGTGAGCCGCTCCCGATCTCGGGGCACTCCCTCAGCACGTGGATCAGCTGCTGGAACCAGCGCAGCAGCGACGACTCGTCGCGCCTCTGGTCGCGTGCGTTGACCCGTCGCGCCGAGAACGGTCCCCGGGTCCGGACCGGCTGGGAGAGCTGGTCCGGAGGAGCGGTGGTGAACCCCGCGGTCCGGCCGGACTCCCACTGCATCGGCGTGCGGATCGCGTTGCGCCCGGGCAGCGACAGGTCCTCCCCCATGCCGATCTCCTCGCCGTACCTCAGCACCGGGGTCCCCGGCATGGTGAACTGCAGTGAGTACGCCAGCTCGATGTGCCGTCGGTCGCCGCCGAGCATCGGTGCCAACCGGCGCCGGATCCCGCGCCCGTAGATGACCATGTCCGGCTTCGGCGCGTAGGCCGCCATGACGTCCTTGCGCTGCTCCTCGGTGAGCCGGCTGAGATCGAGCTCGTCGTGGTTGCGAAGGAACGTCGCCCACTGCGCCATAGGCGGCAGTGGTGGAAGGCCTTCGAGCGACTTGATCAGAGGCTCGGCGTCCGCACGGGCGAGGCTGAGCCACAGGTCCCCGTTCAGAAGGAACGCGAACATCATGTGCGCACGGTCGTTGGGGCCCTCCGGGGCGGCCGCACAGTACTTCGGCACATCGAGAGGCGCGACGTTGGCCTCGCACAGCAGGACGGCATCGCTGGTGTGCCACTGCACGTCCTGGCGCCACTCGTCGAGGATGCTGAAGTCCTGCGGCCCGGGGTCGACTCCGGGCTTCACCTGCTCGAGGACGAACGGCGTGGCGTCGATGCGGAACCCGGACGCGCCGGCCTGGAGCCAGAACGCCATCACCTTGCGGATCTCCGCGCGCACCGCCGGGTTCGACCAGTTGAGGTCCGGCTGGAAGTCGTAGAACCGGTGGAAGTACCACTTCCCGGCCTCTTCGTCGAAGGTCCAGGTCTCCTTCTGCTCGCCGGGGAACACGATGCCCTGGCGCCGGTCCGGCGGCTCCTCGTCACTCCACACGTACCAGTCGTGGAACGGCGAGGCAGCACCGGTGCGGGCCGACTGGAACCAGGGATGCTGGTCGGACGTGTGGTTGACGACCAGGTCGAGCAGCAGCCGTATGCCGCGCCCTCGAGCCTGCTGCGCCAGCTCCGTGAAGTCGCCGAGCGAGCCGAGGCGTGGGTCGACGCCGTAGTAGTCCGCGACGTCGTACCCGTCGTCGCGCAACGGGGACGGATGGATGGGGTTCAGCCACAGGCAGGTGACGCCGAGCCGGTCGAGGTAGTCCAGGCGCTGGGTGAGCCCTGGCAGGTCACCGCACCCGTCGCCATTGGAGTCCTGGAAGGAGTCGACCTCGACGCTGTAGATGACCGCGTCCTTGTACCAGCGGCGCACCGCCCCACCTCCCTCTCGAGAGGCGCCGCACCGTGCCACGGGGCGGGCACTGCGGAGCCCTCAGGCACCCTAACGCTCGGCGCGCAGCCCTTGCTCGATCTCGGCAAGCGCTCTGGCGAGGTCGACCGTGGGGGTCCAGCCCCACCCGTGCGCACGGTCGGCCAGGATGCGGCCGGTCCACGCGGGTGCGTCGTCCCAGACCGGTTCGACGCCGAGCGCCCTGGTGACCGTCTCGTAGTAGTCCCGGGCCGTGGCCCGCTCCGCCGCGACGTTGACGACGGTGCACGCGCCGAGGACCGGCCCGGTGCCGGGATCTTGCGCCGGCGGCACGTGGCCGGAGGCGGTCTCCGCGATCAGGGTGACGAGATCGTCGACGTGCACCCACGCGAAGGTCCCGCCCGGAACGGTATGGCGGGCCTTCTCGTCCTTGCGCATCTCGGCGGGCCGGAGGCAGTTCCAGACCGAGCTCGCGCCGGCGCCCAGGATCGCCGGAGGACGCAGGAGCACTCGGGTGATCCCGTCGATCCCGGCGAGGGCGGCATCGGTGTCCCGCTTGGTGACGGCGTAGGCACCCGCGTCGTCCCCGACCAGCGCGGAGCCCTCGTCCACGTCGCCGACACCCGGTGATCGGTCGTACACGCCCGCGGTGGAGACGTGCACCAGGCGCTGGACCCCGGCGTCCCGAGCGGCTCGCGCCAGGACCGGTGTGCCCTCGACCGCGACGCGGCGCTGGGTGTCGAAGTCCGTCCCCATCGGGTGGACGGTCGTGACCACCGCGGCCGCATCTTCGACGACGGCTGCCGCGAACGCTGGGTCCGCGAAGTCACCGACCCGCTCCTCGACGCCCAGCAGCGTCGGCGCAGCCCCCGAGCGACGTACGACGGCACGCACGGTCGCGCCCCGCTCGATCAGCGCAGCACACGTCCGCGAGCCGACGAGGCCGTTGGCTCCCGTGAGCACGACGACGTTGGAGGACGGCAGGTGCGAGTCGGCCATCCGGTCACCCTGGCACGCGCTCCCTGCGGGCGACGTCAGGGGGTGCGCAGGCTGTCAGGTCCCGCTGCACGGGTCAGCCACGACCCGACGACCACACCGATGACCGCCATCGGCACGGCGACCAACCCGACCTCCCACCGCTGCGCACGCCGTAGCTCTTCGGCCGAGGCGCCCATCACGGCCAGGGAGGCGACCGACCGCCTATGGTCGATCAGCGACTCGACGCCGTGCACCGCCATGGAGAACACCACCAGCACCAGAGCGGCGAGGAGGACGACGCCGACGAGGGCGATCGGGACCGTGTAGAAGGGGGCGGCCGGCCTCCCCCAGCAGCAACGTGGACTTCCCACTGCCGGAGGGCCCGGTGACAGCGACGGTCTCGCCGGCCCCGACCTCCACCGAGACCCCGCGGAGCGCCTCCGTCCGGGCGAACGACTTGTGCAGCGAGCGGGCCCGCACCAGGGCGGTCATGCACCCACCTTCCTCTCATCGGTGGAGCCGACCCGGACGGCGGCGGTCTCCAGCCACCGGAGGTCCGCGTCGAGATGTTCGACCGCGTGGTCGATGACGATCCGTGCGGCCACGTCGGCGGTGGCGGCCTGCAGGTCCAGCAGGCCCTTCATCGCCCGGAGGTGGACGTGCCGCTGAGCGGCCAGGAAGCCCGCCGCGTCCCCGCCCAGCCTCAGGGAGGTGACCGTCTTGCGGACCAGGTCGTCCGCGGAATAGGGGCCCGCAGGCTCCGTCGCGGAGAGCCATCGGTCGAGGGCCTCTCGGCCCGCACCCGTGATCGCGTACGTCGTCCGGTCGGGACCGGCCTGCCGCACCGTCTCGACGACCTCGACGAGGCCGTCCTGCTCGAGCCTCGCCAGCGCGGCATACACCTGGCCGAAGGCCAGCGGCTTGGCGCCGGGAAAGCGCTCGTCGTGGGCCTGCTTGAGGTCGTACCCGTGGGCCGGTCCCTCGGCGAGGATGCCGAGGAGGATCCGCGGAACACTCATGGCACCGCACTATACCCAGTGTGCATACACATGGTGAATAGCGGGTGTCGAAGCGGACTGGAGTGGAGGGAGGTCTACCTTCCTGGCATGGACCGTCTCCGTCGCAGCGCTGGTGTGGACCACGAAGGCAACCCGGTTCGCCGACTCGTGCTGGGCAGCGCGCTCATGCTGTTCCTCGAGCTGGCCCTGATCCGCTGGCTCGGCGCGAACGTCGTGCACCTGAGCTACTTCTCCAACTTCGTCCTCCTCGGATCCTTCCTGGGGATCGGGGTCGGCTTCCTGATCAGCCGCAGGACGTGGACGGCGCTTCCCTGGACGGCGCCGCTGCTGGCGGTGCTGGTGGTGATCACCCTGGTCTTCCCGGTGACCATCCAGCGGCAGGGCAGCGACGTCATCTACTTCACCGCCATGCGCGTCAGCGGCCCGCCCGCCTGGCTCGCCCTGCCGGTGATCTTCGTGCTCGTCGCCGCCACCCTGGCCGGGCCTGCGGAGGTGGTCGGTCGGTCCTTCGGGGTGCTCCCGCCGCTGACGGCCTACCGCTACGACCTCCTCGGCTCGCTGCTCGGGATCGGCTCCTTCACCGTCCTCTCCCTCCTCTGGGCGCCGTCCGTGGTCTGGGGGACGCTCGCGGGTCTCGCCCTGGTCGCCCTGAACCAGGGGCTCCGCCGGCGACTGGTCGCGTGCGTGGGCGGCCTCGTCGTCGTCGGCATGCTCCTCTCCGAGACGCTGACCCCGGGGGTGAGCTGGTCGCCCTACTACAAGGTCCAGACGCACTCCTCGAAGGCAGGTCCGGGCGCGGTCTCCATCTGGGTCAACGGCGTGCCGCACCAGACCATGGCGATGGCCTCGTGGCGCCTCGAGCACTCGCCCCAGCAGTACGACACGCCGTACAAGCGCCTGCCCCGTGTCCGCCTCGACAACGTCCTGGTCGTCGGGGCCGGGTCCGGGTCGGACGTGGCCATCGCCCTGCGCAAGGGCGCCAAGCACGTCGACGCCGTCGAGATCGACCCCCGGATCCTGCAGCTGGGTCGCCGGCGCAACCCCGACCACGTGTACCAGGACAAGCGGGTCACCACTCACGTCAACGACGGACGCGCCTTCCTGCAGAACACGCACAGCACCTACGACCTGATCCTGTTCGCACTCCCCGACTCGCTGGCGCTCGTCACCGGCGCCTCGCAGATCCGGCTGGAGTCGTTCCTGTTCACCGAGGAGGCGCTGCAGGCGGCTAGGGACCACCTCCGGTCCGGCGGCGGCTTCGCGATGTACAACTTCTACCGCCAGAACTGGCTGATCGACCGGCTGGCCGGCACCGCCGCGACGTCCTTCGGGCACACGCCGTGCGTGGACCGGTTCACCCGTCACCAGGCCGTGGTCACCGTCGCGGTGCAGGAGAACAACCAGGCATGCGCGACCGCCTACCGGCCGACCACGCGGGTCGTCGCTCCGGCGACGGACAACGCGCCGTTCCTCTACTTCCGTGGCGGCGGTCTGCCCCTCCTGTACGTCTGGACGCTTCTCGGGGTCCTGCTGGTGTCCGTGCTGATGGTGCGCACGGTGGGGGGACCGGTGCGCCAGATGCGCCCCTACGCGGACCTGTTCTTCATGGGAGCGGCGTTCCTGCTGCTGGAGACGAAGAACGTCGCCACGTTCGCCCTGCTGTTCGGCACCACGTGGCTGGTGAACGCCTTGGTCTTCACCGGCGTGCTCCTCGTCGTGCTGGCCGCCGTGGAGACGACCCGCCGGCTGCCGACGCCACCGCTCCGCGTCGTCTTCGCCGGCATCCTGCTGTCCCTGGCGCTCGCCTGGCTGGTGCATCCGGACTACCTGCTCGGGCTGCCGTTCCTTCCCCGACTGCTGGTGGCCACCGTCCTGGCGTTCCTGCCGATCTTCCTGGCCAACGTCGCGTTCGCGAAGCGCTTCGCGGCCACCGCCGACTCGCAGGAGGCGTTCGCCGTGAACCTGCTGGGCGCGATCGTCGGCGGCTGCCTGGAGTACGGCGCCCTGCTCACCGGCTACGACAACCTCCTGGTCGTCACGGGAGTCATCTACCTCCTCGCGTTCTCGCTGCTCCCCGCGGAGCACCGCGTCCCGGGACGTCGGCTGGCCCGCGCCTGACCGGGTTCGTCGCCGGTCGCGGCCCGGCATGGCCACGGCCAACTGACTGACTGTACAGTTAGCGAACGCGAAAGCCCGACCGAGGAGCCACCATGGCCGCCGAGCCGATCCGGAAGACGCTGCCCGGCGCGGCGTACCACTCCGACGAGACCTACGCGGTGGACCGGGAGAGGGTCTTCTTCCGCAACTGGTTGTACGCCGGACGGGCCGACCGTCTTGCCACCCGCGGGACCTGGCTGCGCTTCGAGATCGCCGGCGAGAGCATCCTGCTGGTGCGCGGCAAGGACGACCGCATCCGCGGGTTCTACAACGTCTGCCGGCACCGTGGGTCGCGGCTGTGCGACGCCGAGCAGGGCGAGGTCCGCACCCATCTACGGTGCCCGTACCACGCCTGGGGCTACGCCCTGGACGGCACGCTGGTGACCACCCCCATGGTGGAGCCCGACGAGATCGACCGGGAGCGCACCTCGCTCTGGCCGGTCCACACGGCGGTCTGGGAAGGGTTCGTCTTCGTCAACCTGTCCCGTGAGGAGCCGGAGCCGCTGCGCGACTTCCTGGCGTCCCAGCAGGACGAGGTGCTCGGTCTGGCCCGGGTGGGGCTGGCCGAGCTGCGGATCGCGCACCTGTCGACTGTGGACGTGCAGGCCAACTGGAAGATCGTCCTGGAGAACTACAACGAGTGCCTGCACTGCCCGACCGTGCACCCCGAGCTCATGGCCGTCGTCCCGGCATACCGCAAGGGGAGCATCTTCGAGACCGGCCGCGACGACGGCGGGGTGACCCTCGCCGACGGGCGGACCGCCGTGGCCGCCGACCCGAGGCTCCGGCTGCCCCTGCTGCCCGGCCTCAAGGGTCAGCAGGGCCCGGCCGCCTACTTCGGCGCAGCGGTCTATCCGGGGATGTTCCTCGATGTCGACGGCTCGACGGCCCTGGCGACGGCGGTGTTCCCGACCGGCCCGAGGAGCTGCCGCCTGGTGACCGAGTACCTGTTCAGCCCCGAGGCGTTCGAGGACCCGCACTTCGACCCGCAGCCGGTCATCGACTTCAACGAGCTCGTCACCCGCCAGGACAACGAGGCGTGCGAGCGGGTCCAGCGCGGCGTCACCTCCCGCGCCTTCGAGCACGGGGTGTTCCCGGCGAAGGACGCCTGGGTGTACGCGTTCGACCAGCGCTACCTCCGCGACGTCGCGCGGGCCGCACCGCCCTTGACGCCTCCAGAGCGCGAGCCTAGAGTCGCTGACTGACTGAACAGTCAGACGCCCGCATGCGGCGGCCGGAGGGAGCGACCCATGGCGGAGACCCGGCCGAAGGAGCCGAACCAGCGCGACCTGGCCGCGGCGGAGGCCCGCAACCGGATCCTGGCGGCCGCCGCGGACTGCATCGTCCGGGACGGGCTGGCGAAGGTGCGGATGGCGGCCATCGCCAAGGAGGCCGGCGTCTCGGCGGGCCTGCTGCACTACCACTTCGTCACCAAGGAGCAGCTGTTCGCCGACGTGCTGGCCTACTCGCACGGCGTCTCGGGCCTCCTCAACGAGAAGGCCATGCAGGAGGCCGGCGACGAGCCCGCACAGCGGCTGTCGTCCTTCCTGGACCGGTGCCTGCCCAGTGACGAGCGGCTGGCCCACGAGTGGCTGCTCTGGCAGGAGCTGGCGCTGCTCTGCATCCGCCAGCCCGAGCTCGCCAAGGTGGGCGCCGAGCTCTACGAGGACCTCTACGAGGCCGTTGCCGGCATCATCGCCGAGGGCGCCGAGGCGGGCGTCTTCGACCCGGCCGTCGACGCGAGGACCGTCGCCGAGACCGCGGTGGCCCTCTGCGACGGGCTCGGTGCCCGCGTGCTTGCCAACGACCCCAACCTCACGCTCGTCCAGGCGCGGGCGACGCTGGCCGCGACGGTCGGGGTGCTGGTCGGCCACGACGGCCCCCTGCCACAGCCGGCCGGGCTGTTCGGGGGGTCGCGGTCATGACCTGGACCCCGCCCCCGACCAGCCGCCGGACCTTCCTCCGCGGCGGCGTGGCACTCGGCGCCCTGTCCGGCCTGTCGGCCTGCGGGTACGTCAAGAACGACGTCACGGCCGCCGCGCCGCTTCCCAAGTCCGCGAAGGCGAAGATCGACGGCAACCTCGTCTACTTCAACTGGGCCGACTACCTCGACCCCGGTGTGCTCAAGGGCTTCCAGAAGGAGTACGGCGTCAAGATCATCGAGTCCAACTTCGACTCGATGGAGGGGATGTACGCCAAGATCGCCGCCGGCAACCAGTACGACATCGTCTTCCCGATCGCCAAGTGGGTCGCGAAGCTGCGCCGGGAGCGCAAGATCCGGGCGATCGACCACCACCAGCTCTCCAACGCCGAGCAGGTCTTCTACTCCGGCTCGTACTTCACCGACCCCTGGTACGACGCCGGGTCACGGGTCTCCGTGCCCTTCACGGTCTACAAGACCGGCATCGGCTGGCGCACCGACAAGGTCGACACGATGACCGGGAGCTGGCGGGACCTGTGGAACCCCCAGGCCGCCGGCCGCATCTACACCCTCGACGACCAGGACGAGGCGCTCGCCATGGCGGCCCTGCTCCTCGGCTACGACGTCAACACGGCCAAGCCCGCGCACCTGCAGGAGATGAAGAAGCTGCTGATCAGCCAGAAGAAGTACCTGCGTGCCTACTCCTCCGACGACATCAACGACATGAACGGCGGCGGCGCGTGGATCCACCACATGTGGAGCGGTGACTTCCTCTACCTGCGCGAGTCTCTCGCCAAGGACAAGACGCAGTTCGACTTCGAGGCGCCCAAGGAGGGCTCGCCCCTGAACTCCGATGCCTACGCGATCCCTGCCAACGCACGTCACCCGGGGACGGCGATGGTCTTCATCGACTACCTGCTCCGCCCGGAGAACGCGATCAAGAACAGCCAGTACCTCTACTACCCGTTCCCGGTCCGCGACGCGGTCGGGGCCTTCAAGAAGCTGGCCAAGGACGTCCCCGCGTGCGACGTCGACGTGAAGGACCTGGAGAACCCCACCGTCTTCCGGCTGCTGGACTCCAAGGCCGTCCAGCGGCGCGCCGCGACCTGGACCGACGTGAAGGCCAGCTGAGGTGGCCACCGAGGTGGTGGCGCGCTCGGAGCGCCGGGCCCGCCGGCGACGCTCGTCGCAGCGCACCCGGCTGTGGGGTGCGCTGCTCGCACTGCCGACCGCATGGATGGTGGCGTTCTTCGTCTCGAGCATGGTCATCGTGGTCCTGCTGTCGTTCGGCACCACCACACGGGACGGCTCCCCCGTCTTCGGGACCACCACGGGGAACTTCGCCGCCCTGTGGGACGAGGTCTACCTCCGGCTGTTCCTCCGGTCGCTGGAGTACGCGCTCGTCACGGTCGTGCTCTCGATCCTCATCGCCTATCCGGTCGCCTACGCCATCGCCATGCACGGCGGTCGCTACAAGAACGCCCTCGTCGCCGCCGTCGTCATACCCTTCTTCGCCAGCTACCTGATCCGGATGTACGCGTGGAAGGCGCTGCTCTCCGACGACGGCCTGGTGAACGGCGCGATCCGGAAGGCCGGGCTGGGCGACGGGATCACCTTCCTCAACACGCCGTGGGCGGTGATCGGCGGTCTGGTCTACGGCTTCGTCGTGTTCATGATCCTGCCGATCTACGCGTCGCTGGAGCGGATGGACGTGGCCCTCGTCGAGGCGGGGAAGGACCTCTACCACTCACCGTGGCAGACCTTCGTCTCGGTGACCCTGCCGGCGACCCGCGCCGGGCTGTACGGCGGCATCCTGCTGGTGTTCCTGCCCGCGCTGGGGGACTTCGTCAGCGCCCAGCTGCTGGGCGGGTCCGGCACGTTCATGATCGGCAACCTGATCCAGCAGCAGTTCCTCGAGGGTCAGAACTGGCCGCTCGGCTCGGCCATGACCGTGACGATGATGGCCGCGCTGACCGTGCTGATGGTCGTCTACCTGCGTGCGACCGCGTCGCGGGCGCGGGAGCTGTGATGGGCCGCCGACGGAGCCTCGAGCGCAAGCCGGCGGCCGCCGTGGCGGTGACCGTGCTGTTCTTCGCCTGGCTTTACCTGCCGATCCTGGCGGTCGCCCTGTTCAGCTTCAACGACAAGAAGTCGCTGTCGGCCTTCTCCGGCTTCAGCACCCGCTGGTACGTGGACTTCTTCCACAACGCCGCACTGCTGGACTCCCTGGCCGCCAGCCTGCTGATCGCCTTCGTCTCCGCGCTCGGCTCCCTCGTCCTGGGCACCATGCTGGCCCTGGGCCTGGAGCGGGTCCGGTCCAGGCGCGGCCGGGTGGTCGGCGCCCTCACCCTCCTCCCGCTGGTCACCCCGGAGATCGTGACCGGTGTCGCCGCGCTGCTCTTCTTCACGGGGATCGGCCTCAAGCTGTCGTTGCTCACCGTCGTGCTCGCCGAGATCACCTTCTCGATCGCCTACGTCACGGTCATCGTCCGCGGCCGGCTGGCCAGCATGTCCGGAGAGGTCGAGGAAGCGGCCAGGGACCTGGGCTGCACGCCCTGGCAGGCGGTGCGGCTGGTGACGCTTCCGGCGCTGGTACCCGCCCTGATCGCGTCGGGGCTCCTGGTGTTCGCCCTGGTCTTCGACGACTTCGTGCTCGCGTTCTTCACCACCGGGGTGGATCCCCAACCCCTGCCGGTCCGGATCTACTCGTCCATCCGCTTCGGGGTCTCCCCGGCCATCAACGCCGTCGGGACCCTGATGCTCCTCGTCTCGGCGCTGGTGATCGTGGCCGCCCTGCTGTTGCCACGTCTGCTCAACCGCACGTCGTCCAGCCTTGACCTCATCACCGGAGGCGAACGCCGATGAAGACCCCGCTGACCTCCACGGAGACAGCCGCGCCGACCGCGTCGGCGGCAGAGGCCTCGACACCGGAGTACGCCGTCTCCCTCCGTGGGCTGTCCAAGTCCTTCGGGCGCTCGCTCGTGGTGGACTCGCTCGACCTCGACGTGGCCGCCGGCGAGTTCTTCTCGTTGCTCGGCCCGTCCGGCTGCGGCAAGACCACGACCCTGCGGATGATCGCCGGGTTCAACGACCCGACGTCCGGGAGCGTCCTGGTCGGCGGCGAGGACGTCACCAGCACTCCGGCACACCGGCGCGACGTCAACACGGTCTTCCAGAGCTACGCCCTCTTCGAGCACCTCGACGTCCGCGGGAACGTCGGGTTCGGGCTCCGCCGCCGAGGGGTCGACCGGGCCGAGATCGACCGCCGGGTCGCCGAGATGCTGGAGCTGGTCGAGCTCGGTCCACGAGCCCGCGACAAGCCGGCCGAGCTCTCCGGCGGCCAGCGGCAGCGGGTCGCCCTGGCCCGCGCGCTGATCAACCGGCCGAAGGTGCTGCTCCTCGACGAGCCCCTCGCCGCCCTGGACCGGAAGCTGCGCCACGCGATGCAGGACGAGCTGAAGTCCATCCAGCGCGAGGTCGGCATCACCTTCCTGTTCGTGACCCACGACCAGGACGAGGCCCTGAGCATGAGCGACCGGGTGGCGATCATGAACGCCGGCGTGATCGAGCAGTGCGGCACCCCAGAGGACGTCTACGAGAACCCCACGTCGGTGTTCGCCGCCGAGTTCATCGGCACGAGCAACCTGATGAGCGGGACGTACGCCGGCGGCGTGGTCTCCGTCACGCCGGACCTGCGGGTCCCGGTGCCCGGCCATGCCGGCTCCACCGACGGTGACCGGGTCAGCATCGCGATCCGTCCCGAGAAGATCTGGATGAGCGACCTCACCGCCACGATGGTGCAGACGCCGGGGACGATCGTCTCGACCAGCTACCACGGGGCGACCACCCAGTACCTGGTCTCCGTCGGGCCCGGCCTGACCCTCACCGTGCTCGAGCAGAACCTGCCACGGATGCGGGCCGACGACCGGTGGAACGCCGGGGACCGGGTGCAGGTCGGCTGGCTGCCCGAGCACGCCGTCGTGCTCAGGTGAGCAGGTGACCCGCCGCGACGTCCTGGTGGTGGGCGCCGGGCTCGCGGGCCTCGCCGCGGCCCGGGACCTCGAAGCTGCAGGCGCCACGGTGACCGTGCTGGAGGCCCGGGACCGGGTGGGCGGCCGGGTGGAGCAGGTCCCGCTGGACGACGGGCGCCTCGTCCAGCTCGGCGGCGAGGTCGTCGGCAACGGCCACACGGCATACCGTCGGCTCGTCGAGGAGCTCGGCCTGACGCTGGTCCCCTCCTACGTCGCTGAGCCCGGCCAGATCACCCGCCAGGTCCCGGGGTCGGTCGACGTCGGCGACTGGCCGTCGTGGTTCACGCCGGCCGACATCGCGTCGTACCACGACGTCGAGGAGGCGCTCACCAAGGTGGTCGCGGGCATCGATCCCGCCGACCCGCTGGGCTGCCCCGACCTGCACCGGCTCGACCGGCTCAGCGTCGGCGACTGGCTCCGGGA